>NZ_CP133267.1:3599905-3924810 GCF_030915465.1 Neobacillus sp. PS3-34
TGCGCAAATCGTGAAACAGCTCCTGCCTTCTTTGAAGGAATTCCAGGGTATAAAGAGCAAATGTTTGGCAATCATAGCAAAAAGACTACTTTTGATTTTGCCGGACTTGTATTGGATTACAATAAGGAAACTCAAATGGTTACACTGCAGCAAAGGAATAACTTTAAACCTGGCCAGGAAGTAGAATTCTTTGGTCCGGAAATAGAAAACTTTACTCATGTTATTGATAAAATTTGGGATGAAAAAGGTAATGAACTGGATGTAGCACGCCATCCGCTTCAAATTGTACAATTCAAGTTGGACAAGCCGGTTTACCCTAACAACATGATGCGGAAGGAGAACTAGAATGGAACGCAAACCCGTTGTTATTGGTGTCGCCGGAGGATCCGGCTCAGGAAAGACAAGTGTTACAAAAGCAATATACGAGAGCTTTAAAGGTCATTCTATTTTAATTTTAGAGCAGGACTATTATTATAAGGATCAGAGCACCCTTCCTTTTGAAGAGCGTCTGAAGACAAATTATGACCATCCTTTAGCGTTTGATAATGATTTGATGATTGAGCATATTGAAAAGCTGCTCCGTTATGAAGCGATTGACAAGCCAGTATATGACTATTCAGTCCATACCCGTTCTGATGAAATTATTCCAGTTGACCCGAAGGATGTTATTATTCTTGAAGGTATTTTAATCCTTGAAGATGAGCGTCTTCGTGACTTAATGGATATTAAATTATACGTGGATACTGACGGAGACCTGCGGATCATCCGACGTTTAATGCGTGATATTAAAGAACGCGGACGCACAATGGATTCTGTCATTGAACAATATGTTAATGTTGTTCGTCCCATGCATAACCAATTTATCGAGCCTACAAAGCGTTATGCTGATATTATCATTCCTGAGGGCGGCCACAACCATGTTGCCATCGATTTAATGGTCACAAAAATTCAAACAATTCTTGAACAAAAGTCAATTTTATGAAACAATAGCAAATGAAAGAAAGAATTATAACATTGCCTTTTTCATAAACTTTATTATTGCGCGCCCTTTAAAAGGACGCGCTCCTATGTATTTATGCCTTTATGGGGGCTACATAACTTAACACAGTCTGTTGGGGGATTGTGAAGACTAGAAGGAGTGAATGGTTTTGGCTACAGAAAAAGTATTTCCAATGACACAGGCAGGTAAAGATAAACTTGTACAGGAATTGGAGCATTTAAAATCTGTTAAACGAAAAGAAGTAGTTGAGCGTATTAAAATCGCGAGAAGCTTCGGTGACTTATCGGAGAACTCTGAATATGATTCTGCTAAAGAAGAGCAGGCATTTGTGGAAGGCCGCATTACAACGCTTGAAAATATGGTCAGAAATGCAAAAATCATAGCAGAGGGCGATATGGCAAGCGATGCCGTTTCACTTGGCAGCTCTGTTACCTTCGTTGAACTTCCGAATGGCGACGAAGAAACATATACAATTGTCGGAAGTGCGGAAGCAGACCCATTTGAAGGGAAAATTTCCAATGATTCACCGATTGCTAAGAGCCTCATGGGTAAAAAGGTTGGAGACGAAGTTTCTGTACAGACTCCAGGCGGAGAAATGAGCGTTCGAATTACCTCTATTAAATAATGGAAATGCGCTCATTTTTTGTGAGCGCTTTTATTTTTGGCTCTATAAGTTTGAAAAAGGCAACCTCGTCAACACTTTTGACGAGGTGTTTTTATGTGGAGAAAAAGGGCTATTGGGTGGCTGGTGTTTTCTTTTATAGGGTTTTCCTTACTATTGGCCAGGCTTATTCAAATTCAATTGGTTGAAACAGAAACATTTACATCTAGAAATATAAACCTTCTCGAAGAAAGTGTAAGGCAAAGGACACAGGAGCTGGTAATCGATAATGGGCGTGGAGATTTCCTGGACAGAAATGGTGAATTGCTGACACATAAAAAATTACGGGTCCTAGTCCTTTTTCCTTTTTTGAAAAAAATAAAATGGAATGAGGGGGCAGTGGCAGAAATAATAGGCGTTTCAAGAAGTGAACTGGCAGAAGCCGTCAATAAAGCAAATAATCCATTCTCCTTTGGTGACCCTCATCCACTCGAACTGTCTGTTTCCCAAACAGAGCAAATAAACGAATTAAAAATACCAGGAGTTTTTGCAGTAGAAAGAAAATTTGAGCGCTCTGGCATACCTGCTGAGCAATTGATCGGCATGATTGGTGAAAATCCGAACGAACTTAGTAACCGATATCCTGACAAAAAATTATCCAAGCAAACACTGATTGGAATATCCGGGCTTCAAGAAAGCTTTGATGAGTTTCTTCTTCCTGAAGGGAAATCTAAGCTAGTTTATCATGTAGATGGCGATGGTGCACCGCTATTTGGAGTAAATGTGCGCTATGTTGATCCAGCGAATCCTTTTTATCCAGTCAATATTAAAACGACAATCGACCTCGATGCACAGCGAAAAGCAGAGGAACTTGCTGATGAATATGGGATAAAAAAGGGCGGATTGGTCCTTCTTGACATAGAGGACAGCAGTATCCTTGCAATGGTTTCACGGCCATTGATCCAAAAGAAGAATCCATATAATGGTGCAGGAATAACAAATTTGATGTTAAAGCAGCAAATTATGGGCTCTGTCTTTAAAACAGTCGTGGCAGCTGCGGCAATTGACCATAATCTTGATAATCCTTCCAGAAGATTTGACTGTAGCAAAAAGATTAATGGAAAGCCAGATTTAAAATATAACTACGGCATGCTAAATTTTGAGGATAGTTTTGCAAGGAGCTGTAATCATGCCTTTGGCCAGCTGGCAGTAGAATTAAAAGATATTGACCCAGGAATACTGGAGGATTATGCTGCTAAATTATCCTTAACAGGTCCAGTTGGCTGGCATGGAAATGTTTATCACACAGAAAATTTCAAACAGCTGATGGATGAGGAAAAAGGAAGAGTTTTTTTATCGACTGAAACAAGAAAAGACAACAATTTTGTGGCCATGTCAGGAATTGGCCAGCATGAGGTGAGGGCATCCCATTAGCTGTTGCCAGCATGATGGCTACGATAGCAAGAGGCGGAAAAAAGGAAATGGTCAAAGCTGTTTCCAAAATTGAATATAAAAATAAAACAACGATGACGGAATTTGATAATAAGGCAATACCAGGAGACACGATTGCTCCTTATACTGCTATGAAGCTCCAAAAGCTTCTTAGAGAGGTTGTTATCAATGAACATGGAACCGGCCGTTGGTTCCAGAGCCTTCCCTACGAAGTTGCCGGCAAATCAGGAACTGCAGAAACGGGAAAGTATAAAGATGGGAAACAGCTGCATAACAAGTGGTTTGCCGGTTATTTTCCCTACCAAAATCCTCGTTATGCACTAGTTGCTGTCAATATGGATGTGTTTGATAACGAGGGGGGAATCAACCAGCTTTATGCTGATATGGTAAAGTGGCTTTATCAAAAAGATAACGGACAATAATGACACCCAACTCAATGAATAGTGATATATTCCTTCATGTTTTACTAAACTCATGTTAGAATGTTGACATCCTTATTTTTTGGAGGGGTAGATTTGAATAACGATTTTAAAAATAGCTCGCGTTCAGGATACCGGGCTAAACGAAAGAAAACCAACATACTGCTGAACAGTTTGATTGCAATTGTTCTGCTCTTAATTATTATTGTTGCCTTTACGGTTTTCGCAGGCGGCAATGATAATTCTGCATCCAAGAGTGACAACAATAAAGAAGCTAAACATACACAGCATTCAAAGAAAGATAAGCAAAGTACTTCTGATAACAGTACAGAAGCTAGTGACAGCCAAACTCAAACGAGTGAAGATAATCAAAGTACTGACAGTGAAGAAACAGCTTCCGAGCAGCCTGATGATTCAGCAGCACCGGTTGTTACAGAAGGCGGGAGTACAGACAACGTAAAACAAACAATTGAAAATCCTGAATGGAAGCCTGTTGGGACTTCACAAACAGGGGAGCATGCGGCTGATTATGATTCAAACTCCGTTGACTGGCAGGAAATGCTGAACGCCATTTCATATGCAACTGGGATTGACCGTGGAAATATGACGGTATGGCGTATCGGAAACAATAATCATGATCCTAACAGCTCAATTGCGACCGTTTCATCCAAGGAAGATAAAAAGGCATATCGTGTTTACATCGATTGGGTTGATGGCGAGGGCTGGAAGCCTTCCAAGGTGGAAGAATTAACGGAGAATGACCAAGGGAATTAAAAAAAATAAGGATGGGTCCATTTTGGACCCATCCTTATTTTTTTTGCTTAAAATGAACAACAGCGGAATAAAACCTCTGGCCATTTTCATTCAGATGCATTTGATGTGAAACAGAGTGAACGGAGAGCATAATGGCCTTATTTATTTCAATCTGGGATTCGATTTTCTTTTGCAATGTTTTTAAGTCGGCAGCTTCAAAAAATTCTACTTTATCCTCTATTAAATCCAGATGGAAGTTCAATCAAAACACCCCTTCTACTTTTTCTCTATTCATATTTTAATAAGAGCAGCCCATTGAGGCAAACAATAGTTGAATAAAAAAGTGGATTATGATAAATTGAGAACATGATTTTTTTAATTCATACTATACTTATAGGAATTATAAGTTTATATTTGGGGTGAGGGAAATGGGCAGAGAATTTTTAGATGTTTTTGAACAATGGGCTGATTCATATGATGACACAGTAGTTGGACATGATGCTGAATATAAAGAAGTTTTTTTGAATTATGATGGAATATTGGACGAGGTAGCCAACCGTTCTAAGGGCCATGTCGTTGAGTTTGGCGTTGGAACAGGCAATCTCACAAGAAAAATATTGAACAGAGGCTTAACTGTAACGGGAATAGAGCCTTCTGCACCTATGAGGAAAATTGCTGAGGAAAAACTTAATGGCAAAGCCGAGGTCCTTGATGGAGATTTTATGGTCTTTCCTGCCGTAAAAAATCCAGAAACCTTTGTCAGTACTTATGCATTTCATCACTTAACAGACAGCGAAAAATCCCAAGCAATAGCCCTATATGGAAAACTTTTATTCAATGGTGGTAAAATAGTGTTTGCGGATACAATGTATGAATCCGAAGAAGATTATAAAAAGGCTATTTTAGATGCACAAGAAAAGGGCTTCCATAACCTTGCAAAGGATTTGCAAACGGAGTTTTACACCACAATCCCGGTTTTAAAGGGAATAATGGAGAGCAATGGGTTTTCAGTAACCTTCACCCGCTGCAATGATTTTGTGTGGCTCATGGAAGGAGTAAAACTTTAAAGAGAGAGGTTTAATCATGAAAATCGCAATCATTGGAGCAATGGAAGAAGAAGTGGCTCTTTTAAGAGAAAATATCGAAGGAAAAACACAGGAAACAGTGGCAGGGTGTGAATTCACCTTTGGAAAAATGCATGGAACAGATGTTATCCTCCTTCGTTCAGGCATAGGTAAAGTAAATGCCGCAATGTCGACCACAATCCTGCTTGAAAAATACAAGCCTGATTATATTATCAATACTGGATCTGCAGGTGGTTTTAATCCGGAACTAAACGTAGGTGATGCAGTTATTTCTACGGATGTACGTCATCATGATGTGGACGTTACAGCTTTCGGATATGAATATGGCCAGGTCCCTCAGCTCCCTGCAGCATTTCCTGCAGACGAGAAATTGATATCGATTGCTGAAGCAGCCGCAAAGGAAATCGAAGAAATTCAAATTGTTAAAGGGCTAATTGCAACAGGAGATTCATTTATGCAGGATGCTGGACGGGTTGATTTTGTCCGAACCAAATTCCAGGACCTTCAGGCAGTTGAAATGGAAGCAGCGGCAATTGCCCAGGTTTCTTATCAATTTAAAGTTCCATTCGTAATCATCCGTTCACTTTCCGATATCGCAGGCAAGGAATCGAATGTATCTTTTGATCAATTTTTAGAAAAGGCAGCGCTTCATTCTGCCACGCTTGTCATGAAGATTGTCGCGAAGCTTGGCTGATTAACGGGACAGAAAGTGAGTATTCCATGAAAGTTTATAAAAATGTACATGAAATGATTGGAGAAACACCGATTGTTGAAATTTCACAGTTTCCTTTGCCAGAAGGCGTTCGGATTTTTGCTAAACTTGAGTTCATGAATCCAGGCGGCAGCGTGAAAGACCGCCTTGGCATAGAGCTCTTAAGGGATGCATTTGAAAGCGGGAAATTAAAGCGAGGCGGAACGGTAATCGAACCGACTGCCGGGAATACGGGGATAAGCCTCGCACTTGCGGCCATCAATCAAGGCGTAAAAGTAATCCTTTGCGTTCCTGAGAAATTCAGCATCGAAAAGCAGGATCTGATGAAAGCTTTAGGTGGCGAAATTGTCCATACCCCAACAGAAAAAGGGATAAAGGGCGCAATTGAAAAAGCGAAAGAGCTGCTTGAAGAGATTCCTGATTCTTTTTGCCCGCAGCAATTTGCCAATCCTGCAAACCCGGAAACCTATTTCAAAACACTCGGCCGGAAATTTGGACACAAATGGATGGAAATGTGAATATTTTCGTTGCAGGGGCAGGAAGTGGCGGAACCTTTATGGGAACGTCCAGATATTTAAAAATGCAGAATCCTAAAATAAAAACGGTCATTGTCGAACCCGAGGGGTCCATTCTAAATGGAGGCGAGTCCGGCCCTCATAAAACCGAGGGAATCGGAATGGAGTTCCTGCCTGAATTTATGGAAAAGGAATATTTTAATGCCATTCATACCATTTCTGACGAGGCTGCTTTTAAACGAGTTAAGGAATTGGCAGAAAAAGAGGGGCTGCTTGTAGGCAGTTCATCAGGTGCTGCCCTCCATGCAGCGCTTCTGGAGGCTGAAGGAGCTGCACCTGGAAGCAATATCATCGTAATATTTCCGGATGGAAGCGAACGTTATTTAAGCAAAAAAATTTATGAAGGTGGGATATAAATGAAACGGAAAACAAAACTCATCCACGGCGGCATAAGTAATGATCCATATACAGGAGCAGTTTCTGTACCTATTTATCAGGTGAGTACGTATAAACAGGAAGGCGTCGGCGGCCATAAAGGCTTTGAATATTCCCGTACAGGAAATCCTACAAGGCATGCACTCGAAGAACTGATTAAGGATATTGAGGGCGGCACGGCTGGATTTGCGTTTGGTTCAGGAATGGCTGCTATAACTGCAGTAATTATGCTGTTCAATAAGGGTGACCATGTAATTTTAACGGATGACGTGTATGGAGGCACTTTCCGGGTCATGACAAAGGTGTTGAATCGCTTTGGCATTGATTCCACCTTTGTGGATACAAGTGACCTTGGAAATATCACAAATGAGATCCGTTCAAATACGAAAGCAATTTATATTGAAACGCCGACGAATCCTCTTTTGAAAATAACTGATATCGAAGCAGCTGCTAAATTGGCGAAAGACAATCGCATTCTGACCATTGTCGATAATACCTTTTCAACACCATACTGGCAAAATCCGATTGAACTTGGAGCAGATATTGTTCTTCACAGTGCCACAAAATATATTGGCGGTCACAGTGACGTTGTAGCGGGTCTTGTTGTCGTCAATAGTGAAAAGCTTGCTGAGGACCTTCACTTTGTGCAAAACTCCACAGGAGGGGTGCTTGGCGTCAGGATTCATGGCTATTAATGAGGGGCATTAAAACTTTGGGAATTAGAATGGAAGAACATGAAGCGAATACGGCTGCTATTGTGAATTTCCTTACTGACCATCCTTCTGTAAAAAAGGTTTATTACCCTGGCCTTGAAAACCATCCAAACCATGAGATTGCCAAAAAGCAGGCAAGGGGATTTGGGGGAATGATTTCTTTTGATGTAGGCAGTGGAGAAATGGCAGACCAATTATTAAGCAAGGTTCATTACTTTACTCTTGCTGAAAGCCTTGGGGCAGTGGAAAGCCTAATTTCTGTACCGGCAAGGATGACACATGCCTCTATTCCGGCAGAACGGAGAGCAGAGCTTGGTATAACTGACGGACTCGTCCGTATTTCCGTTGGATTGGAAGATGTTGAAGATTTAATCGACGATCTTCGCCAGGCATTAGAATAGATTGTTTTTAAAGCTGGTTCTCTAAGGACCAGCTTTTCACATTATTTTACTAATATTTACATTCTCTTACTCTGCTTATTTTATGTTAAAGTTGTTTAGTAGACTTTAACAGGAGCAGGTGATAAGAGTGAAAAACCACGCAAAGAATTTATACGGAAAAATGATTGACTTCAAACGGTTTGCGGTAGCTCTTTTAGCTGCGGGCGTTTTCTTTTACTTGGGAGTCATTATTCCATCAGGCACAAAAACTGTGATGAGTTTAAATATATTGATATTATCGTCAATGTCATTTTTAGCCGCTTCCGTTTTCTTTTTCATTCTCTCAAAGAAGTGCAGAATGGAGCTTGAAGAAATGGAAGAAGGACAGGAATATTTAATGAAAAAATAAACGTCCTAAGGGGCGTTTTTATTTTTGGGAAAAATAGGCGGTATAAGGGTTTACAAATGACATAAATGTGGATATAATTACCATTGTTAGTGAAAAATTCCGGAGGAGGTCGAAATGATGCAAAAGTTCACCGTACTAAACACTACAGCTTTATATGGATTAAACGCGCATTCGACCAAGAGGGAATGGATTGCTTAACAGCTAATTGTTAACTTACATATCCATGCCGCAGGGAGAATCGTGCTCCTGCGGTATTTTTGTGCCAAAAAACACACGCCGCAGGGGGATAATTCCTTGCGGCTTTTTTGCGGATATGTATTTAACAACAAACTTATTTTTAAAACTAGGAAAACTGTCTAGCTACAGCGCCTAGACCCTCGAGGTCGCTTCGGTCCTGCTGATGAAGTCAAAGAACGACTTAATCTTCAGTCCCTCCAGCGCTTGTCGGGTTTAGACAAGGCGCTTTCGCTTTTCTAATAAGGAGGTGTATAAAGATGACATTAAATATCTTGTTTATGACAATTACAATTAAAAAACGTATTTTGGACCCTGAGAAAATTCTAAGGGATGAAATGGTCGAAAAGCTTCATGATGAAATCAAGGACCGTCAATTTTCCCTTTACCGTCCGATATAATCTTGCCCTTAAAAATGAAAATGAAAGGTGGTTTTTAAAATGATTTTTCTAATTCAAGACCGTGGAGCTAGCTTATGGGTGATGAAGGATACCACCTAACGAAAGTATACAATGGAGGTTGACCTAATGTCTGTGCATATATTACTGTTGACCCTTTTCGTTCGCAAAAAGAAGAGGGCATAATTTAACAAAATGTTCACATCCTTTTATGATAGGTACAGTGTAAATATGGTAAATTCGAAGTATAGAATTGAACCTATCCAAAGGGGTGCGGAGTATGTTTATGATCGTTATGGCATGTGTGATTACTGGAGCAATCGGCTGCGTAATTGTGGCAGAAGTCAGTGTTACAGAAGAATACTGATTCACATTCAATCAAAGGCATTAACCGGATATAGGTTAGTGCCTTTTTGTTTTTTAGGTTTATTTTACCATGAAATAAAAGTCGCATGGACAGACACAAACACCCGGAAACTTTCATAGGAATTAGTTATAGGCGATAGTCCTAATGAAAGCGGGGGTGGATGTGCATGTCCAGTATTTTGGCAGCACTCGGTTACTTAGCAAAAGAGTTTTTATTCCTAGTTTCATATGTGAAAAATAATGCTTTTCCCCAACCGTTATCGGCGGCAGATGAACGGAAATACTTACGATTAATGGCGGAGGGGGATTCACATGCGCGCAATATGCTGATAGAGCATAACTTGCGCCTGGTTGCCCATATCGTCAAGAAATTTGAAAATACAGGCGAAGATTCCGAGGACTTGATATCCATAGGCACAATAGGATTAATCAAAGCGATTGAAAGCTATTCAGAAGGCAAGGGTACTAAGCTGGCTACATATGCAGCGAGATGTATTGAAAACGAAATTCTCATGCATTTAAGAGCCCTAAAGAAAACGAAAAAGGACGTTTCCCTCCATGATCCGATCGGACAGGATAAAGAAGGCAATGAAATTTCCTTGATTGATGTATTAAAGTCGGAATCAGAAGATGTCATCGATACGATTCAATTAAATATGGAGCTCGAAAAAATTAAGCAGTATATAGATGTATTGGATGATCGTGAAAAGGAAGTTATCATCGGCCGATTTGGGCTTGATTTGCAAAAGGAAAAGACACAGCGAGAGATTGCAAAGGAACTGGGGATTTCGAGGAGTTATGTTTCCAGAATTGAGAAAAGGGCACTAATGAAAATGTTTCATGAATTTTACCGGGCGGAAAAAGAGAGAAGGAAAAATAGATAGGACAAAAGAAATGCAACTTAACATAAAAACAGCAGGATTAATCCTGCTGTTTTTGGCCGTTTTTTAATAGTGTTGACCAATTATTGCCAGCATCAACAGACTCATAAAGGTCATTTTTATAGGTAGCGAACGCAAATCTTTTTGGATTTTTTTGATCAACCGCAATATAAGTGATCGGGTTATCATAATCCAGAAAAGGAATTTTGACATCTGACTGACTTCCAGTAACTGGATCTGATTTTCTTAAAAGAATCGCTTTGTTTTCAACACTTGAAAAATAAATGTCATTTCCAGAGAAAGCCAGGGAAGTAGCCATAATCGGGCCTGTTAATGCTTTCATTGTATCTCCGCCATTAACGGAATAATAAATGCCGGACCGGGTTGCCATTGCCATTGTCTCTCCCTTTTCCGGATGAACTGCAATCATTCCGAGGGAATCAGCTTTAAATTGATCAAGCTTACTCTGCTTCCACGTCATACCATTATCCGCGGAAAAATATACACCTTTCCCCAGTTTGCTGTTAGGTTCCTCATTTATGACATAAATGCCAGTACCCGAGAAGCTTGCAGAAAGGAAGTGGAAATCGCTTTCTCCATAAAAGGCTAGTTTTTTTAGTGTCTTTCCTTTATCAACACTTTGAATGAGGCCAGGGGATTTTTCAGCACGCTGCCTTGTTGCGGATGTCCGCTTGCGATAAAGCCCTCCTGAATTGCCTGGAAGCCCATATAATCATTTCGGTTGGCAGTCGTTTCAAACCATTTCGAATCCTTATATATTTTTAATCCATCATGGGCAGCTAAATAAAGAGATGAGTCATTCCCCGGATAGCCTATCCCATGCAGGTGATCCACTTTAAGCGCCTTCGATTCAATAATTGAGTATTCAGGAGAAGTAACCTTCTTTTCTGCTTCTTTATGATTTTCATGATTAGCACCTTGATCAGATTTCTCCTGATTGGAACATCCGGAACTGAAAATCATGATTCCAGCCATTCCTAGTAAAAATAACTTTGACTTACTTCTCACTACTTTGCCTCCTGTCGGGGTTTAAGAATCTTTTTCCATCCACTTATACCCCAGTCCCCATACAGTTGTCAAATATTCTTCAATTGGGAAGCCTGCTTTTCGCAATTTATCCCTTAGATTTCGGACATGTGAATCAATCGTCCGGTCTTCCGTTGCCGCTGAATAACCCCAAATAGCAGTTAGGAGATGCTCACGGGTGAACACTTTGTTACGATGCTGTAAAAATAGGCTGAGCATTGCAAATTCCTTGGGTGTCAGCGGAACTGTATTTTCATAATATAAAAGCTCAAAAGAGTCATGCTTCAATGTAAGTCCATTGAAAATGATCGTTTTTTCCTCTGAATTTTTTCTTCTTAAAATGGCCTCGATTCTTGCTGTAAGCTCCTCTTCGTCAAAGGGTTTACTAATATAGTCATCAGCCCCCAAATTAAGCCCTTTAATTATGTCTGTCTTTTCGCTTCTTGCCGTAAGCATAATAATAGGGATATCCGAGTTTTTTCTGATTTCCCTACATGCTTCCCAACCGTCCATTTCAGGCATCATTACATCCAGTAAAATCAAATCAACTTTGTTCGAGTCCAGATATCGGATTGCTTCAAGTGCCGTCCCCATTTTTATGCAGTGATACCCTTTTGGAGTCAAATAAAGTGATAGTAAATCAAGCATTCTTTTTTCATCATCGACCATCATGATTTTTATCAAAATCCATCTCTCCCCCAAAAGTAATCCTTTGAAAATATTATACATTAATGCATGAAAGCGAAGAGTAACCAGTCTGGGAAATTTAAGTTTGTTTTGTGAAGGATTTTCATAAATAGATGCCCATACCATGTTACCCAAGATACATATCATGATAGTAAAAGGACAAAAGGAGGGAATGAATATGTCATACGGTTATCCTTATCCCGGTTACCCAGCTCCTTTTCCTGCCTATCCATGTTATTCAGGTGGAATTGGTCCCTGGTACGCGCTATTTATCGTGTTATTGATTCTTGTTCTGATCTTTTGGGGCTGGTGGTATTTCAGCAATCAATTTTGTTAATAAATTAATAAACTTAAAGGCCTTGAGCGTCGCTTTAAGGCCTATTATTCATTGTGAATGCAAAATGAATTGATAGAAATTTTAGAAAAAAGCACTTATAATGAAGAAGTACATAGATTAAAGGGGGTAAATCATGACTGCAACTACATACAAAGATGTCTGGGACTTGGATATTTTATTTAATGGAGGAAGTGCTTCAGAAGCTTTTGCAAATCACTTAACAGAAACATCTGAATCCATATCCGCTTTTGAAAAAAAGGTGAACAAGTGGTCACCACTAAATACGACAGAAGACGTTGGAAAGTTAAACGGTTTATTAGAAGAATTTGAACAGACTGCAAAAATGATCCGGCAGGCAGGCGCGTTCGTGAGCTGTCTTCAGGCTCAAAATACAAATGATAAATCTGCGAAATCCCTGCAAGCAAAAGTTACCTCGCTAAGTGCCGCTTTTCAAACGGTGTTAACTGGCTTTGACAGCAAATTGACGGAAATTAATGATACTGTCTGGCTAAAGTTAATGGAGGACCCCTCATTGCGTGGAGTTTCTTTTGTATTAACAGAAAGAAAGGAACGTGCACAGGAGAAGCTTTCGAAAGCGGAAGAAGCTTTAATTAATTCCCTTGGTGTTGATGGTTACCATGGATGGGGACAATTGTATGATTTGATTGTCGGAAGCATTAAAATTCCGTTTGAGGGCCAGAGTCTTTCCGTTGGTCAGGCATTTAATAAATTCTCAAATCCTGATCGGGAAGTGAGAAAAGGGATTTTTGAAAAATGGGAGGAAGCATGGGCTGAAAGCTCTGATTTGCTTGCCAAAACATTAAACCATCTTTCCGGTTTCCGGTTAAGCGTTTATGAACAAAGAGGGTGGGAAGAAGTTTTAAAGGAACCTCTTCATTTAAACCGAATGAAAAAAGAAACGCTGGATATGATGTGGAAGGTCATTTCTGACAACAAAGAGCCACTCGTAAAATATCTCGATAGAAAAGCTAAATTATTGGGAGTAGAGAAACTAAGCTGGTATGACCTTGATGCACCATATGGGAAGACGGAATCGAAAGCCTCATACCAAGAGGGGGCAGACTTCATTCTTGAGCATTTTGCAAGGTTTGGTGAAGAGATGGCGGCATTTGGCCGTATGGCATTTGAGGAACAGTGGATTGAGGCTCAGGATCGTCCGGGTAAAGCGCCAGGCGGTTTCCACACTTATTTTCCTGAAAGCAAACAATCACGCATTTTTATGACGTACTCAGGGACTCCTTCAAACATTTCAACCCTTGCTCATGAACTAGGCCATGGATTCCATACCTATGCCATGAGAGGGCAGCATTATCTTAACCGCAATTATGCAATGAATGTAGCTGAAACTGCTTCAACGTTTGCGGAAGCGATTGTGTCCGATGCTGCGGTTAAAAAAGCGACCACAACCGAAGAGAAGCTGGCATTATTAGATGATAAAATTCAAAGATCTGTTGCGTTATTAATGAATATCCATGCCCGTTTCCTTTTTGAAAGCAGCTTTTATCAGGAAAGGAAACAAGGACCTGTAAGCACAGAAAGATTAAATGAATTAATGCTATCTGCGCAAAAAGAAGCTTATTGCGGTGCCCTGGATGAATACCATCCGATGTTCTGGGCTTCCAAGCTCCATTTCTTCATTACAGGGGTGCCGTTCTATAACTTCCCTTATACCTTTGGATATTTGTTCTCCCTTGGCATCTATGGCCAGGCACTTGAAGAAGGAAAAGGATATGAAGAGAAATATATCGCCTTGCTGGAGGATTCGGCATCAATGACAGTTGAGGACCTTGCACAAAAGCATTTACAGGAAGATCTGACAAAGGCTGATTTTTGGGAAAAGGCTCTCAAAGTCTGCATTGACGATATTGAGGAATTTCTTGAGCTTACTGAAAACAAATAGAAAAAGAAAGAACCCAGCGTTGAAAGCTGGGTTCTTTCTTCGCCTTTAGGGGCTAGCCAATCGAGGAGTTTTCTTTATTGGACAAACTTACCTATTAATATGCTATATTGAGGATTATACTTTTTTAAGTTTAAAGGAACTGACCATAAGGAATGATAAGAGCATCATTGTGAACAGGAAGGCTGGGGCGGCAAATAAGGAATGGCAAGATAGCTTAATGTAGCCAGACATCCGGCTGCCGTAATCGGAAGGCCAGTGAAATAGCGACAGCTTTCTGAAATATTGAAACGGGCGAGTCTGAAAGCTCCGCAAACGATGTAAAAAATGGTAAAGAAAGTGCCGGGACCTCCGAAATCCGATAAAATTCCTTGATATAGTAATAGTGCAGGTGCCACACCAAATGATATAATATCACTCATGGAATCGAGCTGCTTCCCTAGCTCTGATTCAATATGTAACTTTCGAGCTATCATTCCGTCAAACCGGTCTGCCAGTGCAGCAATGAATATTAAAAGAAGCCCTAATCTTAAGTTATCATCAATAATAAAGACAATGGCAAAACCGCCTAAAGTTAAATTAGTTAATGTAATAATGTTCGCAGTTTGGGATTTTAGTTTTCTAATTGTCTGGTCCAGTACGTCTGATAAAAACAATCATCCTCACTCCTTATCAATTGGAACGAGGGTCTTTGAAAACCAGACCATCCTTCCCAGCTGTCCTTTGATTGTACGGTTCTCTCTTTTATGCGGAGCTTTATTAAGCATATCTAAATAATATTTAAATTTAAGGTTTTTATGACTGATCTTAAAGAGTATTTTTACACTATTTGGGGGTAGGTACAGTGATTCAACCATTTTATCGTCTTCTAATTGAACTGACAAATGGCAAATGGTCTTCGTGGATATTAAGGAATTTTTCACGTTCCCGCCTCAGCCGGTTTATCGTTCCATCCTTTGCAAAGGCCTATAGTATCAATCAGGCTGAAATGCAAAAAGAATTAGGTTCATATCCGACACTTCATGATTTTTTTATAAGAGAACTAAAACCAGGATCGAGAAAAATTGATGAGGCAATAGAATCTGTAGTGAGCCCTGTGGACGCAGTGATTGAAGATATTGGAAAAATTAAAGAATCCAGTGAAATCGAAGTTAAAGGAAAAATTTATTCTATCGAAGAAATGCTGGGTAATCATGAATCCTTGCAAAAATACCTTAATGGCACCTATATGATCTTTTATTTAAGCCCCAGCCATTATCATCGAATTCACAGTCCTGTGAGTGGTACGGTTACAAAACAGTGGACTTTGGGGAAGAAATCATATCCTGTTAACAAATTGGGGTTAAAATATGGTGTGAGGACGCTGGCGAAAAACTACCGGATGATTACGGAAGTTAAGACTGATTATGGTCATGTTGGAGTTGTTAAGGTAGGGGCGATGTTTGTTAATTCTATTGAAACGACACATGTGGGAACAGAATTGGAAAAAGGCAGGGAAATGGCGTATTTCACGTTTGGCTCAACCGTTGTATTATTATTCGAACGAGGTATATACGAACTGGATACAACAATTAATACTCCTGCCGATATAAGAGTTGGCGAAAGAATTGGTGTCTTAAAAAAACAAAGCTAAGTTTAAAGGGCGGCGCATTTATTGCCAGCCCTTTTAATAGTTCTTTTTATAATAAAAATGCTCTTTTAGCAAGGATTGTTGTTTTCGGGACAAATTTTATTATTAGAGATTGTTCCGAAATCTTCTGATTCGGACTTGATTGCCCCTGATTTGATCAACCCTGTCCGAATAAGCTGGAAGAAATGGTCATCATAAGCGAGGTCATGGGCAAAACCTCATCAAAAAAGATACCCAATGGAGCAATGAAGACCGAAATCCCTGCCTCGGGAGCAGAAAATGGTCTTCATAATGGGAATGAAGACCGAAACGCCTGCGATAAATACCCAAAACGGTCTTCATAAGCCAGGTCATAGGCAAAATCCCAACAAAAAAGATACCCAATGGAGCAATGAAGACCGAAATCCCTGCCTCGGGAGCAGAAAATGGTCTACATAAGGTTGATGAAGACCGAAACGCATGTCTAAGGTGGAAGAAATGGTCATCATAAGTGAGATAAAGGCCAAAACCCCTCTGATTCGGACTCGAGTACCATTGAATATACCAATATTAGTTTTGAGTGGTATCTAAGTGAGCAAATTATTACAGAAACAACAAAGTTTACGATAAGAGCCATAAAAAAAGAAAAAGCCCTAAGCAAGGGCATATTAGAATTAGCAGGAAACTTTAATTTTATTTGATAGTGATCGTCTGTGGATTTCCATTTCAATAAGGCCAATAAAATCAGGGCTTAGGTTTAATTCTCTCGCTTTAAAGTAGGACTCAATTAATAATTCGTCTGACAGTTTGCGCATGTCAGAAGCCACCTCCTATTTTTGAAAAAAGTTCTTAAATTGAAATTGGTTTCATACAATGATAGGTACATTTGGTGTACCCTTAATCTACCAAAAACAAACGAATAGAACAATCGTTCTCTTATCCACAGGGGTTGGTGGATAAACTGTGATTAACATGTTTATAAAAAAGGGAAAAGTAACAGGATCAATGGGTATAATGTGAATAAGTTTATCCACAAGTGAGGAAAAGGGAAAGTTTTGTCGAAAAATATTTTAAAATAAGCTTTTATACTGCTATTTTGCTCGATTGTATGTAAATAGAAATAACCATAATGTTTTTTCAGGATGCAAATGCTCAATTATGTACAATGTCTTAGTAAAATTCATTTATACTTTGTATCAGCGGTTAAAATTGGTTATGATGATAACGGTAAGCTGAAAGTAGATTTTAAAAATTAAGTACTAATTTTAAGAGGTGTAATTTTTGTGCTAAAGCATTTTTTACCGGATGAACACGTTAAAAGTATTCTGGATATTACCCCTGGACTCTTGAAAGAAAGAGGAATAAAAGGAATTATCACAGATCTTGATAATACGCTTGTTGAATGGGACAGGCTTAATGCGACTCCCCAGTTAATTAAGTGGTTTGATGAAATGAGAAAAAACAATATTCTTGTGACGATTGTTTCTAATAATAATGAAACGAGAGTAAAATCTTTTTCGGACCCTTTGGATATTCCATTTATTTTTCAAGCAAAAAAGCCTATGTCAAGAGCGTTTAAAAAGGCAATAAACAGAATGGGACTGAAAAGGGAAGAAGCCGTAGTCATCGGAGATCAATTATTGACTGATGTACTAGGTGGCAACCGTGGAGGCTTTCATACCATCCTTGTTGTACCAGTTGCCCAGACAGACGGTTTTTTTACAAAATTTAATCGCCTTGTGGAGCGGAGAATCTTAAATTGGTTCCGCAGAAAAGGCATGATTCAATGGGAGGATTAATGTGTGAGTGAAATACAGCATGTATGCATGGGATGCGGTGTGAAAATTCAAACTGAAAACCCAGCTGGCCTTGGATATGCACCAGCATCAGCATTGGAAAAAGAAATGATTATTTGTCAGCGCTGCTTCCGGTTAAAGCATTATAATGAAGTTCAGGACGTTAGCCTAACGGATGATGATTTCTTGAAAATATTGAATGGTATTGGAAAAACCGATGCATTGATCGTAAAGATTGTTGACATATTTGATTTCAACGGCAGCTGGCTTCCGGGACTGCACCGTTTTGTAGGAAACAATAAAGTTCTGCTAGTCGGAAATAAAGTTGACCTGCTTCCTAAGTCAGTTAAACATAACAAGCTTATCCACTGGATGAAGCAGCAATCGCAAGAGCTTGGCTTGAGGCCAGAGGAAATATTCCTGGTCAGCGCGGCAAAAGGCAATAATATTAAAGAAACCGCTGCAGCAATCGATGAAATGCGAGACGGAAAAGATGTCTATGTGGTAGGATGTACAAATGTCGGGAAATCTACTTTTATTAACAGAATTATTAAAGAGGTTTCCGGCGAGGAAGATGTAATCACAACTTCCCATTTTCCCGGACTACTTTAGATATAATTAAAATACCACTTGATGATGAAAAGGCACTGGTTGATACACCTGGAATTATCAATCACCATCAAATGGCCCATTTTGTAGATAAAGCTGACCTTAAAATCATCACCCCGAAAAAGGAAATAAAACCGACCGTTTTCCAATTAAATGAAGGACAAACGTTGTTTTTTGGGGGATTAGCAAGATTTGATTATGTTAGCGGCGGAAGAAGATCATTTGTCTGCCATTTTTCCAACGAATTGAATATCCATCGCACAAAAATGGAGAATGCCTCCGAGTTATATGAAAAACATGCCGGGGAATTATTAACTCCTCCAAAAAAGGATGAAATGGAGCATTTTCCTGAATTAGTCAAACAGGAATATTCGATTAAGGAAGCCAAAACAGATATTGTATTCTCAGGATTGGGTTGGATAACGGTAAATGACCCGGGAGCTAAAGTGATTGCGTACGTTCCTAAAGGTGTGCAAACAATGCTGAGAAAGTCATTAATTTAAAGGCTGTTTTCTAAAAGATTGCTGTTTTGTAAATAGGTTATTAAAAGCGAATCGTTGAAAAAGAAATTGATTGGAGCGGAAGGTGCGAGCTCCTCGAAAATGCTCTCGCATTTCCTTCGTGCGGTGTTGATTCTAGGAAGCTGATTCAACGTCCTGCGGGAGCAGCGGGACAGGTGAGACCCCACAGGCGCTGTGCGCCGAGGATGCTCACCGCCCGCCCCGCGGAAAGCGAGCATCCTGAAGTGGAAATCAACTACTCCTTAAATAGCAACAAAGTATACGAAAACAGTCAATTTAAAAGATATAACTTGGTGATGGGGGACGGTGCTTTGAAAAAGCTTTTTGCAGTATTGGGGAACCCAATCGGCCAATCGATGTCACCGCAAATGCACAACGATTTATTTGCTTATTACAATATAGATGCGCATTATCACCCTCTTCTGGTGAAAGTGGAATCCTTGGCTGACGCTGTAAAAGGGCTGAAGGCCATCGGGGCATCAGGCTTTAATGTAACGGTACCACATAAGAGCTCTATTATCCCATTATTGGATGAGATCGATCCATTGGCGCGTGAGATTGGTGCAGTAAATACAGTAGTCAACCAGGATGGCAAATTAATCGGCTATAATACCGATGGACCAGGGTTCTTAAAAGG
This sequence comes from Neobacillus sp. PS3-34, assembly GCF_030915465.1. Lineage (GTDB taxonomy): Bacteria > Bacillota > Bacilli > Bacillales > Cytobacillaceae > Neobacillus_A. The sequence continues at coordinate 3,619,420 of NZ_CP133267.1, forward strand.
ATTGAATCGCCTTTTGCCTGAAATAAAGGGCAAAAATATTTTAATTATTGGAGCTGGCGGGGCCACACGTGCCATATATTTTACCCTAGCAAAGGCAGGGGCTAAAAATATCGATATTTACAACCGCACAGCGGCACGAGCACAAGAATTGATTAATAGCTGCTCTTTTCCAGTCATTTCTAATGCAGTGAGTATGGAAAGAGCGGAAGGGAGCCTGGATCAATACGATTTGATTATCCAGACAACCCTAATAGGCATGTTTCCGAATACGGGTGAAAAGCCCTTGGATTTGGAAGGTGTGAAGAGCGGATGCGTTGTATGTGATATCATTTATAATCCGCTTGAAACAATGTTTTTGCATAATGCAAAGAAAAAAGGATTGCCAATTCAGAATGGAATAGATATGTTTGTTTTTCAGGGGGCGATTGCCTTTGAAAAATGGACGGGTATATTTCCTGATACTGATAGAATGAAAAAGAATGTTTTAAAGCAGCTGGGAGGAACAATATGTTAACTGGTAAACAAAAGAGGTTTTTAAGAGCTAAGGCCCATCATTTAAATCCTATTTTCCAGGTGGGCAAAGGCGGAGTAAATGAGAATATGATTAAACAAATTTCAGAGGCACTTGAAGTGCGGGAGTTGTTAAAAATCAGCATTCTCCAAAATTGTGAAGAGGATAGAACAGAAGTTGCCGAAAACCTGGCTTCAGGAACAAAAGCGGAGCTTGTTCAGGTTATTGGGAATACTATAGTGCTGTACAAAGAGTCGAAAGAAAATAAGCAACTCGTACTGCCATAAATTCAGCAAAAGGAGGCTGAGCCATGAAGAGAATTGGGATTCTTGGAGGGACGTTCGATCCTCCCCATAATGGCCACCTTTTAATTGCAAACGAGGTTATGTCTGCCCTTCAACTCGACGAAATATGGTTTATGCCCAATCAAGAGCCGCCACATAAAAAAAAGCCGGACACAGTAAAAAATGAAAACCGGCTTCAGATGCTTAAGCTAGCATTGCAGGGAAATGAACAATTCAAGATCGAGACGATTGAATGGGAAAGAAAGGGCCCTTCGTTTACTTTTGATACGATGAAAATCCTATCTTTAAAGTATCCTAAGCATGGGTTCTACTTTATTATTGGTGCGGATATGATTGAATACTTGCCAAAGTGGCATAAAATTGATGAATTACTGGAACTCGTCAAGTTTGTTGGCGTAGACAGGCCGTCCTACAGCCATGAAACAGGGTATCCTGTCCTTTATATTGACATCCCGACAATCGACGTATCGTCAAGCTTAATAAGAGAGAGGCTGAAGTCAGGTAAATCTGCCCGTTATTTACTTCCTGAACCAGTACTTCATTATATTAAGGAGAATCATTTATATGGAACGTGAAGTTGCCCTGAAGCTTGTGCATGCCCAACTGACGGAGCATCGCTATCAGCATACTCTCGGAGTGATGGAAACGGCGATTATTCTGGCAGAACGATTTGGAGCCGATGAAAAAAAAACCGAACTGGCCGCGATTTTTCATGATTATGCCAAATTCCGACCGAAAGAAGAAATGAAGGAAATCATTCTTCGGGAGGGGTTCCCGGGTGATTTGCTTGAATATAATTCGGAGCTTTGGCATGCACCTGCTGGGGCTTATCTCGTAAAAAAAGAAGCCGGCATCGATGACCTGGAAGTGCTGGACGCAATCCGTTACCATACCTCTGGACGTCCAGGGATGAAGGTGCTGGAAAAAGTCATATATTTAGCGGACTATATAGAACCAGGCCGTCATTTCCCAGGCGTAGAAGAGGTGAGGGAGCTTGCAAAGGAAGACCTGGATGGGGCTTTAATCCAGGCCTTCAAAATACCATTATGTTTTTAATGAAAAAAAGCAGCCGGTATACCCGGATACTTTTAATACCTATAATGATTTAGTTAAATCGACACTTAAGTAATAAATATTAATGAAGGGGATTGAATAGATGAACAATCAGGAATTACTACAAATAGCGGTTAAGGCTGCAGACGATAAAAGAGCAGAGGATATTGTCGCGCTTAATATGAAAGGGATTTCTTTAATTGCCGATTACTTCATAATCTGCCACGGAAATTCGGATAAACAGGTTCAGGCAATTGCCAGGGAAATTAAAGAAAAAGCAGAAGAAAACGGATGCGCAGTGAAGCGGATTGAAGGGTTCGATGAAGCTAAGTGGATCCTGCTCGACCTTGGTGATGTCGTGGCACATGTATTCTATAAGGATGAAAGATCATACTACAACCTTGAAAGATTATGGGGAGATGCTCCGCTAGAAGACATTCGAAGCGTGCTTAATCTATGAGTTATGAGAGATTTGCCTATCTGTATGATGAGCTGATGCAAGACGCTCCGTATCATCAGTGGGCTGAATTAGTCTTGAAAAAGCTTGAAGATTACGGAGTAAAGGGTCGGACTTTACTTGATTTAGCCTGTGGAACTGGTGAACTTTCTCTCCGTTTTGCCCGGGAAGGATTTCAGGTAACAGGAGTAGACCTTTCAACTGATATGCTCTCGGTAGCTAGAAGCAAAGCGGAAGATGCTGGCTTTCACCTGCCTTTTTTCGAGCAAAATATGGCTGAATTAGAAGGCTTGGGGCAGTTTGATGTCATTGGGGTTTTTTGTGACTCTTTAAACTATCTGCAGACTGCAGAAGAAGTTGAGAAGACTTTTTCCAAAGTTTATCAGCATTTGAAGGAAGATGGCCTTTTTATTTTTGATGTGCATTCTATATATAAAATAACCCAAGTGTTTATGAATCAGACATTCACCTTAAATGAAGATCGTCTTGCATATATATGGAACAGCTTTCCCGGGGAAGCCCCAAATAGTGTGGAACATGAATTAAGCTTCTTTGTTCTCGATGAGAGCTCAAGTAAATATAATCGTTTTGATGAAATTCATTTCCAGCGAACTTTTTCTGTCGAACAGTATTCGCGCTGGCTGGAGCATGCGGGATTTAAGCTTTTGGAGGTATGTGCAGATTTTGAAGATGCCAGTCCATCAGCTGATTCAGAAAGAATTTTCTTTATTGCAAAAAGGATAGACTAAGAGCCATCCCGTTAGCGGAGATGGCTTTTTTTTTACCGTCTAGGAAATTATAAAATTAAATGATATGGATAACTTCTACAAGTTGTATTAATCTAGCTCCAGCGCCCAGCCCCTCGGGGTCATAAGCCAAATCACTCCAGAAATTAGGATTTCCTGCGTGATTCGTCTTATGCCTGTCGGGGCTAACCAGGGCGCTTGCGCCTTTTTTTAGAATCATAAAGGAATTAAGGGATTAATGTCGAAATTATTTTGTAGAAAATTGCTTATTTACTTTATCTAAATCTTCTTTGAATTTCTCCTGTGTTGCCTGGAAAACATGCTCGAATATTTCCCCTAATTCATTTTCCATTACTTTAATTCCCTCACCTGTAATACCGCCTTTTACACATACTTTTTCCTGAAGAGTTGGAAGAGTATAATGCCCCTGCTTTAATAGTTCACCAAGTCCAATAATCATTTCTCCTGCTAAAACAACGGCCGTTGCTTCGTCAATATCTGTTTCCTTCACCGCTGCGTCGATAAATCGCTGGAGCAGGAAGCTGAAGAATGCAGGACCGCAGCTTACAATATCCGATGCTACCCGTGTAACCTTATCCTCAATCATCACAGGAACAGAAATCTTTTCTGCCAGATTCCGTATTTTTCCCTTCCAATCTTCACTGCAATTTTTGCCGTATGTCAGCAGAGAAACACCGGACAATGCCCTGCTTGTAATACTGGGAATGACACGTGCAACAGAACAATGAACTACTTGCTCCAGCTGATCTGTATTTATCGGACTGGTAATTGAAATGAGACATTTCTCAGGCGAAACGAAAGGGGTGATATCTTCTAAAATTTTCAGGACGTCCAATGGCTTAACACAGACAAAAATCAAGTCTGAATGAGCGGCAACTTCAGCGGCATTTTCCCCTATGGCAATTTTATTATATTTATTTTTAAGCAGGTATGCTTTAGATTTAGTTCTGTTTGTAATCATCATTGAAGAAGGGGGAACGGCTTTTCCTTCGATCAGCGCCTCCGCCAGAATTCTCCCCATATTTCCGGTACCAATAATGCCAATTCTCAAATATATCCCTCCTTCAAATCCAAACTTCTCATCTAACAATATGAAATTTTAAAACAAATTATACCTATGGAAAGGATTGATCCTCAATGAAAGAGTGGATTTTAGAACATAAGATTTCATTAATTTCCGGCTTTGTAATAGCCATTGCGGTATTTTTTTATTATGCAGATAACCAGGAGACTTCCGGCCTTCAAAACAATGAGATCAAGCATGAAGTTAGTGCGGTGGAAAAAACAGGAGAGAATGCTGAAGAAGAAAAAAAGTCTTCTGTTAAGGTTAGCAATACCATGATGGTCGATATTAAAGGTGAGGTTAAACTGCCTGGTGTTTATCAATCCAACGAGGGAGAACGAGTGATTGATTTAATAAACAAAGCTGGAGGACTTACAGAAAAAGCGGATAAAAATCAAATCAATCTCGCAGAACATATTGTCGATGAAATGGTTATTGTCATTCCCGCTATTGGGGCAACCCCTTCTCAATCAGGAACAAGCTCAGCCTCTTTAGTAATGGGAGGAAAATCGGCGGATAACCAAATGGTTAACCTCAACAAAGCAGATGAAACGCAATTGCAGACCCTTCCAGGGATTGGACCATCCAAAGCGGCAGCGATTATCGAATACAGGGAAACAACTGGCCCTTTTAAAACGGTTGAGGATTTGAAAGAGATAAGCGGGATAGGAGATAAAACATTTGAGAAGTTAAAGGAATTAATTTCCGTGAATTAAATATATGTTTGGTTTGACCAACTTAGCGATGCAGGATTACACTTACTTTATACTACTTTGAGACTTGCTGCTCTTAGGAAGGGGATGCAAATGGACAGAATTTCTTGCGCAGTATTTTATGGCGCAGAGCCATTTACTAGCAATGAGAAGCACATGTACAAGACTTGCTGTGGGGGCAACAATTGTAAGGGATAACAGAATCATTGCAGGAGGCTATAATGGCTCGATTGCTGGCAGCGACCATTGCATCGATGCGGGCTGCTATGTGATTGATAATCATTGTGTCAGAACGATTCATGCTGAAATGAATGCCCTGCTCCAATGTGCCAAGTTTGGAGTAGCGACCTCAGACGCTGAGTTATATGTAACTCATTTTCCATGCCTCCAATGTTGTAAAACAATTATCCAGGCAGGAATAAAAACCGTTTATTATGCCATGGATTATAAAAATCACCCATATGCCATTGAGCTTTTCGAAAATGCGAAGGTTAAAACGGAAAAGGTTGAATTACGGGAGAAAACCATTGATCTCAGTAAAATTTGCCAATAGGCAATATAAGCAAATTAGTTACTGATTGGACGCTGGCTTTCAGCTGGCGTCTGTTTGAATAAATTTTTTTGAAAGGATTGTTTATGAATGGAAAATATCTTTATCTAGCCATCACGTGTTTGTTAGGTATTCTCTCTTTTGTCCAATCTCCTTCAATTTTCTTCACAATTTTTCTCCTGTATCTCTCCGCATTGTATTTCATTAAACAATTTCCACTAGAAAAGTTAGCTGTTTTTTTCATTATTTATCTTATCTTTTTTATCGTTTCTTTTTCGATTATAAATCAGCATGGTACAAGAATTTCCGAAAAACAACGCTTATTTCATGTAAAATATGATTCCGAATTAACGATTGATGGTGATCAATTTCAGTCATTAGTTACTGAGAAAACTACAGGTGAGAAGCTTCTAGTCCGCTATAAAATCCGGTCAGAAGAAGAAAAGGAAGCACTAAAAAAGAAAGCAAAATCCCCCTTGTTATGCAAGTCGTTGGGGGAATTGAAAAAGCCTTATTCAGCACATAATCCAAATGGATTTGAATATGATCGATATTTGGAACGCAAACATATCTTTTGGATTATAAAACTTTCTTCATCTCCCTTTGAAAATTGCATCCCCTTAAAACCATCACCTCTCTCAATCCTAAAAGAAAACCGTTTAAAAGGGATCCGTTATTTGGAATCGAATTTCCCAGCCGATACGGCAGCAGTAGCAGCAGCGCTGATTTTTGGGGACAGAGGTTCATTTGATGCCGATCTTCTTGCGGCTTACCAAAAGATCGGCATTATTCATTTACTTGCCATATCAGGGCTTCATGTTTCTTTGTCCATAGGCATGCTTTATTATCTATGTATCAGACTCGGAATGACTAAGGAAAAAATGCTCCGTTTATTGCTTGTTTTTCTGCCCATTTATGCGGTCCTTACAGGGGGCTCGCCATCCGTAATCCGCTCTGTTCTAATGATATTTATCATGGTGGCTGCGGATAGGTGGAAACATAAACATAGGTTTCGGCCAATCGATACGCTTAGTCTTGCTTTTATAGGATTTCTGCTTTTTAGCCCAAACACAATTTTTGATGCCGGATTTCAACTCTCTTTTTCAGTGAGCTTTGCCCTAATCTTATCGGCGCCCTATATCATTAAACGGTATCCGAATAATCTTCACCGCTTGTTGGCTACCTCTTATATTTCCCAGTTATCGGCGCTGCCTTTCCTGCTTTATCACTTCTTTGAAATTTCCCTTATAGGAATTTTAGTAAATCTCATCTTTATCCCTTTATACTCTTTCGTTTTTTTACCAGGGGTTTACGTGTTATTTTTTATGCAGCTGATTTTCGGAAGTGTACCTAGTCTAATTATGATTATCTTTACTAAAATAATCCGTACCTCCAATGTGTTTGCATTAAGTGCTGCACAGTATCCCTTTGTTAATTTTGTGGTTGGAAGGCCTTCTATTGTAATGGCCGCAGTCCTTATTCTGCTTTGTCTATTTGTATTCGTTTTTTGGGAAAAAAGCAAAAAAACAAAAATGGCTACTCTCATTCTTTTACTGCCGTTATTTTTTTTAATGGTCCAAAAAGAAGTGAAAAAACTAGATCCGGCAGGGGAAGTAACTGCCATCGATGTAGGACAGGGCGATAGTATTTTAATTAAGCTTTCTCGGAATCATGGAACCTACTTAATTGATACAGGCGGAACGGCAGTCTTTGGCGGGGCGGAGGATTGGAGGAAGGCTTCCTCTTCATTTGAAGTTGGAAAAAACATTGTTGTTCCTTTCTTAAAAGGAAGAGGAATCAGCAAAATCGATAAATTGATTTTGACACATGGAGATACAGATCATACAGGTGGAAGCTACTCTGTTATAAAGGAACTGAAAATAAAAGAAATCCTTATGCCTTCAATCGCAGAGCCAAATATAAATGAAAAGAAAATTGAGGCTCTGGCTGCAAAAAAGGGAATTCCCGTTTACAGAGCATCAGACGGTGATGTTTGGGGTGATGGCAAAACTTTCTTCAGGGTTTTGTCTCCGACCAGAGGATTTAAGGGGGAACCTAATACCGGTTCCATAGTAATTCTGGCAAAGCTTGGAGGCCTTAACTGGCTTTTTACAGGGGATTTTGATGTTGAGGGGGAGAGAAGATTACTTCAAAAGTATCCTGCTCTTAAGATTGATGTATTAAAGGTTGGCCATCATGGCAGCAAAACATCTACCTCACCCGAATTATTAAAAAAATACAAACCCAAAATAGCCATCATATCAGTTGGAGCTAACAACCGCTTCGGGCATCCAAATACTGAAACATTAAAAAATCTTCAGAATAACGGTATTTCCATCTTTCGTACAGATCTTCAAGGTGCAATTACATATCATTTTTTTGAGGAGAAAGGAACCTTCTCGACATTCTTTCCATACTATATAACAAAATAAAGAAATACAAAGAAGCCTAACGTAAAGAGACTGCATTGAAAATGCAGTCTCCGTAAAATTCATTATGTAGCTAATTATTAGGATCCGATTAATTTGATTACAGTTGCAATAATAAACATTAGAGCAAAAAAGCCGAATGAAACGCCAAAGCCTACACCTGAATCAATAGCGTCATTACGCTTACTCTGAACGTTTTGTTCAAATTCGTTCATAATCTACCCCTCCTATTTCCATTATAGTATAAGACATTCAAACAAAAAAATCTAGCTTTCATCTTCCGTTTTCCTATAATGACAAGGTTTGACACAAATACTTATTCGGCTTAAGGCCAAAATAATAATACTTAAGTTACTCCGCTGTCAAAGCTGGATCCCGGGTTCAGATTTGCGGCGTTCAATATAGATCGGGGATTGGCTTCTGAGGAGGCTGATTCCCTCTTGGCGTTTATAGAATGTTATTCCCATTAAGCTTTTTAAGTAATCCCATTAATAATATTTTAGCTCTTGTCAAAATGTCCATGCTTCTTTACGATAAGAAGAAGTGTTAATTGTGGAAAGGGGAGCAAATGGACCAATGGTTATGGACATTTGGAAACAAATCAAGCACAAGCAAATAGCTCCCATATATTTAGTATATGGAACTGAGGCTTTTTTAATAAATGAGACGAAACAGCTTCTTCTTAATCAAATTTTAGAGGAAGACGAAAAAGATTTTAATTTATCTGTATATGATCTGGAAGAAACCCCCATTGAAGTGGCCTTGGAGGATGCGGAAACCCTTCCATTTCTGGGTGAAAAAAAACTTATTTTTTTACATAACCCTGTATTCCTGACAGCTGAGAAGACAAAAGAGAAGGTTGAGCATAATATTGCCCGTTTAGAACGGTATATGAATGAACCGGCGCCATACTCTGTCATCGTTTTTTCAGCACCTTATGAAAAGCTTGATGAACGAAAAAAAATAACAAAAGAACTTAAAAGAACGGCGGTTACGGTTGAAGCAAAAAAATTAAATGAATACGAGCTAAAGAATTGGGTTAAAGACAGAGCGAAAATGAATGGCATTGAAATTGATCCGAATGCGATTGACCTTATGCTTTCTATGGCTGGAACTAACATGTTTATGCTAACGAGTGAGGTTGATAAATTAGCTCTATATGCACAAGGTCAGCAGAAAATTGATGTTAGTCTTGTTGAAAAACTGGTTTCCCGTTCACTAGAACAAAATATTTTTGCATTGGTAGAAAAAGTGGTCCAGCGAAAAATGGATGAGGCTCTTCGTATTTATTATGACCTTTTAAAGCAAAATGAAGAGCCCATAAAGATTCTTGCGCTTCTAGCAGGGCAATTTCGGCTGATATACCAAGTGAAGGAGCTATCAAGAAGGGGATATGGACAGCAGCAGATGGCTGGATATCTTAAGGTGCATCCTTTCCGGGTCAAGCTTGCCGCCGGACAGGCACCCAAATTTACGGATGAAGAATTGGCCTCTTTAATGGGAATTCTTGCTGAAGCGGATTACCAGATGAAAACCGGGGGAATGAACAAATCGCTTTTGGTGGAGATGTTTTTATTTCAGTTAAATGTAAAAAAATAAATAAATAAAAAAACGATTCCTTCTGATGGGAATCGTTTTTTTGTCCAGTGCCAAAACACCGGAGATTTTAAAATTAAAGCGCGTTGATTTTCTTAGCAAGACGTGACTTCTTGCGAGCAACAGCGTTTTTGTGGACTGCGCCTTTGCAGAAGCTTTGTCTAATTTTCTAGCAGCTTCAACAAATGCTTCTTTAGCAACAGCGCTGTCGCTAGTTGCAACCGCAGCTTCAGCTTTCTTCACAGCAGTACGCATAGAAGACTTAACAGTTGTATTTTGAGCATTACGAGCTTCGCTTGTTTTAACACGCTTAATAGCAGATTTAATGTTTGGCATTCCATTCACCTCCTAAAAAGAATCGAGATTATATGAACTCGACTTTAACATTCAACATTCATAATAATAATTCAGAACAAATGATATTCTATCAAACAGCGGCCCATATTGCAATACTCTCAAGTTAATTTGCACGGAAACATGCTTGAAAATGCCTGAATGTTTTAATAGCAATACGGCAATGATAGGAAATAGTTTCTGTATTCTGTAAAGGATGAATTGGAGGGTATGCAGGCATGAAGGATTCTTTAGATTTAAGCAAGTATTCAGTGAGGACAGACCTTGCCATTGAGGCCAGCGAAATGGCGCTTGCGGAAAGGGCGGCAACCGTTCAGGAACAGGAAAACCTTTCTCAAATAGAGGGTGTCATTATAAAGGAAAAAGAAGTAGAAGATATAAAAATTTCCATGGTTGAGATAAGGGAAGAAGGAGTAAAGCAGCTAGGCAAGAAGCAAGGGCGCTATCTCACCATTGAAGTTGCAGGGATACGGGAACAGGATACCGAGCTGCAACAAAAGGTTGAAAAGATCTTTGCACAGGAGTTCTCACTTTTTTTAGAAGGAATAGGTATAAAAAAAGATGACTCCTGTCTTGTAGTTGGTCTTGGAAATTGGAACGTTACGCCGGATGCACTTCGCCACTCGTTTGTGAAAATCTGCTTGTAACACGGCATTTATATAAACTTCAGCCCGAAAACGTAGAAGAAGGATTTCGTCCGGTCAGTGCCATTTCCCCCGGTGTTATGGGGTTAACAGGAATTGAAACAAGCGATATCATTTTAGGCGTGGTTGAAAAAACAAAACCTGATTTTGTGATTGCCATCGATGCTCTGGCTTCCCGGTCGATAGAAAGAGTAAATTCGACCATTCAAATTTCGGACACAGGAATCCATCCGGGTTCGGGTGTTGGGAACAAGCGTAAAGAACTTAGCAAAGAAACTCTTGGAATACCGGTGATTGCAATCGGTGTTCCGACAGTTGTCGACGCAGTTTCCATAACAAGTGATACGATTGATTTTATCTTAAAACATTTCGGTAAAGAGCTTAAAGAAGGCAACCGTCCTTCAAGGTCACTGGCTCCTGCGGGGATGAACTTTGGTAAAAGAAAAAAACTCACAGACGAAGATATGCCAGAGGAACAGCATCGGAAAACTTTTCTAGGAATGATTGGGACTCTCGAAGACGAAGAAAAAAGAAAGCTGATATATGAAGTACTTTCACCCCTTGGGCATAACTTGATGGTTACTCCGAAGGAAGTTGATGTATTTATCGAGGATATGGCCAACTTGATCGCTTCTGGGCTTAACGCTTCGCTTCATCATGCCGTTGACCAGGATAATGCAGGATATATGACCAGGTAATCTGTTTAGATATGAATATTCCAATAGACAAACATGATTATTTTTGAAAATTGAAGGTAACCGCTGAAAACGGCCAAAAGAATAAGAAATGGTTCTACCAATTCTAGTAATGACATATCATTTACTAGAATTGTTTAGAGAGGTGGAACCATGAAAAACTCTAGAGCTTCTGGAACGTTTATTACAGTTCAGGGGACCAGCATAATAAAACTATTCATTTTTTCTTTACTGTTTATGTTTATTGTTTTTTCTGTTAGCGGTTTATTAACATCTATAAAACCGGAATATCGTCTGGCCTCTGCTTCTGTCAACGAGGCAGCCCACAATGTGAATGGGGAGCTGTTATATCAGCTTATGGGCTGGGAGAACCATTATTTTTTAAAGTCTGAAAAAGATTTAACTTCCGGACCAAAGTTAGCAAACCTTGTATTTAAGCTTTCATCCAATATTAATTTAAATGACCCACGAAGTCTCCTGGGCAGGGAGCTTCCCGGTTTTTATCAGTTTGATGGGAAAATTATTGTTGCTGGCGAAGGGACAAACTATACAAATATGCCAATGGAATCTGCGCCACCAATAGAAATCATGAAGCAGGAACGGGAAGCCTCCCTCCAAAATCTTGAAAGCCTTGACCAGCCAAAAGATGAGGGAACCACTCCTCCGCCTTCTCCATCCCAAACGACTGGCGGGCGAAAGGTTATATACCTATACTTCACCCATAATCGAGAATCTTACCTGCCTTATTTAAAGGGTGTAACAAATCCAAATCTCGCCTATCACTCCCAAATTAATGTGACGAGGATAGGGGATAAGCTTAAGGAAAGCCTTGAAAGCCGAGGGATAGGAACTGAGGTTAATAAAACAGACGTTATGGGAAACCTGGTCAAAAAGGGATTGAAAATGCCTAGCGCCTATCAGGAATCGCGTCCAGTTGTTGCTTCCGCTATGGCATCAAACCGTGATTTACATTATTTTATCGACATCCACAGGGATTCGCGTCGACGGGACGATACAACTGTCACGATTAATGGTAAGTCTTATGCAAAATTATCATTTATCATTGGCGGTAAAAATCCCAACTATGAGAAAAATGAAAAGCTCGCAACCGATTTGCATAATCTTCTTCAAAAAAAATATAAAGGACTTAGCTGGGGGGTTATTGAAAAGAAGGGTGCAGGAGAAAATGGGAAATACAATCAAGACTTGAATGGCAGTACCATTCTGATTGAATTTGGCGGTGTGGATAACACCTTTGATGAGTTGAATCGCTCAGCTGATGCCCTGGCCGATGTTTTTAGTGAATATTACTGGCAGGCAGAAAAGGTCAATTCGACAGTTCCAGCACAAGGAAGCTAAACTAGTAAAAGAGGCGCGTAAATATGAAAATTTTTATGCTTAAAAGTACCTTGATTGCAGTGTTGATGTTTATTTCCGTTTTAGCGGGAATGCAAATGGCAAGCGGGGGAATCCATAAAATGAAGGGCTATCATGATCCCGAATTTCAAAAGGCGGTTTCCATTGGAAACAAAGGAAGCGGGGTTAATGCATCAATTATGGGGCAAAATATTTCTGCGCATAATCTGGAAGAGAAGCAGAGGAAACTGGAAGAAATGAAGTCCTTCAATCTTTTTTCATCAACAGGTAAAAAAGTATCAGAGGGAATATCAAATGCTTCAAGGAAGCTGATAAACTATTTAACCGGGGAGTAAAAGTGGATTTTTTTAGGCGGTGCTTTTGCAGCATCGCTTTTTCTATTAAATCGCCCTGGTAGAGTAAGGAATTTGTGTTTTCGTTGAATCTTCACAAGTGTGCTGATATAATCAAAAATAGTGTACATGTGCGAGTATAGTAGGAGTGAAAGACCATGAACAGAGAAGAGAAGCTAAACAGACAATCAAAAATCAGAAATTTTTCCATTATTGCCCATATCGACCATGGCAAATCCACCCTTGCGGACAGGATATTAGAAAAAACCAATGCTTTAACATCCAGGGAAATGAAAGCCCAGCTATTGGATTCCATGGATCTGGAACGGGAACGGGGCATTACAATTAAATTAAATGCTGTCCAGTTGAGATATAAAGCTAAAGATGGAGAAGAATATATCTTACATCTAATTGATACACCGGGACACGTCGATTTTACGTACGAAGTGTCGCGAAGCCTTGCTGCATGTGAGGGAGCAGTCCTAGTTGTTGACGCTGCACAGGGAATTGAAGCGCAGACGTTCGCCAATGTGTATCTGGCCTTGGATAATAACTTGGAAATCTTACCGGTCATCAATAAAATTGATCTTCCTAGTGCCGACCCGGAAAGAGTCCGCAATGAAATTGAAGAAGTAATTGGCCTCGATGCTTCAGAAGCAGTACTTGCCTCAGCAAAAGCGGGAATTGGTATTGAAGAAATTCTGGAGCAGGTCGTAGCCACTGTGCCTGCACCTACAGGCGATCCTGAAGGGCCTTTGAAAGCGTTGATTTTCGATTCTTTATACGATGCTTATCGAGGAGTAGTAGCCTATATCCGTGTAGTCGAAGGTTCTGTAAAAGCCGGCGACAAAATTAAGATGATGGCTAGTGGAAAAGAGTTTGAAGTAATTGAAGTTGGAGTATTCACGCCTAAAACTACTTTATGCGATGAATTGACGGTAGGAGATGTCGGATTCCTTACAGCGGCGATAAAAAATGTTGGTGATACGACTGTCGGTGATACCATTACGAGTGCTAAAAATGGCGCAACCGAAGCGTTACCAGGCTACCGTAAACTGAATCCAATGGTATATTGTGGACTTTATCCAATCGATACAGCGAAGTTTAATGACTTGCGTGATGCGCTAGAAAAATTGCAGTTGAATGATGCTGCTTTACAGTTTGAACCAGAAACATCCCAGGCTTTGGGATTTGGATTCCGATGTGGATTTCTAGGGCTCCTTCACATGGAAATTATCCAGGAGCGGATTGAACGCGAATTTAAAATCGATTTAATTACCACTGCTCCAAGTGTTATCTATCATGTAATTATGACTAACGGCACAGAAATTAGTGTTGATAATCCATCCAATTTACCTGATCCTCAGAAAATTGAACGGGTTGAAGAGCCATACGTCAAAGCAACGATGATGGCGCCTAATGATTATGTAGGAGCGATCATGGAACTCTGTCAGCAAAAACGAGGAATCTTTGGTGATATGCAGTATCTTGATCAAAATCGTGTCAGCATCGTTTATGAATTGCCGCTGGCGGAAATTGTCTACGATTTCTTCGATCAATTAAAATCAGGCACAAAAGGATATGCTTCTTTTGATTATGAGTTAATTGGGTACAAGCCTTCCAAACTTGTCAAGATGGATATCTTGTTAAATTCGGAAAAAGTAGATGCCTTAAGCTTTATTGTTCACAATGATTTTGCCTACGAGCGTGGGAAGGTTATCGTAGAAAAGCTGAAAGAATTAATTCCAAGACAGCAGTTTGAGGTTCCAGTTCAAGCAGCAGTTGGCCAAAAAATCATTGCTCGTTCAACTATCAAATCTATGGGCAAAAACGTTTTGGCTAAATGTTATGGTGGAGATATTTCCCGTAAACGTAAGCTGTTAGAAAAACAAAAAGAAGGTAAAAAACGGATGAAACAGGTAGGATCCGTTGAAGTGCCTCAGGAAGCCTTCATGGCCGTATTGAAAATGGATGACAACAATCCAAAGAAATAAAGTCTTTTCAGAGGTTAGACCTGCCTGACTCGGGGGATTCTAGCCTCTTTTTGTTAGTGAAAAAAGGAAGTGAAATCATGATCCAATCTGCATATATCCATATACCGTTCTGTGAGCATATTTGCCATTACTGCGACTTTAATAAGGTTTTCTTGAAGGGGCAGCCTGTTGATGAGTATGTACAAGCCCTCGACAAAGAAATGGAGATGTCTGTAAAAAAGTACCCTGTAAGATCTCTTAAAACTATTTTCGTCGGCGGAGGAACGCCTACCTCTTTGAATGAACAACAATTATTCCGATTATGCGAGAGCATTAATAACCGTTTGCCAGCAGATTCTGATTTCGAATTCACATTTGAAGCCAATCCAGGGGATTTATCATTGGAAAAATTGAAGATTCTTAAGGAGTCTGGAGTTAACCGTCTAAGCCTGGGTGTTCAGACGTTTAATGATGAGTTATTAAAAAGAATTGGACGGGTTCATAGGGCGAAGGATGTTTTTGAAACAGTAGAAAAAGCAAAAACAGCAGGTTTTGAAAACATTAGCATTGATCTTATATACAGCCTACCAGGCAAAACAATAGCCGATTTCCAGGAATCGCTGAAAGAAGCTTTTACTTTAGATATCTCTCATTACTCGGGGTATTCTCTAATTATTGAGCCGAAGACGGTTTTTTATAATTTAATGAGAAAAGGCAAGCTTATGACGCCAGGAGAAGATGCGGAAGCAGCCATGTATGAACTGCTGATGGAGGAAATGGACAAAAACGGTTTCCGTCAATATGAAATAAGTAATTTTTCTAAGCCGGGTTTCGAGAGCCGTCATAACCTTACTTATTGG
The DNA here is from genome assembly GCF_030915465.1 of Neobacillus sp. PS3-34. Lineage (GTDB taxonomy): Bacteria > Bacillota > Bacilli > Bacillales > Cytobacillaceae > Neobacillus_A. The sequence continues at coordinate 3,635,099 of NZ_CP133267.1, forward strand.
AACAATGAAGAATACTTTGGGTTTGGCGCTGGGGCGCACAGCTACACGGACGGATGGAGAAGGTCCAATGCGGGTCCATTAAAGAAGTATTTGGAGCATATTGAAAAAGGAAGCCTTCCTGTCTTTGAGGAACATAAAGTCACATTGGCGGAAAAAATGGAAGAGGAAATGTTTTTGGGGCTTCGAAAAACAAAGGGAGTTTCTATTGATGTTTTTAGCCATAAATTCGGAAAAGACCCAATGGAGCTTTTCGGGAAAGAGATAGACGGTTTGATTAAAAAAAGTCTCCTAAATGTTTCTAATGGATATATATTTTTAACAAAAAGAGGGCGGCTTCTGGGAAATGAAGTGTTTCAGTCATTTTTAGGTGTGTAATGATTGACACCATCCCACCTTTTTTGATAATTTATTATTAGAATTAGCACTCAGTTGATAGGAGTGCTAACAGAGGTGATGAATGTTGTTAACAGATCGTCAATTGTTGATTCTTCAGGTTATTGTTGATGATTTTATTCGATCTGCACAACCTGTCGGCTCAAGAAGTCTGTCGAAAAAAGAAGAAATCTCTTTTAGCTCGGCTACCATACGTAACGAAATGTCAGACCTTGAAGGCCTTGGGTTTATCGAAAAAACCCATACCTCATCTGGGCGGGTGCCTTCAGACAAAGGTTATCGCTATTATGTCGATCATTTGCTTGCCCCTCAGACACTGGGCCAGCGTGACATATCAACCATCCAGTCCATTTTTGCCGAGAAGATTTTCGAATTTGAAAAAATCATTCAAAAATCGGCAAGGATCCTGTCGGAACTCACCAATTATACATCGATTGTGCTAGGGCGGCAGTAAGCATTAATAAGCTTAAGCGGATTCAGATTATCCCGTTAAATAAGGAAACAGCTATTGCTATTTTTGTTACGGATACTGGCCATGTTGAGAATAGGTCCTTTCAGCTTCCTGCAACTGTTGATGCCTCGGAATTGGAAAAAATGGTTAATATTTTGAATGAACGGTTAACAGGGGTTCCTCTTGTGGAATTGAATGACAAAATATTCAAGGAAGTTGCCACCCTGCTGCGCCAGCATATTCACAATTATGACCAGTTACTCCATTCGATTTCCGAAACATTCAAAATGCCGGCAAATGAGAAACTCTTTTTTGGCGGAAAAACCAATATGCTAAGCCAGCCAGAATTTAATGATTTAGCTAAAATCCGCAGTCTGCTGAACATGATAGAGGAAGAAGACCGGGTTTATGATTTAATCAAAAAAAATCCTGTCGGGATTAACGTTAAGATTGGCAGGGAAAACAATAATATTGCCATGGAAAATTGCAGCCTGATTACGGCTACCTATTCAGTGGGAGCCGAAAAGCTGGGTACGATTGCGATGCTCGGCCCAACTAGGATGGAATATTCCCGTGTCATCGGCCTTCTTGAATTTTTAAGCAGGGATTTAACTGCTGTCCTAACTAAACTGTATCAAAATAACTAGGGCTGGAAATATTGATTAAGGGTGGAATGCCTTATTCCACCCCTTTCAATGGACTTTTGTTTTAGCTTTTAAGGGAGGTGAGTAAGTTGACAGAGGAAAAAAGCACACTAAACGAAGAATTGAATGAAAATGTAGAACTTACAGCAGAGGGCGAAGCTGTGGAACCGATTTTTGGTGAAAGCGAAGAAACAGTCGGCCAAAATGAAGGAACTGAAACAGACCAGATCCGTATGCTTGAAGATAAAAATGCAGAATTAGAAAAAAAGTTGGAAGAAGCAGAAAATCGTACGCTTCGCCTTCAAGCTGATTTTGATAATTTCCGCCGCCGTGCCCGTATGGATGCAGAAGCGAGCGAAAAATATAGAGGTCAATCTTTAATTTCAGAAATTTTGCCTGCAATCGATAATTTCGAGAGGCCTTAAAGGTAGAGACAGAAAATGACCAAACCAGGTCATTGCTTCAGGGCATGGAAATGGTCTACAAGAGCTTGCTGGAGGCCCTGAAAAAAGAGGGTGTACAGCCGATCGAAGCAGTTGGAAAAGAATTCGACCCGCATCTTCACCAGGCCGTAATGCAGGCAGAGGATGAAAATTATAGCCCGAACACCGTTATTGAGGAGTTTCAAAAAGGCTATATGTTAAAGGATAGAATCATTCGTCCAGCAATGGTCAAAGTCAGTCAATAATAAAAAAATCATTACATAATAGAACTGGGAGGAAAAAACTATGAGCAAAATCATTGGTATTGACCTTGGTACTACAAACTCATGTGTATCCGTTCTTGAAGGCGGAGAACCAAAGGTAATTCCGAATCCGGAAGGAAACCGTACGACTCCTTCTGTCGTAGCATTTAAAAATGGAGAGCGCCAGGTTGGGGAAGTGGCTAAGCGCCAGGCGATTACTAATCCAAACACCATCATGTCCATTAAACGACACATGGGAACAGCTTTTAAAGTAGAAGCAGAAGGCAAGGAATACACTCCACAGGAAATTTCCGCCATCATTCTTCAATACCTAAAAGGCTTTGCAGAAGATTATTTAGGAGAACCGGTAACGAAGGCAGTTATCACTGTTCCTGCTTATTTCAATGACGCAGAACGCCAGGCAACTAAAGATGCTGGTAAAATTGCTGGTCTTGAAGTCGAACGTATCATCAACGAACCAACGGCAGCAGCACTTGCATATGGCCTTGATAAGATGGAAGAAGATCAAACGATTCTTGTTTATGACCTTGGAGGAGGAACATTTGACGTTTCTATCCTAGAACTTGGTGATGGCGTATTCGAAGTAAAAGCAACAGCAGGTGACAACCGTCTTGGCGGTGACGATTTTGATCAGGTTATCATTGACCATTTAGTAGAGCAATTTAAAAAAGATAACGGTATTGACCTTTCAAAGGACAAAATGGCGTTACAACGATTAAAGGATGCTGCTGAAAAAGCTAAAAAGGATCTTTCAGGCGTTACTTCTACACAGATTTCTTTACCATTTATTACTGCTGGTGAAGCAGGACCGCTTCATTTGGAAGTTACTATGTCTCGTGCAAAATTTGACGAGCTGTCTGCAGGCCTTGTTGAACGCACTATGGGTCCAACTCGCCAGGCATTAAGTGATGCAGGCCTATCTCCTTCCGAAATTGACAAAGTAATTCTTGTTGGCGGATCGACACGTATTCCGGCTGTTCAGGAAGCAATCAAAAAAGCAACAGGCAAAGAGCCGCACAGAGGCGTTAACCCGGATGAAGTAGTAGCAATGGGTGCTGCTATCCAGGGTGGTGTTATTTCTGGAGATGTTAAGGACGTGGTATTATTAGACGTAACACCTCTTTCACTTGGTATCGAGACAATGGGCTCTGTATTTACAAAGTTAATCGACCGTAATACAACAATCCCGACATCCAAATCACAAATATTCTCTACTGCAGCAGACAGCCAGACAGCTGTTGATATTCATGTCCTTCAGGGTGAGCGCCCAATGGCTTCTGACAATAAGACGCTAGGCCACTTCCAATTATCGGATATCCCGCCAGCACCAAGGGGAATTCCGCAAATTGAAGTAACTTTTGACATTGATAAAAACGGGATTGTAAATGTTCGTGCCAAGGATCTTGGTACAAATAAAGAGCAGCAAATTACCATTAAATCTTCAACAGGACTATCTGATGATGAGATTCAAAAAATGGTAAGAGAAGCAGAAGAAAATGCTGAATCTGATAAAAAGCGCAAGGAAGAAGTGGAATTGCGTAATGAAGCTGATCAGCTTGTATTTACAACTGAAAAGACTTTAAAAGACCTTGAAGGTAAGGTTGACGAAGCTGAAGTGGCAAAAGCAAACACAGCTAAGGATGAACTAAAGGCTGCAATCGAGAAGAATGAATTAGAAGAAATCCGCACTAAAAAGGATGCCCTTCAAGAAATCGTTCAAAATTTAACAGTTAAGCTTTACGAAGAAGCTGCTAAACAGGCACAGGCACAACAAGGTGCTCAGGGTCAGGACGGTTCAGGCAAGGATGACAATGTCGTTGATGCCGAATTTGAAGAAGTAAAAGACGATAAATAATCTTTAATGAAGTATAGAAAAGTCAAAGTCAGCTTAAAAATGGCTTTGGCTTTTTCTATGAAGTACTGAACTTTGTATGTAAGTTTAAGAAAAGTCGTATAGAGTTTTCTTGTTGCCTTAGTATTCTTATCAGTGTTACAATAATCTTTATGTGAAAGATTCGGGAGTGGTAATCATGAGTAAGAGGGATTACTATGAAGTGCTTGGATTAAGTAAAGGCGCTTCAAAGGAAGAAATTAAGAAGGCATATCGAAAGCTTTCCAAACAATTTCACCCTGACATTAACAAAGAGCCGGATGCGGCGGATAAATTTAAAGAAGTAAAAGAAGCTTATGAAACGTTAAGCGATGACCAAAAACGTGCACATTACGACCAATTCGGCCATACAGACCCCAATCAGGGCTTTGGCGGTTTTGGAGGTGGTGATTTTGGCGGTGGCTTTGGCGGTTTTGAAGATATTTTTAACACATTCTTCGGCGGTGGCGGAGGTGGAAGGCGTCGGGATCCTAATGCACCAAGACAGGGAGCTGACCTTCAATATACTATGACAGTATCTTTTGAAGAAGCTGCATTTGGGAAGGAAACCGATATCGAAATCCCGCGTGAGGAAACCTGTGAAACTTGCAGTGGTTCAGGCGCTAAGCCAGGAACTAAACCTGAAACATGTCAGCACTGCCAAGGAACGGGCCAATTAAACATTGAACAAAATACCCCATTCGGGCGGGTTGTCAACCGCAGAGTCTGCCACCATTGTAACGGTACAGGGAAAGAGATTAAACATAAATGTTCCACATGCGGAGGAGCAGGTAAAGTTAAAAAACGCCGTAAAATTCACGTCAAGATACCAGCAGGAATTGATGATGGCCAGCAGTTAAGAATGGCTGGACAGGGTGAAGCCGGTGTCAATGGAGGACCTCCTGGGGATCTTTATGTGGTTTTCCATGTTCGTTCACATGAATTTTTTGAACGGGATGGAGATGATATTTACTGTGAGATGCCGATTTCATTCGTACAGGCATCGCTAGGTGATGAAATTGAAGTTCCAACCCTGCATGGAAAAGTTAAGCTTAAAGTTCCTTCCGGGACACAAACAGGTACAAAGTTCCGTCTAAAAGGAAAAGGGATACCAAATGTCCGTGGGTATGGTACAGGGGACCAGCATATAATTGTCAGGATTTTAACGCCGACAAAGCTTTCAGATAAACAAAAGCAGCTTCTTCGCGAGTTTGCTGAGATCAGTGGAAATGCTCCTCTCGGGGAACATGAAGAAAGCTTTTTATCAAAAGTAAAAAGAGCCTTTAAGGGCGAGTAAGGATTGGAGTTGGTAGGAATGAGATGGTCTGAATTAAGTATCCATACAACAAATGAAGCGGTAGAACCGATTTCTCATATATTACACGAGGCAGGAGCCAGCGGTGTTGTTATTGAGGATCCATTTGAGTTGATTAAAGAAAGACAGGACCAATTCGGGGAAATCTACCAGCTCGATCCAAACGATTATCCTGAGGAAGGGGTAATCGTTAAAGCCTATTTACCTGTTAATAGCTTTTTGGGCGAAACCGTAGATGCAATTAAGGAATCAATTAATAATCTGATTATCCACAATATTGATATTGGATTAAATAAAGTTACTATCAGTGAAGTCAATGAAGAGGAATGGGCAACGGCATGGAAAAAATATTACAATCCGGTTAAGATCTCCGAAAAATTTACGATTGTGCCCACCTGGGAAGAATACACACCCGTAAACAGCGATGAGCTGATGATTGAATTGGATCCGGGAATGGCTTTCGGAACTGGCACACACCCAACAACGGTCATGTGCATTCAAGCCTTGGAAAGAACCGTAAAAAAAGGTGACCGGGTCATTGATGTTGGAACAGGCTCTGGTGTTCTCAGCATTGCTGCCGCGATGCTTGGAGCGGAGGAAGTCCGTGCCTACGATTTGGATGAAATTGCTGTTACCACAGCAAAACTAAATCTCAAATTGAACAAGGTTCACCACATTGCTACTGTTGCACAGAATAATCTTCTTGATGGAGTTGAAGAATCGTCGGCAGATGTTGTGGTTGCTAATATTCTTGCTGAAGTCATTCTGAGATTTACGGATGATGTTGCACGTGTAGTAAAGGAAAAGGGTTACTTTATCGCATCGGGAATCATTCAGCAGAAAAAAGAATTAGTAAAAGACGCGCTCATTCAGACAGGTTTTGAAATTGAAGAAACCATCTTGATGGAAGATTGGGTTGCGCTGATTGCAAAAAGAAAATAAACTCGGAAAAAGGGGTAAGGACTTGGCCCTTTTTGTTTGTTTTCACTTGACTCTTCTCTTTTAATCCGAACTTCTTTTTAGTAAAATAATGTTAATCCTTTTAAAGGGGTGCAGTTAATTAATGCAGCGTTACTTTGTAAAAGCTTCGGCTAGCAATAATACCTTTATTTTAAATGAAGAAGACCATCACCATATCATGAAAGTGATGCGGATGAGTATGGGGGATCAGATTATTTGCGTGGATCCTTCTGGAAGAAGTGCGTTATGCGAGATTGCAGAAATTACCGATGAACAAGTTGCTGCTAACATTGTACAATGGAGAGAAGAAACCTCAGAGCTCCCTGTGTTTGTTACAATAGCGAGCGGTCTGCCTAAAGGGGACAAGCTGGAGTGGATTATCCAAAAAGGGACCGAAATGGGTGCCTATGAATTTGTCCCTTTTGCTGCTGCCCGCTCGGTTGTGAAATGGGAAGAAAAGAAAGCAGTGAAAAAAGTGGAACGTTGGCAGAAAATTGCCAAGGAAGCTGCTGAACAAGCCCATCGAAATCACGTGCCAGACGTTGTCAATCCTATGGGCCTAAAGGTGTTACTGGAGAAGAGCAAGCAGTATGATCATAAACTTGTTGCTTTTGAAGATGAAAGCAGAAATGGAGAACTTTCTGTTTTTTCTTCCACTCTTAAAAGAATGACACAGGGAGAATCACTCCTGATGGTTTTTGGACCTGAAGGAGGATTATCTGATCGTGAAATATCTATGTTAAAGGAAAATGATTTTCTTGTTTGCGGATTAGGTCCGCGTATATTAAGGACGGAAACAGCACCGCTATATGCGTTGGCCGCGATTTCGTACCATTTTGAACTATTGAGGTGAGTTTACATGCCAACAGTCGCGTTTCATACATTAGGATGCAAGGTGAACCACTATGAAACAGAAGCAATCTGGCAGTTGTTTAAACAAGAAGGCTATGACAGGGTGGAATTTGAATCCAATTCTGATGTTTATATCATTAATACATGTACCGTTACCAATACTGGTGATAAGAAGAGCCGCCAGGTAATTAGAAGGGCAGTAAGGAAAAATCCTGATGCCGTCATTTGTGTAACTGGCTGTTATGCACAGACGTCCCCAGCAGAAATTATGGCGATTCCAGGGGTGGATATTGTTGTCGGTACACAGGACCGTGTAAAGATGCTTGAGTATATTGAACAATACAAGCAGGAGCGGCAGCCGATTAACGGAGTCAGAAATATCATGAAAAATCGGGTTTATGAAGAACTCGATGTTCCAGCCTTTACAGACCGGACACGTGCTTCTTTAAAAATACAAGAAGGCTGCAATAACTTCTGTACTTTTTGCATTATTCCATGGGCGCGCGGGTTAATGAGGTCACGCGATCCAAAAGAAGTCATCCGCCAGGCTCAACAGCTTGTTGATGCAGGTTATAAAGAAATAGTCTTGACCGGAATTCATACAGGCGGCTATGGCGAAGACATGAAGGATTACAATCTTGCTATGCTCCTAAGAGAAATAGAAGCTGAAGTCCAAGGGCTTAAACGCCTGCGTATCTCTTCAATTGAAGCAAGCCAGATTACGGATGAAGTAATTGAAGTAATCAATGATTCCAATGTCATTGTCCGCCATCTTCATATCCCTCTTCAGTCGGGCTCTAATACTGTTTTAAAAAGAATGCGCCGCAAGTATACAATGGAGTTCTTTGGCGAACGGCTTGACCGCCTTAAGGAAGCTTTGCCAGGACTGGCTGTTACATCAGATGTCATCGTAGGCTTCCCGGGTGAAACGGAAGAAGAATTCATGGAAACTTTTAATTTTATCAAAGAACATAAATTTTCTGAGCTGCATGTTTTCCCATATTCAAAGCGTACAGGAACTCCTGCCGCAAGAATGGAAGACCAAGTTGATGAAGAAGTGAAAAACGAAAGGGTACACCGCTTGATTTCACTCTCTGACCAGTTGGCGAAGGAATACGCATCCCAATTCGAAAACGAAGTATTGGAAGTAATTCCTGAAGAGGAATTTAAGGATCAATCAACAACTGGTTTATTTGTTGGTTACACGGATAATTATCTCAAGGTCGTTTTCCAGGCTACTGAAGAAATGGTCGGAAAAATAGTCAAGGTTAAAATCACAAAGGCAGGTTATCCTTATAATGAAGGGCAATTTGTCCGGGTAATGGAAGACACGCCAGTAGAAGCAGTAATTTAAAGGACCTAATTGCCAGGTCCTTTTTCTTTTGAAAAATCCTTATATGGGAATAGTAAATGAAGAAGTGAATTTTTCACAGAAGGGAAATGGTGACCAATGGCAGAAAATATTGCAGGAATGATTGACCACACATTGTTAAAAGCAGATGCGACGAAGCCGCAAATTGAAAAGCTATGCGAAGAGGCAAAGGAATACAAATTTGCCTCAGTGTGTGTAAATCCAACATGGGTGGCTGCTGCAAAAGAAATGCTTACAGGAAGCGGCGTAAAGGTTTGTACAGTAATTGGTTTTCCTCTTGGAGCAACAACATCTGAAACTAAGGCATTTGAAACCAGCGATGCAATTGAAAAGGGTGCAGAAGAAGTTGATATGGTTATTAATATTGGTGCTTTGAAGGATGGCAATGATGAACTGGTTGAAAAGGATATCCGTGCGGTTATGGATGCGGCAAAAGGTAAAGCCCTGACGAAGGTAATTATTGAAACTTCTCTGCTAACAGATGAAGAGAAAACCAGGGCGTGCCAGCTTGCTGTAAAAGCAGGGGCGGATTATGTGAAAACCTCAACAGGTTTTTCAACAGGCGGTGCCACGATAGAGGATATAGCATTAATGAGAAAAACAGTCGGCCTGAAATCGGAGTAAAAGCCTCCGGTGGTGTCCGTAATACGGAGGATACTGAAAAGATGATTCGAGCAGGAGCTACCAGAATCGGAGCAAGTGCGGGTGTTTCGATTGTAAATGGACTTACAGGGGATTCTGATTACTAAAAATGAGACGGCATAACGCCGTCTCAGACTGCAGGCAAACTCTTTCGTGTTTGCCTGCAGTTTTTTTCTTTTTGGCTCTGTTATAATTGAATGTTGATTTCACTGTGTTTAAAAAATAAACGGTAAAATTCCGTTTAAATTGGGAAATACCCATATTTCCTTAAAAATAAAGGAAGTTTTTCCGTTTATATTATCCAAATCTTTGGATTTCTGTTGTATTTAGAGCAGTTAATCGGAATGTCTCCGCTTATATCTGCTTCTTAAGCTTCCAATAGATACTTTAGCCGGAAATTTTCCGCCTATGAATTCTCAAACCAACACGAAAATCAACAATGAATAATAACGGAGCCTTCTTTTTAAAATGTAATTAAGTAAAAGACTCGTTGATTTCCGCTGCGGGTGGACGCTTTCCGCGGGGCGGGCGGTGAGCCTCCTCGCCGCTAGAGCACATCTAATCGGGGGTTGGCCGTCCAAGTATCGATCCAGTCGTTTTGTTCAAGATGGTCTTCATCCAATACATAGTGATTTACTCGACTACCACGAAGAAGAATATCGACAAGTATAAATCGGACCCGTCTGTCTGTGCAGCCTGCCCGATTATTAGCCAATGTATGGAGAGTAAGAATCATCAGAAGCTCATACAGCGCCATATCTGGGAGGCATACCTGGAAGATGCGGAAGATGCACGGAACACGTATGAAGTAAAACAAACATATGCCAAACGAAAGGAAACAATAAAATGTGTCTTTGCGGAGGCGAAGGGAAAGCATGGCATGCGATGTACAGCCCTTAGGGGGCTAAAAAAATTGTCCATGCAGGCGATGCTTACGTTTGCTGCCATGAATCTGAAGAAACTGGCCACCTGGACATGGCAGGTGCCTAAAAAGGCGCACTAAAGCACCATTAATCTGGTTTATCGTTCTGCTGGTAATGGTACTAGTTGAGTGGAGCGGAAGGTGCTTGACTCCTGGGGGATCAGCGTTCCAGACGAGACCCCGCAGGCGCTCTCTTGCGCTGAGGAGGCTCGACGAACGCCCCCGGAAAGCAAGCACCTGGAGCGCAAATCACACCATCCAAATGAATTTTTTTAAAAAATTAAAGGCATCGAGAGTTGTCTCGCTGCCTTTGTCGACAATCTAAGACAGCATAACGCCGTCTTATTTTTTATGCACTTTTAAGATAAAGTGGCCGAACCGGTTGGCAAAAGGGAGCATGACTAACGAAACTGCTACATTGAAGATAACGCTTATATGAGCCAGTTGAACATCCTTGCTTACTGCCAGATCAGGTGCAAGCTCCGCAAGAGGGCGTATTAGGGGGATAAAAGCAAGTACACCGAAGACATTCAGCCAAATATGCGCATAAGCAGCCAATTTTGCCTCTTCGCCGCTCCCTATAGAGGCCACAAGAGCTGTAATGCATGTCCCAATATTAGCTCCAAGCATAATAGCAATTCCTGACTCGAGATCCAGGATGCCTGCCGTGAGAAAACCCATAGCGATACCAGTCATTGCTGTGCTCGACTGGATAATTGCCGTGAGGCCTGCCCAATCAGGACGCTTAGCAATATGCTTCCGTTTAAAGAGAGTAAGGAGCGATGGATAAATGGAATGGTTGTCAATGGGTCCGAAAGCCTTTCGAAGCCCTTCATCGCAGAAAAGACCGCAGCAATTCCGAATAAAAACATTCCTATGCTTCTGGCACCCCTATTTTTAAATAGAATGAGAACTGCTCCCGTCACTGCAAGCGGTACGACGGCAGCCCCAAGATTGAAGGTAATTAATTCAGTTTTAAAAGTTGTGCCGATATTCGTGCCAAGAATGACTCCAATCGCTTGAGGGAACGTCATTATTCGAGCCGATATTAAACCAATGGTGATAATCATGACGGTTGAGCTGCTCTGGAGAATGGCTGTGATTATGGTCCCGGAAAGCATCCCTTTTAGCGGGGTGCTAGTCAGCTTCATCAACAAAAGCTTTAATTTTTCACCAGATAAATTGAATAAACCAATCCTTATAATCGTCATGCCAAAAATAAATAATAAAATGCAAAAAACAAATAATAAAAGATAAAGCATTTCCGCAGCCTCCTTGTTGCCATTTTATTGCGGAAGTTGGCTGGACATGCCTAAAAGAACCGTATGATTAGCAAAAAATAGAGGCTATTTCAAAAAAAGAAGGATTTTTGATTGGATTTTGCAAAAAAAGTATAAAGCAAGCGCCTGTTACGCTTAAATTCAGTTGACCTTACAACAAGGTTATATTATAATTGCAAAGTACATGGAAAACCATGTGTTTTGATGTGAGTGTGTTGTGTTCGGAGGGAGGGAAAGAGAATGTCTAAAACCGTCGTTCGTAAAAACGAATCGCTTGAAGATGCTCTTCGTCGCTTCAAACGTACAGTTTCTAAAACTGGTACTTTGCAAGAAGCTAGAAAGCGCGAATTCTACGAAAAGCCTAGTGTAAAACGTAAAAAGAAGTCAGAAGCAGCTAGAAAACGTAAGTTTTAAGAGAGGGTGTAATTAATTGAGTCTTCTCGAGCGTTTGAATAATGATATGAAACAAGCGATGAAAAACAAAGACAAAGACAAACTTTCCGTTATTCGGATGATCAAATCTTCATTGCAAAATGAAGCGATCAAACTCGGCAACGAGTTATCCGGAGAGGAAGAATTGACTGTCCTTTCTCGCGAAATGAAACAACGCAAAGACTCCCTCCATGAATTTGATAAAGCAGGTCGTGCAGACCTTGTTGAAAAATTGCAATCTGAATTGGCCATTGTTGAAATTTATATGCCGAAACAGCTTACTGAGGATGAAGTTTCTGAGATTGTAAAAGAAACCATTGCTGAAACAGATGCAACTTCAAAAGCGGATATAGGGAAAGTGATGGCTGCTATTATGCCGAAAGTAAAAGGCAAAGCAGATGGATCACTTGTAAATAAACTTGTGCAACAACACCTATCATAATAACCGATATTAAGACCGCAGGCATATGCTTGCGGTTTTTTCGGTATTAAGTGAGAGAAAAATTTACCACTTTGTGAAACTTTATGTAATTCAATACGTATTTATTATTAACTGTTGAAAGAAAGGAGGGCCAAAATAATTGCCGAATGGATTACTGACCCGATTATTATTACCGTATTGCTAACTATCGCTGGCATGGCAATGGTATTAGAGCTTTTTTCTCCACGGATTGGAGTGCCGGGGCTGATTGGAATGGCAGCGCTGCTTCTCTTCTTTTATGGACATCTTTCTGCCGGCCTAGCAGGTGGAGGCACTCTTATATTATTTATTGCAGGCATCGTTTTAATCTTTTTGGAATTTTTTCTTCCTGGTGCCATAGCGGGAACGCTTGGGATCGCAGCACTGGTAGGCAGCCTGTTTTTAGCGGGAGAGAATACCTTTCAAATGGCAATTTCTATAATCATTTCTATTTTCTTTTCAACCGTTCTCTTCTTTTTATTGATAAAAGTATTTCACAAAAAGATGGTATTGTTTAATAGAATGGTATTATTTGATTCGGCACGAAAGGAAGACGGTTATGTTTCGAATGCAAACCGCTCAGACCTCCTTGGCAGGGAAGGTGTGGCACTGACTGTATTACGTCCGTCCGGAACTGCTATTTTTAATAGTGAGAGGATTGCTGTTGTTAGTGAAGGAAGCTATATTCCTCAGGACAGCAGGATACTGGTTGTTAAAGTAGAAGGTGCAAGGATTGTTGTCAGGGAAATGGAGAGAAAATCAGTATAACTATTAAGGGGGTATAGAAATGGGAAATGAGACAGTTTTTTTGATCGCTATCATTATCATCGTATTGATATTCCTTGGAATACTATTATCATTTGTACCGGTGATGCTTTGGGTATCAGCGCTTGCTGCAGGAGTTAGGGTAAGTATTTTTACATTAGTTGGAATGAGGCTTCGCCGTGTTACGCCGAGCCGTGTTATTAATCCATTAATTAAAGCTCATAAGGCGGGAATTAACGTGACAACTAATCAACTTGAAAGCCATTACCTGGCAGGCGGGAATGTGGACAGGGTTGTAAATGCCCTTATCGCTGCCCACAGAGCGAATATTGAATTGTCCTTTGAAAGATGTGCTGCAATTGACCTTGCCGGCCGCGATGTACTTGAAGCGGTCCAAATGAGCGTAAACCCTAAGGTAATTGAAACTCCGTTTATAGCAGGGGTCGCAATGAATGGTATAGAGGTTAAGGCAAAAGCGAGAATTACAGTCAGAGCCAATATTGAACGGCTTGTTGGGGGAGCAGGAGAAGAAACCGTTGTTGCGCGTGTCGGGGAAGGTGTGGTATCTACCATCGGTTCTTCTGACAGTCACAGCAAGGTACTGGAAAATCCGGATCTAATTTCCCAAACAGTTTTATCGAAAGGATTGGATGCAGGAACAGCCTTTGAAATCCTCTCGATTGATATTGCTGACGTTGATATCGGAAAAAATATCGGTGCAGAACTTCAAACAGAACAGGCTGAGGCAGATAAAAAGATTGCCCAGGCCAAAGCCGAAGAACGCAGAGCTATGGCGGTTGCGACTGAGCAGGAAATGAAGGCAAAGGTCCAGGAAATGAGGGCGAAGGTTGTGGAAGCTGAAGCTGAAGTCCCATTAGCCATGGCGGAAGCGCTTAAGTCCGGTAATATGGGTGTAATGGATTATTTGAACTTTAAAAACATTTCTGCTGATACGGAAATGAGAGGTTCGATTGGGAAAATGACTGGAGAGAAAAAGGACGGCCAATAAGGAGTATTGAGCAGTCCTTATGAAGCTGTAAATGTCATTCTGATTAAGAAGGGAGGCGGATTTTTGGAATCTTTATTGATTGCGGTTATCATCGGGATAATATCGGTCTTCTATAGCAAGAAAAAGAAGAAGCAAACGGAAAAGCAGGCTTTTGGTCATATGTTGCGGAAATGAAGAATCTGCTGGATCCTGGGCAAAAAACTACTCAGCAACAGGTCCAACAAAGCCATGCCCATGCCTCGGCAACTGCTCCATGGCAGGACAAAAGTCTTTTGAACAGCCTTGAAAAAGAATACAATGAAAAAAAGAAAGAATCGTATAGGAAAAAGCAAGCAAGCAGCTTAAAGGAGACCAAGCAGGTAAAGAATCAGATAGGCCAATTTCCCATGTCAGGGAAAAATGACGAACCAAGTAAGGCTTCAGAACTTGAAGTAGAAAGGCAAACCCTTGTCAATGCGGTAATTTGGTCAGAAATACTAGCCCGCCTCGAGCCAAAGTTCCTTATTTACAAAGCAAAAACAAACGGTGAGTCTGATGAAACAACATTTATCATAGGAAAAAACTGTGCTAGAACCCACCTTCATTTCATACATATGAGATGAAAGGGGGTTCTTTTTTTATGGCTAAAAAGTGGGGGCAGCGCGTCCGAAATTGGATGGCAGAAAAAATGGATCTTCCTCAAGATGTCATGATGGATTTGCCCCGGATCACCATGATTGGGCAAATTCATATTTACATCGAGAATCATAGAGGGTTGCTTGGTTTTACAGATCAGGAAGTGAGACTGCTCTTAAAGCAAGGGCAGCTTTTAATAAAAGGCAAAAGTTTAGTGATTAAGACTATCCTGCCTGAAGAGATTTTATTAGAAGGAAAAATAGACCAGGTTATTTATTTAAATGATGTGGGAGGAGAAAAATGAAAAACCAGTGGCTTGAATTTTTTAATGGAAGTGTCACCGTTAGAGTAGCTGGAAGGGGGATAGAACGTTTCATAAACGTCTTGATCAGGAACGGACTTCATATCTGGAATGTGAAGAGACATGGGACGGAAACAGCAACCTTTACAATCAGATTAAAGGACGCTTTGCAAATCAGGCGCTATGCAAGAAAGAGTGAGTGCTCGATTGAGTTCCTGCAGCGTCGTGGGGCTCCTTTCCTGCTAAAACGATCATTAAAAAATGGCGGATTTTTATTAGGGGGAGCTATTTTTTGTTTCATTGTCCTTTTTTTATCGAATTTAATCTGGGGAATCGAGATAAAAGGTGCCAAGCCGGCAACAGAATACCAAATACGCAAAGAGCTGGATAAAATGGGAGTTAAAATTGGGAAAATGCAATTTCTTGTAGATAATGTAGAGGCGATCCAAAGAAAACTAACTAATAATATAGGAGCTCTTACATGGGTTGGTGTGGAATTAAAAGGGACAACCTATCATCTTCAGGTGGTAGAAAAGAAGCAGCCTAAAAATCCAGAGGTATTGTCCCCGCAAAATTTAGTTGCCAAAAAGAAAGCGATCATCGTAAATATGTTTGTAGAAAATGGAAAACAAGTCGTTGATGTTAATGACCATGTCCAACAAGGACAGCTGCTCGTCTCCGGATTAATCGGGAAAGAAGGTCGCCGCTGAAGGCTGTGGCTGCAAAAGGCGAAATATGGGGTGAAACCTGGTATAGAAGCGATGTTGAATTGCCACTGGCAACTACCTTTAAAGTGTTTAACGGAAATGAACAGCAAAAGCATTCGTTGTTAATTGGAGGCATTGAAATTCCGGTGTGGGGTTTTCAAAAGGTGAAATTCAGGGAATATGAAACGGAGACTAACAAACATATCATTCATTTTTTAAAATGGAAGCTCCCTATATCGTACGTTAACAAGACCTTTAGGGAAAAAGAAGATATTACCCGGACCTACTCAAAAGAAGAAGCGGTAAAAATGGCCGTAGAAATTGCGAAAAAGGATATAAAAAACCGACTGGATGAAGATGCTAGGATTAAAGATGAAAAAATTTTACACCAAGTGTTTAAGAATGGTAAAGTGTCATTATCAGTCCATTTTCAGATTATCGAAAATATTGCAAAAGGACAACCCATAACTCAAGGAGACTCGTGAATGACAGAAAAGTTAAATACCATCAATGTACAGCTTGAAAATCCAAACGAGGCATTCGCCCTCTTTGGCAATTCTGATTCTAACCTAAAAATTATCGAGCAGGAGCTGCAGGTATCAATTGTTACGAGAGGGGAGTCACTCAGCCTTTCGGGTGATCCAGATAAGGTAGATCTTGCAGAAAAAATTTTAGACAAGTTGATTTTCATTATCCGCAAGGGAATTAATATCAGCCAGAGGGATGTTATTTATGCGATCCAGATGGGCCAAAAAGGCACCCTGGACTACTTTGAAAACCTTTACGATGAGGAAATCGCCAAAAATGCCAAGGGCAAATCAATCCGCATTAAAACACTAGGTCAGAGATATTATATATCTGCAATAAAGAAAAATGATCTTGTTTTTGGAATAGGCCAGCTGGAACGGGTAAGACTTATCTGGCAGTTATCATGGCTGTAAATGCCTTGAAAAACGGAGAGGTCAATAAAATCATACTGACTCGCCCAGCTGTAGAAGCAGGAGAAAGCCTGGGTTTCCTACCAGGGGATCTCAAAGAAAAGGTCGATCCTTATTTAAGGCCTCTGTATGACGCGCTGCATGACGTTTTAGGTATGGAACATACACTTAGACTCATTGAGCGCGGAACAATCGAGATTGCCCCTCTAGCCTATATGAGAGGACGTACGTTGGATGAGGCATTTGTCATTCTGGATGAAGCGCAAAATACAACCCATGCACAGATGAAAATGTTCCTGACTCGCCTTGGTTTCAGTTCCAAAATGGTCATTACCGGTGACCGTACGCAGGTAGACCTCCCTAAAGGGGTTAAATCTGGTTTAATCGTAGCTGAAGATGTCCTAAAAGAAGTCAACGGGATTTCCTTCGTTTACCTCGATAAGAGTGATGTTGTAAGGCACCCGCTTGTTGGCAGGATTATTCAAGCCTATGAAAAGAGTGAATAAGCGATCAAAAAAGGGCTGTTCTAAAGAACGGCCCTTTTAATTTACTCGAAAAAATAGTATAGCTTTTTTAAAACCACAAAGATGTCTCGCTCAATCTTTCCAGTATCTAGTCTATTGCTGAGAATAAAATAGCTGCTTATTATACCTTATCCCGTTTTGAGGGTGAAAGTTAGCAATAAAACTGTTATCATTTTACATAAAGCGAAATACAAAGTTTTGGAGGGTTTTGGAGGGGGCTTAATTGGATAAGATTCAGCAATATTTCAGCAGAATTCGAAAGCTGCTGGATATAACATTTTTTCGGATATTATTTTTTCTTGCTCTAGGCTGCCTTTTATATGTGGCGATGTTCAATAATATAAGGCCGGAGAAGCTCGATCTCAGCCTGTTCAAAGTTGCCCAAAAAACCATCCGTTCTCCTGGCACCGTGGAAGATAAGCTGAGCACACTTAAGAAACGGAAGGATGCACTTGACCAGGTTCAGGACGTATATATCCTAAAAAAAGAGTACACTCAAAATCGGGTAGATTTAATCACTTCCATATTTGATTCCGCATCTGAAGTAAACGATGAAATAAAAGATCAAATGCAAAACGGAGTAGAAGGAAAACAAAAACCGCTTGAACCAACTTCTGCTGAAAAAACGGAAAAATTAAAAGCAAAATTGACACCAAGTGTTACTAAGGATATTTCAGACCAGGTTTTCTCAAGTTTGATACAAGCAAGCAAAGAAGATCTATCGATTGCCAAGGACTTAACCGTTACGGCGATTAACAATATTATGAGCAAGAGAATTTCTGCGGATAATGTTGAAAATGCTAAAAAGAGAGTGGAAGAGGAATTGAAGTATTCTACTCTAGACAGTGATTTGAAAAGTGCTGCCGTTGAACTAGGGAGATATGCTACCGTTCAGAATGAATTTTATGATCCTGTTGCAACAGAGGAATTAAGGAAGCAGGCTGCGGAAAACGTGGAACCGGTTAAGATCCTTCAGGGGCAGATCCTTGTCGAAGAGGGCGAGCTGATAAACCGGGAAATTTACAGACAGCTTAAGCTGGTCGGACTGCTTAACAATGATAAGTCCCCTAAGCCTTTTTTGGCCTGGCATTAATTATCATCATTATTTTGTCAGCCATTTATTATTACTTTTATCAGCTGAAGGCACAGCCCGATAAAAGACAAACCTACTTGCTGCTATTTGGCTTAATCTTTGCACTTTCGATCTTCATAATGAAAATGGTAAGCTTGCTGCATGAACTGAATTACTCCGAGATTGGCTATATTTTTCCTGCAGCAATGGGAGGCATGCTCATTAAGATCCTGATTGATGAAAGACTGGCTATTCTTACTTCCATTATTTTGTCAGTGTGCGGGAGTATCATTTTTAATGAAGGAATAAACGGTACAATGAATATTTCAGTTGGAATATATATACTTTTCAGCTGTCTAGGCGGGGTTCTATTTTTAAGCACTAAAAACCATCGATCTAAAATTTTGCAGGCGGGCTTATTTGCTGCTTTAATCAACCTGTTAACATTATTATCGCTAATGTTTTTGCGAAATGGACAATATTCTGGAATGGAATATGGTTTTTATTTGATTGCGGCGCTTGCATCGGGTATTGTGTCTGCAGTGCTATGTATCGGTTTTTTGCCCTTTTTGGAAGCCAGCTTTGGGATTCTCTCTACCATGAGGCTAATTGAGCTTTCTAATCCAAATCATCCGCTATTAAGAAAAATATTGACCGAAGCACCGGGAACGTATCATCATAGCGTAATGGTTGCCAATCTGGCCGAGTCAGCATGTGAGGCGGTCGGAGCAAATGGATTGCTGGCGAGAGTAGGCTGTTATTATCATGATATTGGAAAAACGAAAAGACCGCTATTTTTCATTGAAAACCAAATGAACAGGGATAATCCTCATGACCGTCTGCCTCCAGAAAAAAGTGCCCAAATTATCATTGCCCATGCCGCAGATGGGGCATCGATATTAAGGAAATATCATATGCCAAAGGAAATCGTTGAAATTGCCGAACAGCATCATGGAACCTCACTGCTGAAATTTTTCTTTCATAAAGCGAAACAGGCAAATCCTGAAACCACTGAAAATGAATATCGATACTTCGGCCCTAAGGCACAGACAAAGGAAACAGCGATAATCGGGATTGCTGATAGTGTGGAGGCAGCTGTTCGTTCACTGTCACAGCCAACTCCTGAACAGATCGAGTCTCTTGTCAAGGCTATTACAGCTGATCGGCTGCAGGATGGGCAATTAAATGAGTGTGACCTAACATTGAAGGAGCTTGAAATCGTAATTTATACGTTATGTGAAACATTAAAAGGAATTTTCCACTCCAGGATCGAGTATCCTGAAATGACAAAACAGAAGGTGAAAAATGCATGAAATTGATGATCGATTTTTTAGATGAAACAAATGAAGTTGGAGAAGAACAGACAGGTGAAATTGAAAACCTTTTGAATTTTGCTGCTGAAAAGCTAAAAGTGGATGATGGTAGCGAACTGTCTATTACCTTTGTATCAAACGAACGCATCCAGGAAATTAATCGTGAATACAGGGATAAAGATAAACCGACAGATGTTATTTCATTTGCGATGGAGGAATTGGGAGAAGGCGAAATCGAATTGATTGGAGCTGACATGCCGCGTGTTTTGGGAGATATTATTATTTCCGTAACGAGAGCTGAGGAACAGGCAGAGGAATACGGGCATTCCTTTAAACGCGAACTTGGCTTTCTGGCTGTCCATGGCCTGCTGCATCTTTTAGGCTATGATCACGAAACAGAGGAGCAGGAAAAAGAAATGTTTACTCTTCAAAGGGAAATTTTAGATGAGTTCGGGCTTTCAAGGTAAAAAACCGCCGCAGCCCTTTTCCCTCTTTAAATCCTTCTCAGTTGCAATCGAAGGAATTTTGGGAGCTATAAAAAAAGAAAGAAATATCCGCATCCACCTGTTTGCAGCTGTTGCAGTAATTATCCTTTCTATATATTTTTCTATCTCCGCAATTGAATGGATTTGTATTGCTCTTGCAATAGGCGGCATGCTTTCGTTGGAATTGCTTAACAGTGCGATTGAAAGGGTAGTTGACATGGTAACCACCGATTACCACCCTCTTGCAAAACAAGCGAAGGATATGGCAGCCGGAGCGGTTTTTGTATTTGCTATTATAACAGTGGTGATTGGTATAATCATTTTTATTCCTAAAATTTTATCCTTGCTAGGGCATCTGTTTTAAGTGAAATTATAATCGATTTGAAAACGGTAACAGCTTTCGTTAAAATGACTAAGCAGGCAAACTTCAGGAAACGAATTATTATGTGAAAATTCTAAATTTTTATATTACGTTTTCGCTACAAGTGATGAAATTAATTGAATTTTGAGTTAAAATAAAGAAGCAGCAGCTCATTGAAAGGAAGTATCAGATTGAAGATTGAAAATTTAATTGAAGAAGCAAAGAAAGCAAGAGAAAAAGCCTATGTGCCTTATTCTCATTTCCCAGTAGGTGCTGCGTTATTAACCAGTGACGGTAAAATTTATCACGGCTGCAATATTGAAAATGCCGCCTATAGCATGTGCAATTGCGCAGAACGTACGGCCTTTTTAAAGCATACTCAGAAGGCGATCGTCAATTTTCCTTACTTGCCGTTGTTGCTGATACTGATCGTCCTGTTTCTCCATGCGGAGCATGCCGGCAAGTTATTTCTGAATTATGTCCCGGCGATATGAAAGTGATTCTAACCAATCTTAAAGGGGATATACAAGAAATTACTGTTACAGAACTTTTGCCAGGAGCTTTTTCACCGGAGGATTTACATGAATAATAATTGGAACGAAAATAAGGGACATAAATCAGGATTTATATCAATCATTGGACGCCCTAATGTAGGAAAATCCACTTTCCTAAACCGTGTCATAGGACAAAAAATTGCCATTATGAGCGATAAGCCGCAGACAACGAGGAATAAAGTTCAGGGTGTATTAACTTTAGAAGATTCACAGCTTATTTTTATTGATACGCCAGGAATTCATAAACCAAAGCATAAATTAGGCGATTTTATGATGAAGGTTGCACAAAATACCTTAAAGGAAGTGGATCTGGTCCTTTTTATGGTTAATGCTGAGGAGGGCTTCTGCGGGGAAGAATTCATTGTCGAAAAGCTTCAATCCATACAGACTCCTGTATTCCTAGTAATTAACAAAATTGATCAAATCCATCCAGATGCTCTTCTTCCGGTCATTGAATCGTATAAGGAGAAGCTTTCATTTAAACAAATCGTCCCTATTTCAGCACTTGAGGGTAACAATGTTGAGGAGTTACTGAAAGAAATCAAAGAATACCTTCCAGAAGGCCTCAATTCTATCCGGCTGACCAGGTGACAGACCACCCTGAGCGTTTCATTGTTTCTGAATTGATTAGGGAAAAAGCACTGCATTTAACAAGGGAGGAAATTCCTCATTCACTGGCCGTCCTCATTGATAAAATGGAACGCCGTGAAGATAAGGATGTCGTCCATGTTATGGCCACAATCATTGTGGAAAGAGATTCGCAAAAAGGCATCGTTATCGGCAAACAGGGTGCGATGCTGAAGGAAATCGGAAAAAGGGCGAGGCTGGATATTGAGAATCTTCTTGGATCAAAGGTCTTTTTGGAAGTTTGGGTTAAGGTACAGAAAGACTGGAGAAACAAAGCATCCCAGCTTCGGGATTTTGGATTCAGGGATGATGAGTACTAATTTACAGCCTTAATTAGGTTATTATTTGTTTCTGAAAAATATGCATGGTCAAGATTAGCAGTTTTTTGTACTCATGATTTTAGGGAAGCAGGCTATGATAAATATAAGGTTTTGAATTTAATATGCTAGTCTAAATATTGAAAGGTGGGGTTTTCAATGTTGGATTTTACCTGGAAGGTTTTTAGCGAAACAGGTAACATTGACACATATCTTCTCTTTAAGGAACTTGAGAAGGACAGACAAGAAATACCCGGTTATCTGGATGATGAGCTAGCACACATGGATTCGCCCATTTCATAAGTTTGTCCCGCTTTAATTGGATGGTGACCGCGGATGCTTGAAAAATGCGAAGGCATCGTCATTAGAACAACAGATTATGGTGAAACAAATAAAGTTGTGACTTTATATACCCGGGAATGGGGAAAATTTGCAATGATGGCGAGGGGCGCTAAAAAAACGAACAGCCGCCTCTCTGCTGTCATCCAACTGTTCACCCATGGTTATTTTCTCGTTCAAAAAGGGACGGGCATGGGAAGCTTGCAGCAAGGGGAAATGATTTCTTCCATGCGTTCCATCCGGGAAGATATTTTTTTAACTGCTTATGCAAGCTACATTGTGGAATTAACAGACAAAAGCACGGAAGACCGTAAACCAGATCCATATTTGTTTGAATTGCTTTTTCAAACATTAAATTATATGAACGAAGGCTATGACCTTGATGTTATGATGAATATTTATGAAATAAAAATGCTGAATGTTCTAGGGCTGCACCCGACGCTTAACCAATGCTCGGTGTGCGGAAGCACCGATGGACATTTTTCCTTTTCCATCCGGGAGGGCGGCTTGCTCTGCCATCGCTGCCTGGATAAAGACCCATACCATTTTAAAATTTCTTCATCAACAGTGAAATTATTAAGATTATTTTATTATTTTGATCTTTCAAGGCTTGGAAATATTTCGGTCAAAGAAGAAACCAAAGCAGAATTAAAAAAAGTGATATCTGCTTATTATGAGGAGTACTCAGCCTTCACCTCAAATCGAAAAAATTCCTCAATTCAATGGGGAACTTCAAGGGGTTGCTTTAGACAGTACCTAGCTTCAGCTTTTCAGGGTTGACAAGATTTTCTGTTTTCGGTAATATTTCTTTAACATGAATAGCTGCATTGACGGAAAGTAGTACTTGGCCATCTTTGTAATAGCGAATCCGGGATAGTGGAAGCCGGGGTATGAGGACCTGAGGAAGGCGTTTCAGAGCAGCATTTTCAAAACCAAAGAGGCTGCTTTTGCAGCAATTAGGGTGGAACCGCGGGTAACTCTCGTCCCTATGCTTAATGCATAGAGCCGGGAGTTTTTTGTTTTTTTCAAAAATTTAAAACATAAAGGAGCTAGAATGATGAGTGTGAGTATGGAACAGGTAGTTTCCCACGCAAAGCATAGAGGTTTTGTTTTTCCGGGTTCTGAAATTTACGGTGGCTTGGCAAACACATGGGATTATGGCCCGCTTGGAGTTGAATTAAAAAATAATATTAAACGGGCATGGTGGAAAAAGTTTGTTCAGCAAACTCCTTATAATGTGGCCTTGATTCAGCAATTTTAATGAATCCCCGCACATGGGAGGCTTCAGGGCATATTGGTAATTTCAATGATCCGATGATCGATTGTAAAAATTGTAAGGCAAGACACCGTGCAGATAAGCTGATTGAAAATGCACTAGACGAAAAAGGGCTTGAAATGGTCGTTGATGGACTCCCGTTTGAAAAAATGGAAGAATTGATTAAAGAACATAATATCTCTTGTCCGGACTGTGGCAGCCATGATTTTACGGGTATCCGCCAGTTCAATTTAATGTTTAAAACCTTCCAGGGCGTGACAGAATCAAGCACGAACGAAATCTTCCTTCGCCCGGAAACAGCACAAGGAATATTTGTTAATTTTAAAAATGTCCAGCGTACAATGCGTAAAAAATTGCCTTTTGGTATTGCTCAAATCGGCAAAAGCTTCCGAAATGAGATCACACCAGGTAACTTTACTTTCCGTACGAGGGAATTCGAACAAATGGAGCTTGAGTTTTTCTGTAAACCAGGGGAAGAGCTGAAATGGTTCGATTATTGGAAGCAATATGCAGAAAATTGGCTTCTTGCACTTGGCATGAAAAGAGAAAACTTAAGACTCCGTGACCATTCAGATGATGAGTTATCCCATTACAGTAATGCGACAACCGATTTTGAATACAAGTTTCCTTTCGGATGGGGAGAACTGTGGGGCATTGCTTCAAGGACAGATTACGATCTTAAGCAGCATATGCAGTATTCTGGAGAGGATTTCCACTATATGGATCCGGAAACAAATGAAAAATATGTTCCTTATTGCATCGAGCCTTCGCTCGGCGCAGATCGTGTAACACTTGCTTATCTTATTGACGCTTACGAGGAAGAGCAACTGGAGGATGGTACAACCAGAACAGTTATGCATTTCCATCCAGCTGTAGCGCCTTTTAAAGCGGCTATTCTTCCGTTATCCAAGAAGCTTTCAGAGGAAGCCAGGGAAGTTTTCGAAGAACTTTCTAAACATTTCCTTGTTGATTACGACGAAGCTGGGTCTATCGGCAAACGTTATCGCCGCCATGATGAGATTGGAACTCCATACTGCATTACCTATGATTTTGACTCAAAAGAGGATCAAATGGTAACAGTTCGAGACAGGGATACCATGGAACAAACAAGGCTTCCAATCACGGAGCTTGTAAGCTTTATTCAGGATAAAATTAGCTTTTAAATAGAAAAGTGCGGAGTCCTTCCGCGCTTTTCTTTCGTTTCTATGAGGTGTGATGACTAAACCTTTTCATTTATTAGAATTGGGTTATAATGTTTTTATAAAAGTATAACTCTTTTATTTCAACTTGAATGAATAGTTTTTATACATAAAAGTTTTAAATAAGGTGGTGAGGACAATCGAACTGAATAAAAGGCAGGAGCACATTCTGCAAATCGTGAAGGACAACGGACCGATAACTGGCGAACATATAGCTGATCAGCTGAACTTAACCAGGGCTACATTAAGGCCGGACCTAGCGATTTTAACAATGGCTGGTTTTTTGGATGCCCGTCCGCGGGTTGGATATTTTTATACAGGCAAATCTGGTACCCAGCTTCTGACTGAAAACCTCCAAAAGATTTTTGTAAAAGATTATCAGTCTATTCCTGTTGTCGTAAATGAAAATGTATCCGTTTACGATGCCATTTGCACGATGTTTTTGGAGGATGTGGGAACACTATTTGTAGTAGATCAGCATTCTTTGCTCGTCGGTGTTCTGTCCCGAAAGGACTTATTGCGGGCGAGTATAGGCAAACAGGAGCTTACGGCAATTCCCGTCAATATTATTATGACGAGGATGCCCAATATCACAATGTGTGAGAGGGAAGATCTTCTCATTGACGTTGCGAAAAGACTGATTGAAAAACAGATTGATGCCCTCCCGATTGTGAAACAAACGGAAAAAGGCTATGAAGTAGTGGGGAGAATCACAAAAACAAATATTACTAAGGCATTTGTTGCCCTTGGCCAGGATATGTAAAGATGGGTGTTTAGATAGATTGAAAAGAGGAGATGGATTGGGGAATGAATACGCCGATTATTTATGTCGTGTCAGATTCGGTAGGCGAAACAGCAGAACTAGTAACGAAGGCGGCTATCAGCCAGTTTAACGGCTCAGGCATGATTCTTAAGAGATTTCCGTATGTAGAGGATCATGAACATATTGATGAGGTCATCTCACTCGTTAATATGGATAAGGGCATGATTGCGTATACGCTCGTTAAACCTGATATGAGAAAATATATGAAAGAAAGTGCCGAGATGGCAGGAGTTTATGCATGTGATCTTATTGGGCCGTTAATGGATCAAATTGAACTGTTAAGCGGAAAGCAGCCTTTGTGTGAACCTGGCCTTGTGAGAAAATTGGACGAGGATTATTTTAAAAAGGTAGAGGCAATTGAATTTGCTGTTAAGTATGATGACGGACGTGACCCGCGCGGGATTCTAAAGGCTGATATCGTCCTGATAGGCGTTTCCAGGACTTCTAAAACACCTTTGTCCCAATACCTTGCCCATAAACGCTTAAAGGTAGCAAATGTGCCGTTGGTACCAGAAGTTGATCCACCTGAGGAGCTTTATAAAGTGCCTCCTGAAAAATGCTTCGGTCTTAAAATCAGCTCGGAGAAGTTAAATAATATTAGGCGTGAACGACTCATTTCACTTGGATTGAATGATCAGGCTAGCTACGCCAATATAGAAAGAATAAAGCAAGAGCTTGTTTTCTTTGAAAAAGTGGTTTCAAAAATTAACTGCCCGGTAATCGATGTAACAAATAAAGCAGTTGAAGAAACAGCTAATGTTATACTTAATTATGTACAAAGAAAATAATGGTCATTATACACATAATCTTTGATTATGTGTTTTTATTTGAAGATGCTCTTCATTACTACTCCGCTTTAATGAAAAAAAGAAATTAATATAAAAAACAATGGAAAAAGTGTAGTTAATGTACTATAATAAAAAATTGTGATAAAAATGTATCTAATTAGGTTTAGACTTCATCGTGAACGAATAAACTATTTATTGTTAGATGTCAAGGGAGGCCTCGCTAAATAATTCGACATAATCTCTTTCCATTCAGCTTGTTCCAGTCTTTTTAGCTTAATGAGTAATGAAGATATTGAGGATAAAAGTTATGCGGGAAGAAGGAAAATGCGGAGTGATGTAGAATTAGTACTAATAAAATTGGCGTTCCCACCATTTTTGTGGATGCAGATTCTTGCCCGGTAAAAGATGAAATTGTCGAAATTGCTTCACGTTTTTCAATAAATGTTCTTTTTGTTGCTTCCTATAATCATATTATGAACAATTCTACATATGCATCCTGGAAGTATGTTGATACGGGAAAGGAAGCTGCAGACCTTTATATTATGAATCATTCTGCAAACGGGGATATTACAGTTACCCAGGATATTGGGCTGGCTTCGACTCTGCTTTTAAAAGGGGTTTATGTTTTATCTCCAAAGGGAATTTTATTTGAAGAAAAAGGAATTCAAACGGCTCTTGACATGCGCTATATAAGTGCGAAAGCTAGGCGCAGAGGAGAATATGGAAAGGGCTAAACCATTTAGTTCTGGAGACCGGGACAGGTTTGTGAATGAATTGACAAAGATTTTGTCGAATTTTGAAGGAGTTTAGATATTAAAACAGAATACCTTATTAGTAAAATGGAGTTGTTTTCATGGCGGAGCGCATTGCCGAAGAAAAAATTGATCAAATTCGTCAGTCTGTTGACATTGTTGAAGTAATAAGCGATTATGTTCAACTAAAAAAGCAAGGGCGAAATTACTTCGGATTATGTCCATTCCATGGAGAGAGTACACCGTCTTTTTCAGTAGCCCCTGACAAACAAATTTTTCATTGCTTTGGATGCGGAGCTGGCGGAAATGTTTTTTCATTTTTAATGGAGCTGAATGGACTTACATTTCAGGAAGCGGCAGTAAAGCTTGCTGAACGGTCAAATATTGAGCTTGAAATAAGCATCTCAGCTGCCGGAAAAGAAAAAGGCATTTCGAAGGAACATCAAGCAATGCTTGATGCTCATGACCTGTTAAGGAAATTTTACCATCACCTTCTGGTAAATACCAAAGATGGTCAACATGCCTTAGAGTATCTTCTAAACAGGGGATTTACGAGGGAATCAATTGATAAATTTGAAATTGGCTATTCGTTAAATTCTTGGGACTTTGTCTATAAATTTTTAACGAAAAGAGATTTTAATCCCGAATTGATGGAAAAAGCCGGATTGATCATTAAACGAGAAAGAGACGGTACATTCTTCGATCGATTCCGTGATCGGATTATGTTTCCGGTTTTAGACCGAAATGGAAACACGATTGCTTTTTCAGGGAGATCTCTGGGCCAGAAGAGCCTAAATATTTGAATAGTCCCGAAACGGCAATCTTTAATAAAAGCCGGATATTATATAATTTTCATCTGGCAAAACCGAATATTAGAAAAATGCAGCAGGTTGTTTTATTTGAAGGATTTGCGGATGTAATCGCAGCAGATCGCTCCGGGGTTGAAAACGGTGTTGCCACTATGGGAACTTCTCTGACCGCAGAGCATATATCCCTCATTCGCCAGAACACAGGCAATATACTCATTTGCTATGATTCAGACAATGCCGGGATCGAAGCAGCATATAGGGCGGGCAACTTGCTTACCGATGCAGGCAGCCAGATAAAAGTAGCTTTAATGCCGGACGGCCTTGATCCGGATGATTACATCAAAAAATTTGGTGCTGAAAAATTTCGAAATGAAGTTATTAACTCTAGCCTTACCTGGATGTCCTTTAAATTTCTTTATTTACGCAGAGGAAAAAATCTTCAGGATGAAGGAGATAGGCTTGCTTATATCGAAGAAGTACTAAAAGAAATAGCAAAGCTGTCAAAAGCGGTCGAAAAAGACCATTACCTGAGACAGCTGGCAACTGAGTTTTCATTATCTTTGGATGCATTAAAACAGCAGCAGCAAATATACTTATCTGAGAATAAAAATTTACAGAGCCGTGGGTCTCCTGCCAAAAGCCTCTGGTAATCAAGCAGGCAAATAGTTTGAAGCCCGCACATCATAACGCGGAGCGGAGATTAATTGCGCATATGCTGAAGGACCGTGATATAGCATTTAAGGTTCAGGACTTATTGCAGGGACAGACATTCAACTTGGATGAGCATCAGGCAATTATTACGTATTTATTCGGATTTTATGAAGGCAATCACCATAGCAATGCCAGCGCCTTTTTAACCTATATTCAAGATGACAAACTTCGGCGGATTGTTGCTGATATTGAAATGATGTCTATCAATGAAGAAGTAACTGACCTAGAGTTAAATGATTATATCAAACAGGTGTTGAATTATCAAAAATTGCTAAAGATAAAAGAAAAACAAGCTGAACAAAGTGAAGCTGAACGTCAAAAAGATGTTAAGAAAGCTGCAGAAATTGCAATGGAGATCATTCAATTGCGCAGATCTTTATAGATCCCATGTAGTGACTTTTAGAAGGAGGGGGACATATGGCTGAAAAATCAGCACGTTCAAAAGAGGTCGAAAATGAATTGACCGTTGAACAAGTAAAAGACCAGTTAACGGCACTGGGAAAGAAAACCGGCGTCCTTGCCTACGATGATATAGCGGAAAAATTGTCCAACTTTGAACTTGATTCCGAACAAATGGATGAATTTTATGAGTTTTTAGGCGATCAAGGCGTTGAATTGGTCGGAGACAGTGAGGAAGAAGATCCTGACGTTCAGAAGCTGTCCAAAGGGGATGACGAAGAATTTGATCTAAATGATCTAAGCGTCCCTCCTGGAGTGAAAATTAATGATCCTGTCCGCATGTATTTAAAAGAAATCGGGCGTGTTGACCTTCTTTCGGCTGAAGAGGAAATCAGCCTTGCGAAGCGGATCGAAGAAGGCGACGAAGAAGCAAAACGCCGTCTTGCAGAAGCCAACCTGCGTCTCGTGGTCAGTATTGCCAAGCGCTATGTCGGCCGCGGAATGTTGTTTCTTGATTTGATTCAGGAAGGGAACATGGGTTTAATTAAGGCTGTAGAAAAGTTCGACTACCGTAAAGGATACAAATTTAGTACTTATGCTACCTGGTGGATCCGACAGGCAATTACACGTGCCATTGCTGACCAGGCGAGAACAATCCGAATCCCGGTTCATATGGTAGAAACCATTAATAAATTAATTCGGGTTCAGCGTCAATTGCTTCAAGATTTAGGACGCGAACCAACACCGGAAGAAATTGCCGAGGATATGGATTTAACACCGGATAAAGTAAGGGAAATTTTAAAAATAGCTCAGGAGCCCGTATCCCTTGAAACACCAATCGGGGAGGAAGACGATTCCCATCTTGGTGATTTTATTGAAGACCAGGATGCAACTTCTCCTTCTGAACATGCTGCATATGAATTATTAAAAGAGCAGCTGGAAGATGTTTTGGATACCCTGACTGACAGGGAAGAAAACGTACTCCGCCTTCGTTTTGGATTGGATGATGGCCGCACACGCACCCTTGAAGAAGTAGGCAAGGTATTCGGCGTTACTCGTGAGCGTATCCGCCAAATTGAAGCGAAAGCTCTTCGTAAGTTAAGGCATCCAAGCCGAAGCAAGCGACTCAAGGACTTCTTGGAATAAAAACAAATATTGCTGAAAAATAGTTTACTTCTTACAATAGAGGTAAGCTATTTTTTTGTTTCTTTAACCGGAAGGACTGTACTGATGGATGATAATCGAAAAAAAATCATTTTAAACGAAGTTTTATACTGGAAAAAAAACCGGATGCTCCCGGAGCATTATTGCGATTATTTATTGACGTTATATACGGAAGGAAATCCACCAGGAAAAGACAAGAAAGCCATAGGAAAATCGGTGGGGATCCTATTTCAGGCAGTTGCTTTTTTAGCCATGCTTTCCTTCGCTGTATTTGTCACTTATTTTACTGAATTGTCTTTCATTTTGCAAATAGGCCTTTTAATATTTTTGGTTGTGTCAGGATTGGGCATCTTTTTTTATTTTTCTAGAAAAGGATTGTTCAGCCATCTCGCTTTAGCTTCCAGCGCGCTTATTTTTCTACTGCTTTCAGAAAAAATAGCATCCAATGTTTTTGGTGACAGTTCAGAAAGTTTATATTTACTAATGGCATTGAACTGTGTGGGTTGGCTTGCTATAGGCTGGAAAAAGAAGCTCTTGTACTTTTCAATAGCAGGAATTTTAGGTTTAGGTGTAATCGTATTTTTTATTTTCGCATAATAAAATATTTTAAAAAGGTTTTAAATGTTGAGAAAATTATTTCATTCCCTATATAATAATGAAGTAAGCGCATACAAAGCAGCTTGGAGGGGAAATGAAATGAATTTCGATTTAACAGCGGAGCAGGATATGATCCGTAAAACCATGAGAGAATTTGCTGATGAAGAGGTGGCACCTGGAGCGCTAGAACGTGATAAAACAAAGGAGTTCCCGGTTGAAATTTTTAAAAAGCTTGCAGATATGGGAGTAATGGGGTTACCGTTTCCTGAGGAATATGGCGGTGGCGGAGCAGATACTGTCAGTTTCGCAATCGTAACAGAAGAATTGAGCAGAGCGTGCGGATCGACTGGCATAACCTATTCTGCCCATATTTCACTCGGTGGAGCACCGATTAATTTATTTGGTACCAAGGAACAAAAACAAAAGTACCTGACACCTATTTGCACGGGAGAATCATTTGGGGCATTTGGTTTAACCGAACCGAATGCGGGATCTGATGCTGGAGGAACAAGGACATCGGCGAGAGAAGAAAACGGCGAGTTTATTATTAATGGGAACAAATGCTTTATAACAAACGCCAGCTATGCCAAACACCTGGCACTTACTGCAGTCACAGGTGATAAGGACGGGAAAAAGGAAATAACAGCTATTATTGTTCCCACTGATGCACAAGGTTTTAAGGTAATCGATAATTATGAAAAAATGGGACTTCATTCATCTAATACAACTGAACTTGTCCTTGAAGACGTCAGGGTTCCAGTGGAAAATCTTCTCGGATTAAAGGGAGAGGGCTTTAAACAGTTTCTGATAACCCTGGATGGCGGCCAATCGGCATTGGGGCTATGGGGGTTGGTATAGCCCAGGCAGCGTATGAAAAGGCCTGCAGTACGCCAAAGAGCGCAAGCAGTTTGGTAAATCGATTTCTTCGTTCCAGGCCATCCAATTCAAGCTAGCTGATATGGCAATGAAGATTGAATTGGCACGTACGATGGTTTACAAGGCTGCCTGGTTAAAGGACCAGGGAAAAGCCGTTCTCAAAAGAAGCTGCAATGTGTAAGCTATACGCATCGGAAATCGCAATGGAGGTTACAGACCAGGCTGTCCAGATTCACGGGGGTTATGGTTATATGAAGGACTACCATGTAGAGCGTTTCATGAGGGATGCAAAGCTTTTGGAAATTGGCGAAGGAACCTCTGAAATCCAGAGAACTGTCATCGCAAGACAAATCGGCTGCTAAAATTTCAATCATATATAAATATATTTTTAATGCCTTATGTAAAATATACTAGAATACTTATCATTGAAGGAAAATGGCTGGACACTTATGCATGGAGGATTTACAGCATAAAAAGGCCTGCTTTTGCAGCCTCTTTTCCATTTTTAGAAACTTTATCGTGAATATTCGATATTAGGACTTTTCCTTCTGAAGATTTTCAAGTAAAATAAAGTTGTTTGTAATTCATTTATAGTTAACAGATTTTCTTACATAAGGAGGTTATATTAAGATGAAACGTAATCCGGTTATTCCATTTGTTTTAATCATGGTTTTTGGTATTGGACTAATTTTCTTCCTGTCTTTTAAAGGACTTGGCGATTCGAAGGAACTTGCTGATGAAAAGAAAGGCGGCGGAAAAGAGAAAACTGAGGCTGTTGCAGCAAACCCTGAAGATATTTACAAGACTACATGTGTTGCATGTCATGGAGACCAATACCAGGGTGTCGTTGGTCCTACCCTAAAAGGCGTTGGCAAAAAGTATTCAAAGGCACAATTGATGGACATCGTTCAACATGGTAGAGGCGCTATGCCTTCAGGACTTGTTCCAGCTGAAAATGCCGGTAAAATGGCTGATTGGCTTTCAAAGCTATAATATTAACTATATGAGGAAGGTCCTTTGCATATGTAAAGGACTTTTTTTATACTAATCATAACGATAACGAATATAGAGATGTGGTGAAGTGATTTGAATACAGATAAATTATCGAAACGGCTAGAAACAGTTGCCAGTTTCGTTCCAAACGGGGCAGTAACAGCAGATATCGGTTCTGATCATGCCTACCTGCCTTGTTATTTAGTGAAAAAAGGTGTGGTATCAGCTGCCATTGCAGGTGAAGTGGTTAATGGACCGTATCAATCAGCGAAAAAACAGGTTCAAGCTGAGGGTCTTACCGACAGCGTTTCAGTGCGTTTGGGTGACGGCCTGGAGGTATTGCAGCCGGGTGAAGCAGAATGCATTACCATTGCAGGAATGGGGGGCGCCCTTATTGCCAGTATTCTCGATAGGGGAAAGGATAAGCTTGGCGATGTAAAAAGGCTGGTGCTGCAGCCTAATATTAGCGCTATTTCCATACGAACCTGGTTTATTGACAATGGCTGGGAGCTTGTTGATGAAGAGATTTTAGAGGAAGATGGAAAAATATATGAAATTTTAGTTGGTGAACAGGGAAATCCCGATACCCCATATCAGCCACTTGGAGAAAAGGGCTTGCTGTTTGGCCCTTTCTAATGATCCGTAAACAGGAGGCGTTCAGAAAAAAGTGGAGCCTTGAAAAAGAGAACTGGCAGCGGATCTTTGAGCAGCTGGAAAATGCGGCAGCTTCCGAGGAGACAAATCAAAAGAAGCAAGAGCTTCTTCAAAAAATCAGTTGGGCAGAGGGGGTTCTGGCTGAATGAAAAATGTAAATGGACATGAAATTATCCAGATGTTTGAACAGTTTTCGCCAAAGGGATATGCAATGGAAGGCGATAAGGTAGGCTTGCAGGTAGGTCGGTTAAACGGAAAAGTGGACAGGGTCATGATTGCCCTAGATGTCCTCGATGAAGTGATAGACGAAGCAATTGAAAAAAATGTTCAACTTATTATTGCACACCATCCAATCATCTATCGTCCACTTCAAAAATTAACAACGGACACACTTCCAGGGAAACTTTTTGAAAAGCTGCTAAAGCATGATATATCAGTATATGCTGCCCATACTAACCTTGATGTTGCTAAGGGTGGGGTAAATGATTTGCTCGCTGGTGCACTCGGGCTGAAAAATGCGGAGGTGCTTGTGCCTACATATGAAACCAACCTGAAAAAGTTGGTTGTATTTGTACCTGTTGAAAATGAAAAGGAGGTCAGGGACGCTCTAGGAAAGGCTGGTGCAGGGGCAATCGGCAATTACAGCCATTGTTCTTTTTCAACAAATGGCTCTGGCCGATTTCTCCCTGGCGAGAATACGAATCCGTTTATTGGCGAGCAGGGAAAACTGGAAACCGTTGACGAGGTTAGGCTTGAGACAATTGTGCCGGAGGCCCTTTTGAAAAAAGCTGTTACAGCTATGATTAAGGCTCACCCATATGAGGAAGTTGCCTATGATGTCTATCCTGTTGATAATCAAGGCGAGGTTCTTGGATTAGGCAGGATTGGAGAAGTAGAGGAAATGACTCTGGAGCTATTTGCCGAAAAGGTTAAATCAGCCCTAGATGTTGACCGGGTCAGAGTAGTAGGGGAATTAAATTCCAAAGTGAAGAAAGTGGCTGTGCTTGGCGGAGACGGAAACAAATATTGGAGCCAGGCGAAATATAAGGGTGCAGATGTGTATGTAACTGGAGACATTTATTATCATACTGCCCATGATGCCATGATGCAGGGCTTAAATATGATAGACCCAGGTCATAATGTCGAAAAAATCATGAAGAAGGGTCTTGCAGACATCCTTACCGAAAAAAGTGTACAAGCAGGATATAACGTTGTCTTTATTCCTTCTGAAGTCGATACAAATCCGTTTAAATATTTATAAAAGTAAAACCGGCTGTCAAAAATGGCAGCCGGTTTTACTTAATTTATAGTGTCAGTTAATTGCTTCCGGTTTTTTTACTTTTGGAAGGATTCTGTTCAATGGAACATTCTTTTCCCTAACCCATGTCGCTTCGTTTTCAGGGTCAAACTGCTCAAGGAAGGAAATAACCTCCTTAGTAATCGGGGTTGGAGTTGAGGCACCCGCTGTCACAGCGACGGTTGAAGCATTTTTTATCCAGTTAACATCAAGCTCGGAAATATCAGCGATACGATAAGCTTTAGTACCGGCAATTTCTTCTGAAACCTGGGCAAGCCTGTTGGAGTTATTGCTCTTTGGATCGCCTACAACGATTAGGACATCGGCTTCTCCCGCCTGTCCGGCAACAGCCTCCTGGCGAACCTGGGTGGCCATGCAAATCTCTTTATGCACTTCCACATGTGGATATTTTGCCTGTACCAGCTTCATGATTTCAGCTACATCCCATTGGCTCATTGTCGTCTGGTTTGTAACGATGATTTTCTGGCTGTCCAGGTTTAACGCGTCAACGTCGCTGGCAGTTTCAACCAGGTGCACAATTTTTGGGGCAACCCCCACAGCTCCTTCAGGTTCAGGATGGCCTTTTTGCCTATATAAATGACCTGGAAGCCTTCCTGTTCCTTAAGCCGAATTAAATCATGCGTTTTTGTTACATCCGGACAAGTGGCATCGATGGTTACGAGTCCTTTTTCTTTTGCAAGCTCCCGTACTTCAGGCGATATTCCATGCGCTGTAAAAATGACCGTCCCTTTGTCAACTTTTTCAAGGATTTCCTTGCGGTTTTGACCGTCAAGAGTAATGATTCCTTCTTCAGCGAATGCATCTGTTACATGTTTATTATGAACAATCATCCCGAGGATGTAGATAGGACGTGGGAGAGATTTATCAAGAGCTGCGTTCCTTGCTATGACCATGGCATCAACTACTCCATAACAATATCCACGCGGTGAAATTTTAATAATATCCATTAATAAAGTCCTCCTATTAAGAACGATGACTTATACTCTATGTATTTATTATATAAAAATTATAGGTATAATACAAAGTGAGTTTGCGCACATGATAAAAAGAGGCTGTAATTTGCATTACAAAATAATAATTGACATACTAATTCAACCAAAATAAAAGATGCCGTTTCCAGCATCCTCCTTGAAGTGAAAATTCTGTTTAAATATAAAGTCTGGGAACCGAATTCCCTCTGTTATGACCCGTCTTCTTCTCCGTACTTTCAGTTTTCTGCTTCTTCTTTTTCTTTTTTGCAGAAGTACGTTTCTTAGCTGCAATTTCTTCTGCCGAGCTTGATTCTGTTTGTGTTGATGAGGAAGGTTTAACTGAAGTCGTTTCATCAGTATCAGAGGAAGAATTCTTTAATCCTCTGTAAAGCTTCCACATTGCTGGCAGGTTTTTAACCAGCGGTCCGTATTGCTGAATCATTGGTCCTACTGATTGAGCAGATTGCAGAATCTGCTGGGTATTATTTAGGAATCCATTAATGGCTCCGGGGTTGCTCAACGATTTAAGAAGTGAACCCGCCCCGCCAGCCCCTGCCTGACGGCTGGCGGCAGCCATTCCTCCCATTGCACGGGTTTGATTGCCCCCTCCGAATAATCTTGATAGCATGCGCCCCCTCCTCCGTTCATCTGTCCGGATCTTCCCATCATCTGACCCATCAACGGCCTTTGCTGGAATGGATTCATCCCCATCGAACCCATTCTGCCTTGAGGTCCAGGTCCTCCCATCATGCGTGGTCCCATTCCGCCTTGCATAGGGAATCCATGTCTTGGTGGCATAGTTATATCCTCCTTTCTTATTCCTTCTAATCTAAGGTATGCACAACTACCTTTTTTGTTTAGGCAGTTTTGCACAAACACGATGTAAAATTTCATGATTAGAAATTACAGAAAGGTAAAAGATGATAATAAAATATTGTTTAGGTGGAGATTTGCATTAATCTTTACTATAATTACATGATGGATGAAAGAAGTTTAATAAATGGATATTAAGGAGCAATTAAAAAATGAAGGTTAATCAATTTGAACGATTCGAGTTTCAGCCCTTTATAATAGACGCAATAAAAGAGATGGGTTTCCAAGAGCCAACAGAGATACAGGAACGGATTATTCCGGTTGTTTTAAAAGGAGAAAGCGCTATTGGCCAGTCACAGACAGGTACAGGAAAAACGCTTGCGTATGTTCTCCCTATTCTTGAAAAAATTGACCCGAAGCGGCAGGAAGTTCAGGCAGTAATTACCGCTCCAACAAGGGAGCTTGCAAACCAAATTTATCACCAAATTTTAAAAATGACCGAACAGTGCAGTGAAGAAAATAAAATAATGACCCGTTGTTACATCGGGGGAACAGACAAGCAGAGAACAATCGAAAAACTAAAGGTGCAGCCACAGGTAGTTGTTGGCACACCAGGCAGAATTAAAGATTTAATGGAGGATCAGGCGCTGTTTATTCATACTGCTAAAACGTTAGTGGTTGATGAAGCGGATATGATGCTTGACATGGGCTTTATTGAAGATGTGGATAAAGTGGCATCCAAGATGCCGGCAAATCTGCAAATACTTGTTTTTTCTGCGACTATTCCTGAAAAACTAAAGCCATTTTTAAAAAAATATATGGAAAATCCAAAGTTTATTCAGATTGATTCCAGAAACCTCGCTGCGGTAAATATCCAGCATTACCTTTTGCCTTCACGACACAAAAATAAAAAGGCTATTGTTCATGATGCGCTGTTAACATTCAACCCGTATCTTGCCATTGTTTTTACAAATACAAAAAAAATGGCAGAGGATGTTGCATATTACTTAATCGGGAAAGGCATGAAGGTCGGAAGGGTGCATGGGGATTTAAGTCCGCGTGAACGCAAAAAAATGATGAAGCAAATTCAAGACTTGGAATATCAATATATCGTAGCAACAGACCTTGCAGCGCGAGGCATCGATATAGAAGGTGTGAGTCATATCATAAATTACGAGCTTCCAACAGATTTGGATTTTTACATTCATCGCGTTGGCAGGACGGCTCGGGCAGGAAACTCTGGTATCGCGTTAACAGTTTATGAGAGTTCGGATGAGGACGCACTAAATCGCCTTGAAAAGATGGGAATCCAGTTTAAACATGTAGATTTGAAAAAAGATGAAGGCTTTGTTGAATTAGATGAACGGAATAAGCGTAAAAACAGAAAAAAACAAGAAGATGAAACTGATAAAGTTGCTAAAACGATGATTCGCAAGCCTACTAAAGTAAAGCCAGGATATAAAAAGAAAATGCAATGGGAAATGGATAAAATCAAAAAGAGGCAAAGAAGAATAAATAAGAAAAAGTAATGCCTGCTTTTAAGGGAGTGGATAAATATGCTGAAAATCGGTTCTCATGTCTCAATGAGCGGTAAAAAGATGCTGCTGGCTGCCAGTGAGGAAGCTGTTTCTTATGGTGCGAACACGTTCATGATTTATACTGGGGCACCCCAAAATACAAGACGTAAGGACATTTCTGATCTAAATATTGAAGAGGGCAGAAGGCATATGCAGGAGCACGGAATAAATGAAATAGTGGTCCATGCGCCTTATATTATAAATATCGGTAATACAACAAATCCAGACACCTTTGATCTTGGTGTCAGATTCCTGCGTACTGAAATTGACCGGACAGAAGCAATTGGAGCTGGCCAAATTGTTCTTCACCCAGGCGCACATGTAGGTGCAGGAACTGAAGAAGGTATTAAGAAAATTATTGAAGGGCTGAATGAAGTGTTAACGGGTAAAGAAAACATTCAGATAGCCCTTGAAACCATGGCAGGTAAAGGCTCCGAGTGTGGAAAATCATTCGAGGAATTAGCGATGATCATGGATGGGGTAAATTATAATGACAGGCTGTCTGTTTGTTTTGATACGTGCCACACGCATGATGCCGGTTATAATATCGTTGAAGATTTTGATGGAGTATTAAATGAGTTTGATAAAATTGTTGGATTGGACAGGCTTAAAGTTCTTCATATCAATGACAGCAAAAATGCTGTTGGGATGAGAAAGGACCGCCATGAAAACATCGGCTTTGGCCATATTGGCTTTGACACATTAAGTTATATCATCCATCATCCACAATTAAAGGATATTCCTAAAATCCTTGAAACACCCTATGTAGGTGAGGATAAAAATAATAAAAAACCGCCATACAAGCATGAAATAGACATGCTGAAAAGCAAGAAATTCGATGAAAACCTGCTTGATCTAATTTTAGGGTCATAAGAAAAAAAGCTGTGCGGCTGCACAGCTTTTATTTTGCAAACTGCATGAATAATTTGTTCACTTCCCGCGCTGTTTCAGCACTAGTCACCTTTGCAATTTCCTTTATTAAGATAGCCCTCTCGTTACTGTCAAAAATATTGACTTGCTTTCCCCTTAAGTATTCGGCTATTTTCTGAGCCTGGTTCCGGTTAACGGAAATATTAAACTGTTTCGCATACTTCAATAATTCATCAGTTGTAATGGTATTAATCTTATGATTTATGATGTTTTCAAAAATCTTCACTATCATCACTCCCCATCCTAATGTATGAAGGAGAATAGGGAATCGTGACAATAAAGATAATTTAACCTCCATAACACGGTACGGAGTGATTTATATGCATGCAACTTTACATAAAAAAAGAGATGTTGTATACTACGTAAGTTAAATCGGAATGATTCTTAAAATTAAAGGTGATGAATATGCCTTCAAAGTCAGTTATTGAAATTAATGGGCTGTATTATAGTTATGAAAAAGAGACAGTCCTTGAAAATATTAATCTTAACATCCCGGAGAGGTCTTTTCTTGGCGTTGTTGCGCCGAACGGTTCAGGAAAATCTACGTTGATGAAATTAATACTTGGGCTTCTTAAACCTCAGCAGGGTGAAATTCTTTTGTTTGGTCAGGATATTCGCCGGTTTAAGGATTGGGAGAAAATCGGGTATGTTTCCCAAAAAGCCAATTCCTTTAATACAGGATTTCCCGCAACCGTTTTTGAGGTAGTGGCAAGCGGCCTTACAAAAAAGCTCGGATTATTCCAGTTTTTTAAAAAAGAAGACCGTGAGAAAGTGAGTTCAGCTTTGAAATCAGTAGGTATGGAACAGCTGTCCGGAAAAAATATCGGTGAGCTTTCAGGAGGGCAGCAGCAGAGGGTTTTTATTGCAAGGGCACTTGTTAGCGACCCTGAATTATTGATTCTGGATGAACCGACAGTGGGTGTTGATGCCCAAAATGTAAATTCATTTTATCAAATGCTGGGTGATTTGAATAAGAATAGAGGAATCACTCTTTTGATGGTAACTCATGATATTGGAACGATCTCTGACAAAGTTACCCATGTAGCATGTTTAAATAAGACTCTTCATTTTCATGGACAGACAGAGGAATTTGAACAGCTAAGGGAAGATGGATTATCCGAAGTCTACGGGCATGATATTCATTTGCTGGCCCACCATCATGACCATGGAGGAGTTAACAGATGATCGAGGCGATATTTCGTTACGAGTTCCTGCAAAATGCTTTTATGACAGGGATATTGATTGGACTGATTGCCCCATTATTGGGCGTGTTTATTGTGGTGAGAAGGCTGTCTTTAATCGCAGATGCCTTAAGCCATGTTACTCTGGCAGGTATTGCGGCAAGCCTTTTGCTTGAAAAAAAATTCCTTATGTTCGCAGGTGTTAATCCACTGTACATGGGTATGGCTTTTTCAGTGGGCGGGTCCTTATTTATAGAAAAATTGCGGAGCGTATATAAGCATTATCAGGAACTGGCAATTCCGATTATCCTCTCAGGAGGAATCGGTCTTGGAGTGATTTTTATATCACTCGCCGATGGGTTTAATACAGATTTATTCAGCTATTTATTCGGAAGTGTTACAGCAGTCAGCAGGATGGATTTATGGACAATTCTTGCGATTAGTGTTTTTGTTGCAGGTGTGATCTTCTTATTATATAAGGAATTATTCTTGCTCTCTTTTGATGAAGAATACGCGAAAGCCTCAGGGCTGGCATCAAGAAGCATTCATTTTATATTTATCATCATGGTTGCTCTTGTGA
Organism: Neobacillus sp. PS3-34; assembly: GCF_030915465.1. GTDB lineage: Bacteria > Bacillota > Bacilli > Bacillales > Cytobacillaceae > Neobacillus_A. The sequence goes on from NZ_CP133267.1 coordinate 3,675,736, forward strand.
TTGCTGCTTCCATGAGGGTGGTCGGGATTTTGCTGGTGTCATCACTTATGACCCTTCCGGTCGCTGCCAGCATCCGGATAGCGAAGGGCTTTAAACAAACCATCTTTCTTTCAATGCTTTTTGGGGAAGTATCCGTTCTTGGAGGATTGTCGCTTGCTTATTATTTGGATCTTGCACCAGGCGGCACTATCGTAATGATTTCAGTAGCGATCCTGGTCATTGCAATACTTTATAGAAAAAGCGGATTTGGCAATAAAGCGGTTTAGGAGGCGGTTCGTATGGATGTGAATGAAGCACTTCGATTTTTAAAAGAGAAAGGATTTAAATATACTGGTAAAAGGGAAGAAATGCTGCTGTTGTTTGCTGGAAGCGATAAATATTTAACAGCTAAAGAGGTCCTGGAAAAGCTAAAGGACCATTATCCCGGCTTAAGCTTTGATACCATATACAGAAATCTTTCTCTTTTTGCGGAATTGGGAATACTTGAAATGACGGAATTATATGGAGAAAAACATTTCCGGTTCACATGCTCGCACCATCATCACCATCATCATTTTATTTGTCTTGATTGCGGAAAATCAAAAGAAATCGGAACCTGCCCAATGGTTGGACTTGGCGAGGATTTAAAGGGATACGATATTTCAGGCCATAAATTTGAAATTTATGGCCGATGTCCGGAATGTATCTAATAGGAAAAGCAGCCAAACAGGCTGCTTTTTTTATGGGTTTTTAAGCCAGTTTTGAATCCATGCGTTGGCTTCGTGCCAGTCATTTACACGGATAACGCCCTGTGGAATGGGGTCCTGGTTATATGGGGTATTAAATAAAATGACAGGGATTTGGCACTCTTCATGGATCATAACGGCATTGTCATGTTTGTCCTCAAAGAACACATCAACCTGGTATTTTTTTGCCGCTTCTACCTTATGATGTGTGCCAATTAGCTCGATATGGTGGTAAGTAAGATCGTTTTCAGTAAACCACTTTTCTGTAACATCTAATAAATGGGAGCTTCTGGCGCTAATAAAATATAATTCATGATCATTTTTCCACTCATTTAAAATAGGGTAAGCCCCTTTAGCGAGCGGGGACTCCGCATAAATGACAGGCTCATTTTTTTCAAACCATTCAGCAAATTCGGCTTCTGTCACTTCGACTAATGGATTTAAATCGTATTGTTTTATATCATCAAGGGTTATATTCATATTAAAAGCTTTATTTATATAAGGAACCAGCGAAGAAGGACAGGTCACTGTTCCATCAATATCGATGCCAAATCTTTTTTTCATTCTAGTTTCCCTCGTTTTCATTGATTTCTCTCCCTATTTTATATTACCAAAAACAGCCGAGCATTTGAAAAATTTTCGCCAGTAGTTATATAAAACCTTAAAGTCAAACATTGACATATTAAAAAGCGGTGGATTGCAAACACTAAAAAAGCTCCTATATTTGAAAGCGAGGGATTTAGATGGCAGATCAAGATAGAGGCTTTGTTGCGCGTGATCTTCGCCGAAAGAACCCTGATGAACCTTCTGATTACAGGGAAGAGACAGCAGCAGAGATTGCAGCCCCTGTAGTAGTTTATAATCGGAGAAGGGGATTAAATGAGGAAAGAGAAAGGGCAGCAGGAGGAACCGGTATCGGAACTGTTGGCCTTGCACTCTCAATATTATCTCTGTTTGTATTGCCGATCTTGTTTGGCGCAGCTGGAATAGTGTTAGGATTTATTGCCCGTCGCCGAGGAGCAGAGTCTCTTGGCTCATGGGCAATAGGATTGGGAGCTGTTTCGATTATTATCGGAATGTTCATACTTCCGTTTTTTTAACACGTTTCTGATAATAGGAGCAAAAGGCCTGGCATTATGCCTGCCTTTTCATTTTATTTTATACCTGCAATTCTGCTTCTGCAGCTTTCTTCTGGAAATATTCCTCTGCAATTTGGTCAATTTCTTTTTTAAGCTCATCGACTAATTCATTTTCGGGAACCTTCCGGACTATTTCACCCTTGCGGAATAACAGGCCTTCTCCACGTGCTCCAGCGATTCCAATGTCGGCTTCGCGGGCTTCACCCGGTCCGTTAACAGCGCAGCCAAGGACTGCAACCTTGATTGGAGCCTTGATTTTTTGTATATATTCTTCTACTTCATTCGCAATACTGATTAAATCAATTTCGATTCTGCCGCATGTTGGACAGGAAATTAAGGTTGCAGCATTTGAGGAAAGGCCGAAAACTTTCAATAATTCCCTTGCCACTTTTACTTCTTCGACAGGATCAGCACTAAGGGATATACGGAGAGTATTTCCAATTCCTTTGCTGATGATCGCACCTAAACCGGCAGCACTTTTAATTGTACCGGCATACAATGTCCCCGACTCCGTGATACCAAGATGTAATGGATAATCAAATGCTTTTGCTGCCTTTTCATAGGCTTCAATTGCAAGGTTGACGTCCGATGCCTTCATTGAAACGATAATATCATGGAAATCGAGGTCTTCTAAAATCTTTATATGGTGAAGCGCGCTCTCGACCATACCGTCAGCTGTTGGATAACCGTATTTTTCAAGGATTCTTTTTTCAAGGGAACCGGCGTTTACACCGATGCGAATCGGAATCCCACGTTCTTTAGCGGCCTTTACAACTGCCTCTACCTTCTCACGCTTTCCGATATTCCCCGGGTTAATACGGATTTTATCTGCTCCACCTTCAATTGCTTTTAGAGCAAGCTTATAATCAAAATGAATATCGACTACAAGAGGGATATTGATTCTCTTTTTGATCTCAGCTATGGCATTGGCAGCACGTTCATCCGGACATGCAACTCGGACAATTTGGCAGCCAGCCTCTTCGAGCCGTTTAATCTCGGCGACCGTAGCTTCAACATCATGCGTCTTGGTCGTCGTCATGCTTTGTATGATTAACTCATTGCTCCCGCCAATCGTTAAATTCCCCACTTTAATTGGACGGGTCTTTGTGCGATGTATAATTTCATTCAAGAGAAATTCGCTCCTTTAAAATATGGAATTCGAATATTAATTATAAAAATGTACTACTTATATATTTTATCAGTCTCCCGGCAATCTTGACAAGGAGATTAACTGCTAAGGCTGGAACAGCTTTCCTTGATACTCCTTTGTTTAATGATTCTTTACCTTTGAATAGTCCGGAAAGCGGTATGATTTGCCGATTTGAATTTTTTCTGGCTGAAGCCCTGAATTAAGCTTTTCAAAATCCGTTATTACATCATCAATGGCTACAGGAATGTTATGGGCCAATTGGTGTTCGACAATCGTCAGTACGGTTTCGCCGGGCGCTACCTTCACTTCAAAATAGGGTTGATTTGCGGAAATTTTATTTTCAGCTAACGCATCTGCCTTCTTTGTCTGGATATGCGGCTGCGGAAGGGTGCCCTGAGTCAAATCAAAATAAATAACATAAATGCATAAAATGGAAACAAGCAGCACGATTAGCTTTTTCATCGACAAACCTCCATATAGATGGAATTTGTACAATAAATATGCTTGTCCAATTTAATTTAGAACAAAAAAACGCGCTTTAAAAGCGCGGTTATTCGATCCTGTTTTTTGGTCTCGGCGTTTCATTAATGGCAAGAAATAGAACGATGATAGCAACGAGCCAATTGATCAAGAAATCTTTTGGTACTGTTGTTTGAATAGCAGCCATAATCGTGAAGAAGAGGGTCGGCAGCGTTTCGCTATAGGCAGCCATTCTCCATAATTGGCGGAAGTGCAGCTTGCGACCGGTTAAATTTTTTATTAAAAGGCCAAAAGGGCAAGAACAGTCACTTCTACAAAGCTTGCTGCACTGGAAAATAAAAATACAAACAGTGAGATCACCGCGATAATAATGTATTTTGAATTGCTGAGCAAATCGATGAATTCAAGTAATTCTTTGTTGGTCACCTTGATAGTATTCAGCATTGTATACGGGTAGGGTTGGATTTTCCGCCCGCAACCAAGGCAAACTCATTTTTCAATAATGCAAGTGTATTGCTATCAGTACTTAAATTTTCAGTGGTAACCGCACCAGTGGAATCAAGAATGATCGTAAAATCGTCCTTGTTAATGGTCACAGGGACTTTACTCTCTGAAGTTAAGCGGCCGTCTTGAATTGAAAAAGCAGGCAATTCATCTTCAATAACATTCCGGCTGGAATCGATACCCGAATTAAGTGCAGAGCTGATAAAAACTAATGAAGGCAGAATGGAAAGAAAGGTAAGAAAAAATACATACAAGATGGTTTTTCCAATCCCTTGAAAACGAAAAAGAGCAATATCCTTGGGAGAATAGATGCTTCTATAAAATTGTTTGAAAATATTCATACTAACACACCCTTAAACAGATTCACTTTTCTATTCTAGCTTTAGCGCAGTTTATATACAAGAAGTACCATCAAAAAAAACTAATTTACTGTAATGTTTTTGTAATAATTAAGAGAAATGTAAAAGCAGTGTAAATTTATAGTGCAAATCATTTACTTTTTCTTTAAATATTTTACATAATAAGATGAGCTTAATGTTGGTTTTTGTCGAAAGTAGGAAAGATGAAGGTGGAAAAATGAATTTTCAGGGGACTGATATGTATACCAGGCTTATCGCCGGAGTCGGATTATTGGCAGCAATTGTGCTCTTTTGGGCAATTGGCAGGTTCATTATCAAGACAGTTGTGAAGCTTATGAAGTTCGGGGAGAGTTCTGCGAGTGAGCCGGTACAACTTGATACAAGCTATTTCGTCCAATCTCCCGGAATTGCTCTTGGACAGGCAAAGGAAGAAGTCGTGCGGATGGGCTTTATGGCCAATAGTATCATTGAAGAAACAGCTGAACTTATAAAATCTAATTTACATAAACATGCTGTGAAAGCATGGGAACTAGAAAAAACAATCCAACATTTATATGAAAAAATATCAGAATATTTATCTGAGCTTTCAAATTATCCTTTATCTGATGAAGACACTGATAAACATATCATTTTGTTGGAGACTAACGAGGACATTGTTCGTATAGTGGAGCATGTAATGAATATTATCATGCTCATAGAGAAATACGACAGTAACTCATTGCCAGCCTTCGATAAATATATAGATAAAATGTTACTCTTGTCTGGGGAAGCATTTAAACAATCCCTTCAAGCTTTTGACTATAATGATAAGACAGCTGCAGAGAATGCTAAAAAATTAGAAGAAGAAATTAATAATTTGGAACAGCAATATCACAAAGAACAGATGGAAAGGTTGAGAAAGGGTGTATTTACAGGGCATTTAGGTATTATTTACGATGATATAGTCCTAAATATAGAGCTTATTGGCAAACATTCATCCAATATTTCTGTTAATGTACTGAAAAAAGACTTTCTAAAATGAAAACAATAAAAAAAGGAGAGGGAAAATGGACATATTATATTGGTCGTTAATTACGCTTCTCTTTGCTGTAGCGTTTGTGGGGTTGGTATATCCAATTATACCTAGTGTTTTATTTTTGCTTGCAGGATTTTTATTATATGGCTTCCTTTTTTCTTTTCAGCACTTCACCTGGTATTTTTGGGTAATTCAAGGATTGCTTGTTGTCCTGTTATTTGGTGCAGACTTCCTGTCCAATATGATTGGTATAAAGAAATATGGAGGATCAAAAGCGGGGATATGGGGAAGCACGATTGGTATAGTGGCAGGTCCAATCGTTATTCCTTTTTTAGGAATTCTAATTGGCCCATTTATAGGTGCTATTGCGGCTGAATTTATTTTTAATAAGAGGAGCTTCTCTGAAAGCGTGAAAATTGGCTTTGGTTCTGTTATAGGTTTTATTAGCAGCATCATCACAAAGTCAATCATCCAGGTGTTAATGATCATTTATTTTCTTGTCGTTGTATTCTAAATTTTACAGCCCTATCCACCTGATAGGGCTGTTTGTTTATTGTTAACAGACAAGAAAGTTTAATTTTTTTTAAAAGTACTGATGTCTAGCTTCAGCGCCTACCCCCTCGAGGTCGCTTCGGTCCTTCCGATGAAGTCAAAGAACGACTTCACCTCTAGGCCCTCCAGCGCTTGTCGGGGGTGATCAAGGCGCTTGCGTTTTTCTTAGTTCAATCCGCAAATTTCAGCAGAGCAATTTTGGCAGTCTACCTCTCTTTTTAAATAACTGAGGTTTTTTACCGTGAATTTTTGCTGCTCATATGAAATGATGTCCATTTCGCGCAGCTCCTTTAGTAAACGCTGGATTACTTCTCTTGTACCGTAGGTCAGGTTTGCAAGCTCCTGATGGGTTAGCGGCAAGTCAATGAGTATTCCATTTTCTGTCATGATACCATATGAATTGCAAAGCCGAATCAAAATGGAATATAAACCGCCTTTTTTGCCATTCATTATTAAATCCTGGCATTTCATTTGAGCTTTTAAATATCGAGTGCTTAACCAGGAAACCAGAGAAATCATTATCGAAGGATCATTTAAAACAAAAGACTCAAACTGTTCCTTTTTAATAAATAAAAATTCGCAGTCAGTCACTGTTTTTGCAGAAAAATGGTAGTGGGGTTCATCTTTAAAAATTTGATATTCCAGAAGAAGCTCACGGCTGTTTAATATCTTTAATAAAAATTCTTTTCCCTTTTCATGGACCCTGCCAATAGCAGTGCTTCCTTTTAAAATAAGAAATATGTACTGAACAGGATCTTTTTCTTGAAAAAGGACAGTACCAGCTTTAATTTTTTGTACGGACTCATTCTTCCCGAAAAATTGAAGCAATAAATTGTATAAAGAAATGCTCTCGTTCTGCATCTTTGCCACTCCTTTTAATGCATCCATGCTTCGATTTAAAAGAATTACTTACTGCCTGTCAATAAGGGACTTCACATGAAATGAAAGCTTTTTGTGACTGTAGGGCATTTATCGTTGACAATATGCGGTTTTTAAAAAATGACAATTTAACGAAAGATGCTCGTGCACCTAGGAATAAAGTTTTGGATACAGGGCAATGTATCTATGTCAGCTAAGAGCATATCATTTGAAACAATGATGGAAGTTTGGTAATCTTAACCTGAAAAGCTTTAGAAATATTCTAAATTCAAACGGTTTAGGAAACTAAGGCTATAAAATTAATTATTACATAGGAGGATATTATAATGGCATTCGAATTACCGCAATTACCTTATGGTTATGACGCCTTGGAACCAAACATTGATAAGGAAACAATGAATATTCACCACACTAAGCACCACAACACATACGTAACAAATCTAAACAATGCATTAGAAGGAAACGAAGAATTGCTTTCTAAAAGCGTTGAAGAAGTTGTAGCAAACCTTGATGCGGTTCCTGAAAATGTCCGCACTGCAGTTCGCAACAACGGTGGCGGCCACGCTAACCATTCTCTATTCTGGCAAATCCTTTCACCAAACGGTGGTGGTGAGCCAACAGGTGAGTTGGCTGACGCACTTAACAAGAAATTCGGTAGCCTTGAAAACTTCAAGGAAGAGTTCGCTAAAGCAGCTACTACACGTTTTGGTTCAGGCTGGGCTTGGCTTGTAGTTAATAACGGAGAATTAGAAGTAACTAGCACACCAAACCAAGATTCTCCACTTATGGAAGGAAAAACTCCTGTACTTGGACTTGATGTTTGGGAGCATGCTTACTACTTGAAATATCAAAACCGCCGTCCGGAATATATTAACACTTTCTGGAACGTTGTTAATTGGGACGAAGTTTCAAAACGATACAACGAAGCAAAGTAATAATGATAAAACAAAAAGGCGGACGCTTGTCCGCCTTTTGTTCTTTGTAATACAGAAAAACTCCTGCCACTCCGCTTGCTCCATCTTACTTCCTCTTAGCGAATAATAAAGCAATGCTTGTTAAAGACTACCCTTATGACAAAGGGGAGTTAATTTATGAACAAAAAATTCAAGTTTCTTGGTGACATAGAGCTTAAGGGGGATTTATCCCTTCTTCTAATTATTGGAGGCTTATACTCATTAAGTGTCGCTCTATCCAACAGTTTCGTAAATATATATCTTTGGAAGCAATCTGGAGAATTTTCCGATTTGGCCTTTATAATTTATCGATTGTCATCATTCAGCCGCTGACTTTCATTTTGGCTGGAAGATGGGCTAAGAAGGTAGACAGGGTCATTGTATTTAGAATCGGGGTCATATTTTTGGCCTTGTTTTATCTGACAGTTTTAGTTGCAGGAACCCATGCATCTCACTATTTAATGCTGCTTGGAGGATTGCTGGGGGTTGGATATGGTTTTTATTGGCTCGCGTTTAATGTTTTAACCTTTGAAATTACAGAACCAGAAACGCGGGATTTTTTTAATGGTTTCCTTGGGATTTTATCATCTATTGGAGGAATGATTGGCCCTATGGCTGCAGGGTTAATCATTACCAGGCTTACAAAGTTTACAGGATATACGGTGGTTTTTGGCATGTCTTTGGCACTATTTGGATTGGCCGTTTTCCTTAGCTTCTTTTTAAAGCCAAGGCGGCAAGCGGAAGATATTGCTTCACACGAATTTTGCAGGAAAGAAAACAAAATCAAAATTGGCGTCTCATAACACATGCCCACTTTTTCCAAGGCTTGCGCGAGGGGACGTTTTTATTTGTAATCTCGGTTTTTGTTTTTATTTCTACCGGAAGTGAACTGGCACTGGGTACCTTTGGTCTAGTGAACTCCGGAATTTCCTTTATTGTTTATTTTGCCGCTTCCAGGATCATTAAGAAACATCACCGGAAAAAGTCAATCCTTATTGGTGGAATCATTTTATACGCTGCAGTCCTACTGATTGTTTGGGATGTGTCCTATTACAAGCTATTAATTTATGCAGGAATGATAGCTATGGCATACCCGATTCTCCTTGTTCCATATATGTCGATGACATATGACGTTATTGGACAAAGTTGGAAGGCAGCTGAAATGCGAATTGAATATATTGTTGTTCGTGAAATTTTTTTGAATGGAGGAAGAATTGTTTCCATTCTTGTATTCCTTGCAGCGGTCACATGGTTTGATCAGAGTAAAAGCATACCCGTTCTTCTCCTGATTCTTGGCGCTGGCCATACATGTATTTACTGGTTTATTAAAAGAATCAAACTTTCTCCAGCATGATCAAAACAGCATTTTTTTCTTTTTAAAAAATGGTAAGGGTTCCTCATGGAAAAAAGGGGGCATTTCTTTTAGAATAGAAGTTATGTGAATCCTTTTAAAGAAAGTGTGAGTAAACGTTGGTAAATAAAAAGAAAAAGAAGAAGACTCAAGTCCCTTTTAGGCTGAATATGCTATTCTTTGTTGTTTTTATGCTTTTTTCAGCGCTAATTTTAAGGCTGGGAGTCGTACAAATAGTATATGGAAATGATTTTAAACGGGAAATTGAAAGGACCGAGGATATTACTATCGACAATCCGGTTCCCCGTGGGAAGATTTATGACAGAAATGGGAAAGTAATTGTGGACAACTCCCCGCTCAACGCAATCACATATACGAAATATCAGAATGCAGACCAGAAGGAAATGCTTATGGTGGCAGCACGTTTGGCTAAGTACATTACAATGGATACAAAAAAGGTACAGGAGCGCGACAAGAAGGATTATTGGCTTATGGCGCATCCTGATGAAGCAAAAAAGAAAATAACAAAAAAAGACTGGGACCAATATAAACAAAAAAAACTGGACGATAAAGATTTATATAAAATACAACTGTCCAGAGTTACGGATGCAGAGCTAAGCCAGCTTACTAACAAAGACTTACAGATTTTGGCCATTTTTCGACAATTTAACAGCGGTTACGCTTTAACTCCGCAAATCGTGAAAAATAAAGGAGTCTCGGCTAAGGAGTTTGCTGTTGTCAGCGAAAATCTCGAAAGCTTGCCAGGAGTCAATACGACAACAGACTGGGACCGTAACTATGTATTCGGCAGTACCCTGAGAACTGTTTTAGGAAAAGTGACATCGTCTGATGAAGGTGTCCCAAAGGAGCTCCTCGACTATTATCTTGCAAGAGGATACAGCCGAAATGAACGGGTCGGAAAAAGCTATATTGAGAAGCAGTATGAAGACGTCCTTCACGGTGAAAAGGCAAAGGTCAAGAACAAAACGGACAAAGCCGGGAATATCATATCAACCGAGGTAGTTTCTGAAGGAAAAAGGGGAAAAGATCTCGTACTCACGATCGATATGGATCTTCAGGCGTCAGTTGAAAAGATTCTCGAAGACCAACTCCGGCTTGCGAAGAAAGAGCCAAGTTCTGGCCTTTTAGACCGCGCATTTGTTGTAATGATGGATCCGCGGACAGGTGAAGTGCTTGCGATGGCCGGAAAGCAAATTGGGAAAAATGAAGAAACCGGTAAGGAAGAAATGAAAGACTTTGCACTTGGAAATATCTCTACTTCCTATAACGTCGGATCAGCTGTCAAAGGTGCAACGATTTTGACAGGATATAAAACAGGAGCCATCAGCCCAGGCTCGACTCAATTCGATGAACCGCTAAAAATTCAGAATACACCAGTGAAAAAATCATGGAAAAATTTTGGAAGAATAAATGATTTACGGGCACTGCAGGTTTCGTCAAACGTTTATATGTGGAAAACAGCCATTGCGATGGGGGGAGGACACTATGCCGCAAACGAATCTCTTCCTCTTAATATGAAGGCGTTTGATACGGTCAGACAATCCTTCAGCCAGTTCGGTTTAGGAGTGCGGACAGGTATTGACCTGCCAAATGAAGCAACCGGTTATCCAGGCCAATTAAGAAGCCAGGTTTGCTGCTTGACCTTGTTATTGGACAATATGATACTTATACAAACATGCAGCTTGCGCAGTATGTGTCAACGATTGCATACGGTGGATACCGTGTGCAGCCACATTTGGTAAAGGAAATCAGAGAGCCTATCCTTGATAATAAGGAAATGGGTCCTGTAGTACAGGAAATTGAACCAAAGGTATTAAATCGAATTGATGCAAAGGATGAATGGATCAAGAGAGTTCAACAGGGCTTTAAAATGGTCATGCAGGTAGGCGATGGCACGGCGGTCAGGTACTTCCATACTGCTGAATATCATCCAGCCGGCAAGACGGGGACTGCTGAAGCGTTTTACGATGGCCCTAAACGCAAGCAGTTTGGCAAAAGGCCCCACAAGTAATGAATCTAAGCCTGGTCGGCTACGCGCCTGATGATAATCCGGAAATAGCAATCGCGGTATTGGTGCCATGGGCATATCAGTCAGCGAATGGCCGTGGGACGAGCAACTATATAGGCCGTGCGGCTTTGGATGCATATTTCGACTTGAAAAAAAAGCGCATGAATGGAAATGCATCGATTCTTCAAACAGGAGATAAATCTTCCAATCAGGATTCTCCTTCGGCTGGAGGCCAATAAAAGAACAAAACCCGTTTCTCTCAAGAAACGGGTTTTTTGTTTTTTGTGTTTTTTTAATAAAACTGCACAAAATAAAGGATATGAAGGTTTTCGGATTTACGTATTCAATACACAGATTTACAAAACCTTTACAATGCATTAAAACGCAGTTAACAGTAAAGCATTATTCTATTACCTGTAGGACAAAACAACCATATCTCTTAGGGGGAATAACAGAAATGAAAAATTTCAAGAAATTAGGCCTGCTTATGATGCTAGCAGCATTAATGGTATTTGCAGCTGCTTGCGGTGGAGCTTCTGATAAAAACAAAAATGATAAGACAACAGAAAAGAAAAACTTATCTGGTTCATTAGTAGTATCCGGTTCATCTGCAATGCAACCACTTGTTGCAGCGGCGGCTGAAGAGTTCATGAATAATAATCCTAAAGTTGATATCCAGGTTAATGCCGGCGGTTCAGGTACAGGTCTTTCTCAGGTTTCTGAAGGTTCAGTTCAAATCGGTAACTCTGATTTGTTCGCTGAAGAAAAAATTCCTGACAAAGCAAGTGAACTTGTTGACCACAAAGTTGCAGTAGTTGGTATGACAGCTGCAGTAAATCCTAAGGTTGGTATTAAAGACATTAAAAAAGAAGACTTAATTAAAGTATTCACAGGTAAAATCACAAACTGGAAAGAGCTAGGCGGAAAAGACCAAAAAATCGTTCTTGTAAACCGTCCGGATTCTTCAGGTACACGTGCAGTATTCAATAAATTTGCTCTTGATGGAGCAACACCTGCAGAAGGTGTAACAGAAGATTCTTCACCTACAGTTAAAAAAATCATTAGCGAAACAGATGGTGCAATCGGATATCTTGCTTTCTCATTCTTTACTGATAAAGCAGTAACTCCACTTGCAATTGATGGAGTAGAACCAACTGATGAAAATGTACAATCCGGAAAATTCCCAGTATGGGCTTACGAGCACTCTTATACAAAGGGCGAGCCTAACGAATTAGCAAAAGCATTTCTTGACTACATGATGAGCGACGATGTTCAAAACACAATCGTGAAGGACCAAGGTTATCTTTCAGTTAAGAAAATGCAAGTTGAACGTGATGCAAAAGGAAATCAGAAAAATCTATAATGGTTCAATGAATGGACAGGGTAAATGCGCCAGCGCATTTACCCTATTATGACGTAATCTAGGGGTGTTTTATTTTTATGGAAAAGCTGGTTCCTGCAAAAGACAGATTATTAAAATCTGAAAAAAAATGGATGGATGGGGAATTACGAGGAAAAGTTCTGGTTACATTGAGTGCGATCATTATGATTTCAGCGACTATAGCTATTACTATTTTTCTTGGTACAAAAGGGGTGCAGTCTTTTATTAAAAACGGTGTAAGTCTTATTGAATTCTTAACCAGTAAGCACTGGAATCCGACAAATGCAGCAGACCCACAATATGGAGCTCTCCCCTTTATATTTGGGTCCTTTGCAGTTACAATGCTGTCAGCTCTTGTGGCAGCTCCTCTTGGAATTGGCGGAGCTATTTTTATGACGGAAATTGCTCCTTCATGGGGCAGGAAAATTCTTCAGCCCGTTATTGAGTTATTAGTCGGAATTCCATCTGTTGTTTATGGCTTCATCGGGCTTACAGTACTTGTTCCTTTTATTAGAGGGCATGTGGGGGCACTTGGCTTTAGTTTACTTTCTGGAACCATTGTCCTTGCCATAATGATTCTGCCTACAATTACAACTATTGCTACGGATGCAATGAGTTCAATTCCAAAGACCCTTAAAGAGGGCTCATTTGCCTTAGGCGCTACAAGGTGGCAGACAATAAGAAAAGTATTGATACCAGCTGCGATGCCAACATTGCTGACAGCTATTGTTCTTGGTATGGCAAGGGCGTTTGGAGAAGCTTTGGCAGTACAAATGGTAATTGGAAATGTTCGAAATCTGCCATCAAGTATTCTCGATGCATCTGCTACATTAACAACTATCATTACACTGAATATGGGTAACACAACTTACGGAAGTATTGAAAATAATACATTGTGGTCAATGGGATTAATCTTATTAATAATGTCATTCGGCTTTATCCTTTTAATCCGCTATCTTTCAGCAAGGAGGAAGATATAATGAACAGCAGAACAGCAGACCGGATTGCCACCGGAGTTTTCATTGCGATAGCGGTTATTATCATAACGATATTGGTTGCGCTATTTTCTTATATTTTATTTAACGGTCTAAAATATGTTTCCTTTGATTTCATTACCACTCCATCTAGTAATATCAGGGCAGGAGGGGGAATAAGAGATCAATTATTCAACTCTCTTTATATTTTATTCATTACGATGCTGATTACTATTCCTCTTGGACTTGGCGGAGGAATATATATGGCAGAATACGCAAAGCCAGGCAAAGTGACAAACGCGATCCGCTCCTGTATCGAAGTCCTAGCTTCTCTTCCTTCCATTGTAATTGGAATGTTTGGTCTTTTGATGTTTGTTAATTTAACTGGCTGGGGATATACGATTCTTGGTGGGGCACTGGCTTTAACGGTATTTAACCTTCCAGTTATGGTACGAGTCAGTGAAGATGCTATTAGGTCCGTTCCACGTGATCAAAAAGAAGCAAGTCTTGCCCTTGGTATTACTCACTGGCATACAATTAAAACTATTCTTTTGCCGAGTGCTTTTCCGTCCATCTTAACAGGTGCGATTTTGGCATCAGGCCGTGTTTTTGGCGAAGCAGCTTCCTTACTGTTTACAGCTGGCCAATCAACTCCAAGATTGGATTATGCAGATTGGAATCCGTTTTCAGATATGTCACCTTTAAATATTTTCCGTCCTGCTGAAACATTGGCTGTTCATATTTGGGCTCTCAATACACAAGGAATAATTCCAGACGTAAAGGAAATTTCAAATGGATCGGCAGCGGTCCTTATCATTTCCGTCCTTATCTTTAACTTATCTGCCCGCTGGATCGGCAGCATCATCCACCGGAAAATAACGGCGACAAAATAAGAGAGCGGGTGAAGGAAAATGGCGACAACATTCATAAATAAAACCGAAGGCACAGAAAAAATCGATTCAGATCAAACACAGCATAATGACTTAATTTTAAAGGTAAATAATTTGGAAATATTTTATGGTGAAAAACGTGCTGTAAATGGTATTAACATGGATATTGAAAAGAATGCGGTCACTGCGCTTATTGGCCCGTCGGGTTGCGGGAAATCGACATTTTTGCGCAGTATTAACCGTATGAATGATCTCATTCCTGGAGCGAGGGCTGAGGGGGAAATCCTTTATGAAGATATCAATATTTTATCTAAAGAAGTGAATGTAGTGGCCTTAAGAAAAGAGATTGGAATGGTTTTTCAGAAACCGAATCCTTTTCCAAAATCCATTTATAATAATATTACCCACGCTTTGAAATTTTCTGGTATCCGCAAAAAGAGTGTTCTTGACGATGTAGTGGAGGAAAGCCTGACTAAGGCGGCTTTATGGGATGAAGTAAAAGACCGTCTCCATAAGTCAGCACTTTCTCTTTCAGGCGGACAGCAGCAGCGGTTATGTATCGCACGTACGATTGCAATGAAACCTACGGTCATGCTGCTTGATGAACCTTCATCGGCCTTTGACCCTATCTCGAACGCAAAAGTGGAAGACCTGATTTTAGAATTAAAAAAGGAATATTCTATTCTTATCGTTACCCATAATATGTCGCAGGCGTCACGTATTTCTGATAAAACAGCTTTTTTCTTAAATGGTGATCTGATTGAATTTGATGTAACGGATAAAATTTTCACTAACCCGTCCGTAAAAAAGACCGAAGAATATATTTCCGGACGTTTTGGATAAGGGGGATTGGACATGTCGGTTTTTACAATAACGGATAAGGCTTTTGAAGTAAATGATTTGAATCTTTGGTATGGGGATCACCATGCATTGAAAAATATAAATTTTCCAATCCGAAAAAAAGAAGTGACGGCCATTATCGGACCGTCTGGGTGCGGTAAATCAACTTTCATCAAAACATTAAACCTGATGATCAATATGGTCCCCGGAGTGAAAATGTCTGGAGAAATAAATTATAACGGCCAAAATATCTTGAATGAAAAGATGGACCTTGTAGAACTTCGTAAGAATGTTGGCATGGTGTTCCAGAAAGGGAACCCATTCCCGCAATCCATTTTTGATAACATTGCCTATGGCCAGGATTCACGGTATTAAAAGAAAGAAGGATCTTGAGGAAATCGTAGTTAAATCTTTGATGGACGTGGCTCTATGGGATGAAGTAAAGGACAGATTGTATGGTCCTGCTATGGGGCTTTCAGGCGGCCAGCAGCAGCGTCTTTGCATTGCACGAGCACTTGCAACAAAACCGGAGGTGCTCCTTATGGATGAGCCCACCTCAGCACTTGACCCAATCTCAACCTTGAAAATTGAAGAATTAGTATTAGAATTAAAGGAAAAATATACAATTGTCATGGTGACACACAATATGCAGCAGGCAGCACGTGTCTCAGATAAAACAGCATTCTTTTTAATGGGAGAATTAATTGAGCTTGATTCTACATCCAAGATATTTTCCCGCCCATCAGACGATCGGACAGAAGGTTACATTACAGGAAGATTCGGATAATACGAGGTGAATATTGATGAGTATGAGATCAAATTTTGACAGCAATTTAAAGCAGCTAAAAGAAATGCTGCTTGATATGGCATATCTTTCTGAGCAAGCGATTAAAGATGCAATGGATGCACTTGTTAAACAGGATTTAAAAAGGGCAGAGCAGATCATTGAAGGTGACAATGCAATTGATGAGATGGAACATAAAATTGATGATAAGGCAATCTTAATGTTAGCCACACAATCTCCTGTCGCAACAGATTTAAGAAAGGTGATTGTTGCATTAAAAATTTCGTCAGAAGTTGAACGGATTGGCGATATGGCAGTGAATATCGCTAAATCGACTCAGCACATCGGAAATGAAAAGCATATCAAGGAAATCGTAGATATTCCAAGGATGATGGAAATGGCTCTTGAAATGCTGACAGATGCCTTGACATCTTTCTATACGGAAGATATTTCACTGGCTCGAAAATGTGCTGAAAAGGATGATAAGGTCGATGAAATGTACGGAAGGCTTGTTCGGGAATTAATGGGTTATATTCCTGAAAATCCGGCAGCGACCAATCAAATTACTCAGCTTGCATTTGTATGCCGATTTATTGAGAGAATTGCCGACCACGCTACAAATATTGCCGAAAATGTTATTTTCCTGGTAACTGGAAAACGTTATGATTTGAATGCTTAATACAACAAAAGCTGGATCCGATAAGGATCCAGCTTTTGTTTATTTACTTTGTTTAGTGATTATTTTAGCCATCTGATCATAAGACATATCACTCGTTAGCTCAAAGGTGCCCAATTGCAGCTTGGACTGGTAATTATGGTCAATGAGAAACTGGCCAAACTCATGTTCATTAGCAATGATTTTTTGCACAGCCAGGAGGTGGACAATTTCCTCCGTATTCATTCCTGCTTTAACTTCAAGCTGAAAGGTATAAACCTTCTTATTCGCAGCACTTGGCTTTGAAGAAGACTGAGAAGTGGAAGCTGGAGCTTTTTTATGAGGGACAATTTTTTGGCCGATGCGGTCTGTCTATTTTTCTGATTGCCAGTGTTCTTCAGCATTTTATATTCGTTGGGACTCAAAACGATGTACCCTTTGTCTTCAAGCTGTTTTTTTGCTGAAGGGATAGTTTCCACTTTATTAATATTAAAATAATAAGAACCGATTACGCATGCTGTAAAAAAAATACCGAGAGCAAATGCACGAACTCCCCGACTATTCATCGCCTTTTCCTCTTTCTGAGTATTCCTTTAAAATTCCATAAACATCCTTGACCGATAAAGAAGATTGCTGTGCAATTTGTTCGATCGGCTTTCCTTGCATAGCTAGTGCCCAAACCTGATTCTTTATGATGTCATGAATATCTTTCTGGCTGGATATGGATTCATGTGTTTGTAAAGGAATGGAAGGAACGATATCCTCACTGACCAATAGTTCCTCTTCTAAAATTTTTAATTTTTTTTTCATCTGGTAATTTTCCTGGACCTGCTGAATTGTAAATTGATCAAGCTCGTTTTTCAGGTCTTTATATGGATCCCGCATAAAGAAGGACAGGAGAAACAGAATAATGGAAAGCCCAAGCAATCCAAGCATAATTACTGCCATTTCAAACACCTCGCTCATATTCTACAAAAATATTTTACCATTATAATTATAATTTATCGATGATTGAAATAATTTTTGGCAGTTTTAGTCGAAAACAAACTGCTCAGGCTTTGTCGAATCTTAATTAAATAAGAGGAAATTGGAATGGAAAAAAATTTTTTTATCCATGAGATTATATGCCGTCGGAATAAGCAAATTACGACAAATTGCGTTTATTGTATGGGTGCCATATAGGTGCTACCATTAAATTAAGAATAAATGCAGTGAACGGATCATAAAATTTTAGTTTAAAAGCAAAGGCGATTACTACTATTATAAAGAGAAAAGGTGTAATTAACATGAATATAAAAACGGTTCCCAAAGAGATAAATACAAAAAGTAACCGAAAAATCCCGAAGCAATTGGAGTTTATTCCGGGACTATGGCTTGATGGAAGTACATACTGGCTAAAAGGTGTTTCGGAAAAACTTATTCTTGACGGTCAGCTGCTATTAAAAATCCAGCAGGAACACGTTCATTCCAGAATCCGCTTTTATACTTTACAGCTCAGCAATCATGGGGCAAAAACTAAACGGGCAAAGGTACTTGCAATGCAACATCACCCGGAGCCTGCTAAAAGCGATTTTACTTTTGTATCGCCTGCTGATAATGTTATTTTTCATCTGACTGATGACAATATTTTTATGGTTAACGGGTTTTGCAAAAGTACACCTGAAAAGGAATGTACGATCCTTCCATTCTGGAATATTAATTCAAATCAAATTTGGAGCAGCCGAGAAAAAGGAAGCCTGAAATATCAGCCGATGGCGAAAGGGGATACTGCTGGACTTTTAAGCTTTGATGTTGTCCTGAATCCAAAAGAAACAGCCAAAATCGGTATTTGGTCGATATATGGTGAAAGTAAAAGTGAACTTCTTGCATTAAATAAATCACTTTTAAAAAACAGACTAGCATTTCCTTTGGAATAATGATATTATAGAAAAGTCGTATGAACGAACTAGCAAGAAATAGTTTGGAGGGATAAAGCATGCGTGTGAATATTACGTTAGCTTGCACTGAATGTGGAGATCGTAACTATATTTCAACAAAAAATAAACGAAATAATCCTGATCGTCTTGAGCTTAAGAAATATTGCCCAAGAGAAAAGCGATCTACTACACATCGCGAAACAAAATAAACAGCAGGTTGCTTCCTGCTGTTTTTTTGTGCCTAAAATAGCCATTTAAAGGAGGGATCTGCCATGAATCAAAAATCAAACCTTCGAAAAGAAATAAAAGACACCCTTAGAAAAATTCCCAAACCCCTCTATGAACATTATTCCTGGAAGATTGCTACTCAGCTATTTGAAGAGAGCAGCTGGAAAAATGCGAATGTTATTGGACTCACCATTTCTAATCCACCAGAAGTAGATACATACCAGATTATCCGAAAAGCCTGGGAACAGAAAAAGCAAATCGTGATACCAAAATGCCATCCTAAAGAAAGAACTATGACCTTTCGCACTCTAACCCGTTTTTCACAGCTTGAGTCTGTTTATTCAGGTTTATTAGAACCAATCGAAGAGGAAACAGCAGCTGTCGTTCCTGAGCAAATAGATTTATTGATCGTACCGGGTCTAGCATTTAATAAAAACGGCTTCAGGCTCGGTGTGGGTGGGGGCTATTATGATCGCTATTTGGTTCACTTTACTGGTGCTACGGTGTCACTAGCGTTTACATCGCAGATTTTAGATCATGTGCCAGTTGAATCACATGATCGTCCTGTTTCCAACATCATTACAGATGAAGGGATTATTAAGCCGGGATGATGGGGAATTTAATAGTTGGATTCCTCATTTTCTGCACGGTACTGGCAGGATATCTTTTGCGCTCTTTAACAATTTCCGGAGCAGGAGCTGCTTTTTTTATCGGATTGGCCGTATTTTATGGATTTGGAGTGAAGGTATATTATTGTTGGGAATCTTTTTTTTGACTTCCAGCCTATGGTCAAAATTTAGTAGTTCCTCCAAACATTTGCTGGAAGACAGGCTTGCCAAAGGATCGCAAAGAGATTGGAGGCAGGTTGCCGCTAATGGAGGTATTGCCGCCATATTGGGTGTCATTTATCCATTTTATTCACACCCGGCTGTTCTGGTAGGATTTGCCGTTGCGTTAGCAAGCTCTAATTCCGATACATGGGCATCCGAAATTGGGCCAATCAGTAAAAAGAGACCTGTAAGCCTGAGGACACTTAAGCGAGTGGATAAGGGTACCTCCGGGGCTGTAAGCCTGTTAGGTACTGGAGCGGCTCTTGCGGGAGCATTTTTAATAGCGGCAGCAGGTTCCTATTTATTTAATCTTCCTTTATGGGAGGCGGCTTTGATTTTTTTCTGCGGTTTTCTTGGAAATTTAATCGATACGCTTTTGGGGGCATATCTTCAAAAGCTGTACTTATGTGAATCGTGCGGCATACAGACAGAAAAGCCGCATCATTGCGGAAGGGATACGAAAAGAATAAGAGGTATCTCCTTTCTTGATAATGATCTGGTTAACTTTCTTTCCGGCGTGCCTGCAGTGATTTTAGCCTGTGCATTTATTTTTTTATACCAATAAATACCTTTTCTCTACTTTTCATGTTATATATCCAATACACTTTTTTAAGGAGGATTATTTTTAATGAATCGTGTTAACAGGGTTGCCCTAATTGGAACTGGGTTTGTTGGTTCAAGCTATGCATTTGCCTTATTGAATCAAGGAATAACTGAGGAACTTGTTTTGATTGATTTAAATAAGGAAAAAGCAGAAGGAGATGCAATGGATCTTAATCATGGCTTGCCGTTTGCGCCTTCACGTACAAAAATCTGGTATGGTGACTATTCAGACTGTAAAGATGCAGACCTTGTTGTCATTACAGCAGGAGCCAACCAAAAACCAGGTGAAACAAGGCTGGATCTCGTTGAAAAAAACACCCGTATTTTTAAGGGGATAGTTGAAGATATAATGGCTAGCGGATTTGATGGCATTTTCCTGGTTGCGACCAATCCTGTCGATATTTTGACTTATGCAGTATGGAAATATTCTGGCCTTCCGAAAGAACGTGTAATTGGTTCAGGAACTATTCTTGATACTGCCCGGTTTAGATTTTTGCTTGGGGAATATTTTGATGTTGATACCCGCAACGTTCATGCCTATATTATTGGAGAACATGGGGATACAGAGCTTCCGGTTTGGAGCCATGCTGATATCGCTGGAACTTCGATTGCGGAGTGGACTAAGAATAAAACAAATTACGATCAAAATGATTTGGACAATATTTTCCTGAATGTTAGAGATGCTGCCTACCACATCATTGAGAGGAAGGGTGCAACCTACTATGGTATCGCCATGGGACTTGTCCGGCTCACAAAGGCGATTCTGAGAAATGAAAATTCAGTTCTGACTGTTTCTGCTTACCTTGATGGAGAATACGGTGAAAAGGATATTTATATTGGTGTTCCGGCGGTTGTAAACCGAATTGGAATAAGAGAAGTAGTCGAGCTTGACTTAAGCAAAGAAGAGAAGCAAAAGTTCTTGCATTCAGTGGAAGTATTAAAAAAAACAATGGAAACAGTATTAAAAAGAGATTAGCATTCCAGGATGAGAGGGAAAGAGCATTCATGCTTTTAACCTCTCATCCTATTTTAGTTGGATAAAAAACTCAAAACAACCCACACTATAATTGGGAGGGATATAAAATGTCTCGTATGCTGAAATCTATCTTTTTGATTGGGACAATTGGCTACTTTGGCTACCGATATCGCTATCGATTACTTAACGTAGTAATCGGTACTGGCTGGCTGAGAAGGCTTGCTGTTGGATCTTTTATGAGTATGCCAGGTGTCAAAAGCAAAATTATGCA
This sequence comes from Neobacillus sp. PS3-34, assembly GCF_030915465.1. Lineage (GTDB taxonomy): Bacteria > Bacillota > Bacilli > Bacillales > Cytobacillaceae > Neobacillus_A. The sequence continues at coordinate 3,697,220 of NZ_CP133267.1, forward strand.
ATCAATGTTCGGAGGGCCATCTGAGTGGTGAAAAACCGCAGATGGTTTTTTCTTTTGGCTGTTTTCGCAGTGATTGTTGTTTTCTGCACAAATTCTAATATTTAGAGTCTGTATCGAAATCCCCTGATTCGGACTCGAATGCTCTTGATTTGAGCAAGCCTGTCTGAATAGGCCCTGATTCGGACTCGAATGCCCTTGAATTGAGAAAACCTGTCTGAATTAGCCACTAATTTGAATTCGAGACCTTTGTTTTCACCAAAACTTACCGTGAGTAGCCTCTAAGTGGCAGGAATTATTGTAGAAGGAACAAAGGTTATGAAAAGAGCCTTTCTAAAAGATTGTTTTGTAAATAGGTTTTAAAAAGCAAATCTTTGAAAAAGAAGTTGATTGGAACGGAAGGTGCGAGACTCCTGCGGGAGCAGCGGGACAGGTGAGACCCCACAGGCGCTGTGCGCCGAGGAGGCTCACCGCCCGCCCCGCGGAAAGCGAGCATCCTGGAGTGGAAATCAACTACTCCTTAAATAGCAAAAAAGTATACGAAAACAGCCTTTCTTTTTTATACATCTTTCAAGGCAATATTGCTCACTTGGTTTATAATAAAATGAACGAGGAAAAAATGAATAAATATAATGTATAATGGGCACTTATTAACCGCTCTCTTCGGTGAATTGCACAGAAAGTAGGGGAAACTTTGAATATTCAAGAAGACTTTGTATTTTGGAGGCTGGCGTATTTATTTATACATGATCATGGCTATCGGGTGATTCAACTCTTTGAAAATCAAAGGGAACTTTGGCTCGAGAAATTAGAAAATAAGAGTGTTCCGGTTATCCGATTATTGCGGCAAGATCTCAACTGGAGCAATACCATGCAAAGGGACATTGAACTGGTAGCTTTAAATGGGGAAAAGATACGGAAACAGCTTGTTCGGGGCGATTTGAATGTCCTTAATATATATGTCAGTGCATATCCGCCTGTTGACGACTATGAGTTCAGGATTAACAAGCCATTTACTTTCGGTGAAAGCAACAAAACCTTTGTTCATACAGTAGTGTTGTCAAACCAAGAATATCAGGACGGTTTTCAAAAGCTTTCCGTATTTACAGGGAGTGATGTTTCTTTTCCAATACAGGGAGAATATCAGCTAGAGGAAGTGGCCACAGTTAAGAAAGCAGCGCTTGAGCATGCTGTAAAAGTGGTGAAAGCTGAAAGAGACATTTTTAATCATGGCAAACCAATTTTTACTTATATATTCCTGGCTGTACAGATCGCTATTTTTTTATTTTTAGAAGCTAACGGGGGCAGTACGAATTCGGCAACACTTATTAAATATGGCGCTAAATTTAATCCCTTGATTCTTGAGGGTGAATGGTGGCGATTTATCACCCCGATTTTCCTTCATATTGGTTTCCTGCATCTCGCGATGAATTCTCTGGCACTATATTATTTAGGAACAACAGTCGAACGTTTATTTGGAAGTACCCGATTTGTATTTATTTACCTAGCCGCCGGATTTTTCGGCTCTGTTGCCAGTTTTATATTTAGTGGGGATATATCTGCAGGGGCAAGCGGTGCAATATTTGGCTGCTTTGGAGCACTTTTGTACTTTGGGACTATTTTCCCTAAATTATTTTTTAGGACAATGGGAATGAATGTTTTTATCCTTCTGGCCGTTAATCTCGCATTTGGTTTCTCGGCTTCAGGAATTGATAATGCGGGTCATCTTGGAGGATTGGCAGGAGGTTTTCTGGCAACCGGCATTGTTCATTTTCCCAAAAAGAAGAAAGTGGCTCTTCAGCTATTATTTCTATTGATAACTGTAGCAATTGCCGTGGGTTCATTAAAATATGGTTTCAGCGGAAAAGCATAGGCCAGTAGTGAAAATTCTAATTTCATTCTGGCCAAGAGTATGTTAAAAAAGGAAATTATGAGAAAGCCTATAAGGAATTAAAGAAAATAGACAATCAAACAAATCACCCGTCTGGAAAAACATACTTTCTATTATCCTATACGGAAATAAAAAAAGGAATGTTTCCAGAAGCGAAAGCTCATTTGCTGAAAACGATCAAACTCGAACCGGATTTCCATGAAGCATACTACAATCTTGCACTGATCAGTCTGGAAGAAAATAACTGGGTGCAGGCAAAAAAATATGCTGAAGAGCAGCTGACCTAAAACCGGGAAATAAAGATTATCTTAATTTGGTTAAAAAAATTAATGAACATCTTCAATCACCTGGCGGAGGAGTATAGGCTCCCCGTCAGATGCTTCAAATAAGACCAGCAAATGGGTTTTATCTTTTGATATCATGACCATTGGAATGGTACTGCCAACAGGTTCAACGGAAGTGCCATTTCTTTTTTTTATGCCAAGAAAATAATTTTTATAAAGTCCTTCCCACAGATTCCCGATAATCCTGTTTGTTTCTTGTAGTGAAAAGCCGGGCAGGGTCTCGTTTCCACTAAAGATAATCTGGGTTAAAGGGAAGACATCATACTTATCTGCAGCAATAGAAAAAGAACGAATTCCTTTTCTCCAGCTGTTTTCTATTATTCTTCTTGAAACTTGATCCAGTCTCTTTTTCCATTCTTCCTCCCTGGCAGTTCTCGGGTTTTTAAAGGAATAAGCAGGGATGTTGGAAGATTCGATTACATACAATTGATTAGCTGACATTGTCTGTGCGCTGGAAATGGGACCGCTTTTTTTGTGTATTTCTGCATAATGGAATGTGATTGCCTGGAATAATGTACTTTGTTTCCCAACAGCCATTTTTTTCTGGACTATCTTATCTGTGTTCAATTGCCATTTTCCCATTTTGCTTTGCAGTCTTCCGGTTGAAAACAGGAAGGATATGTCCTGCCTTAAATACGCTTTTCTATCAAGGGTAGAGCTGGTATCCCATTGAACTGAAAAAATAGGTTTGGCTGCTTTTGGCAAAAGAGATAGAGAGGTACTTGCACTCTTGAAGTGAACGTCAGGGTCGAGTGGGAAGAAAATAATGCTTTCATGAACTGGTTCTTTCTTAGGTAAAAAAATGGCTGCTGCCAAAATAATTGTGAGTGTTATGATGCCAATTTTTAATGCCTTCTTCATATCTAGTTATCATCCTTTAAGCCATCCAAAACGCAGAAAACATGTTTTGGATGGTGTCCTTTTCTAACAATATATGGGACAGGCGCGGAAGAAATGTTATGAATATGAAATGGATTATCAACAAATTGGCACCTTTAAAAATTTATAAGTGTTTCTCCTTTAAATAATATGCTTCATATGGTCTTGAGAGAGAGTTTTGTTTCGATTATACTTATTTGAAGTAGACTATTTGTTCTGTATTTTACATAAAGGGGCAGCCGATGAAAACGATTTATGATATTCAACAATTTTTAAAAAGCTATGGAACAATTATTTATATTGGTGACCGTGCTGCTGATCTGGAAATGATGGAATCTGAATTAAAGGAGCTGTATCACTCCCAATTAATTGAGCCAAGGGAATTCCAGACAGCCCTTTTGATTTTGAGGCATGAAATCCAAATGGAAAAGGAAAAGAGAAAATAAAAATAGCAGAAATAGGTGAAGATGATGGCGGAAAAATGGTTAGTAGGTGTAGATTTAGGCGGAACAACAACCAAGCTTGCCTTTATTAATATGTATGGTGAAATTCAGCATAAATGGGAAATTCCAACTGACAACTCAAACGACGGTAAAAACATTACCATAAATATTGCAAAGACAATAGATCAAAAGCTGGAGGAGCTTGGCCAGGAGAAGACTAAGCTTGCTGGTATCGGGATGGGCGCTCCGGGACCAGTCAATTATGCAACAGGGGTAATTTATAACGCTGTAAATCTTGGCTGGCCGGATAATTATCCGTTAAAAGACCTCCTGGAGGTTGAAACGAATTTGCCTGCACTTATTGATAATGATGCCAACTGTGCTGCTATCGGTGAAATGTGGAAAGGAGCAGGAAACGGCGCTAAAGACCTTGTATGTGTTACTTTAGGTACCGGTGTAGGCGGAGGAGTTATTGCCAATGGCAATATTGTACAAGGGGTAAGCGGTGCTGCGGGTGAAATAGGCCATATAACTTCCATTCCTGAGGGTGGAGCTCCATGTAATTGTGGCAAAACTGGATGCCTTGAGACAATCGCATCGGCAACTGGAATAGTAAGGATTGCTATGGAAGAACTTAAGAAAGAAGATGCCGCAGGTGAACTGAAGGATATCTTCGCAGCGAATGACCTTGTCTCAGCAAAGAATGTATTTGATGCTGCCAGAAATGGCGATGCATTAGCCCTGTTAGTTTTGGAAAAAGTATCCCTCCATTTAGGGCTTGCCCTTGCGAATATTGCTAATACGCTCAACCCTGAAAAAATTGTTTTGGGCGGTGGGGTTTCAAAAGCGGGCAATGTTTTACTTGATCAAGTGAAAATCAATTTTGATAAATTTGCTTTCCCACGAGTGAAAAAATCAACTACGCTTGCGTTAGCAACTTTAGGTAACGATGCCGGTGTAATCGGAGCAGCTTGGCTGATTAAAAATAAATCGTCTATTCAATAAGGATAATTTATCTAGGCTTGCAGCTATTGCAGGCCTTTTTTATAATTCATCTTTGAGACCTCCAAGTTCTGAACCTCCATTTTATTTGGGACATTCATCTTTTTTCTTCATTATCATATTTATTTTATGATGGGAAGGAGGAAAAAGATGAAGATATTAGCTAGAAAGGGAGACACAATAGAAAATTACAGCCGCATGTTTAATGTACCTGAAAAGCTTTTGCTGGATTCCAATCCTGAAATCAGCACTTCCGTTTTCATAGCTTCAGAAGAAGTTAACATACCAGGCTGGAGAAAGATCGCCCACCGATTGAAGGAGGGGGATACACTTGCTAATATGGCAGCTTCTAGTGGCTTTCATCTAGATGTATTGACACTTTTAAATCAACAAAGGAATTTGACCGGTCTGGATGCAGAAGGAATTATTTATTTGCCGGAAAAAGCTGCATTTCCACAAATTATCCAGCCTGGCCTTATGATTATAGAAGATTGCTACTTGATATAGAGCAATTAAAAGAAATATATCCGTTCCTTTCCTTCAATCAGATTGGAGAGAGCATACTCGGTAAGCCAATCCATGAAATCAGAATAGGAAGTGGACCTAAAAAGGTACACATGAACGCATCCTTCCATGCCAACGAATGGATTACTTCGCTTGTATTAATGAATCTAGTTGAATCCTACTTATTATCTTTAACAAACGGTTATAGGATGGACGGAATGAATCCTTTATCGATCTACCATCAAATCGAACTTTCGATTGTCCCCATGGTTAATCCCGATGGTGTTGATCTCGCAATCAACGGCCCGCCTTCCGAAAGGGCTGAAGAAGTTCTGGAGATAAACGGAAAAAATACTGAGTTTGTTCATTGGAAAGCGAATATCCGCGGAATTGACCTAAATAATCAATACCCGGCGAAATGGGAAGTGGAAAAAGAAAGAAAGCTTCCAAAATCGCCCGCCCCAAGAGATTATCCTGGAGATCTGCCCTTGACTGAGCCGGAGGCCATCGCAATGGCTAATTTGGCAATAGAGAATTCTTTTGATTGTATCGTGGCATTTCATACACAGGGGAAGGAATTCTATTGGGGTTATGAAGGATTTGAAACTGTTGAAGCGGAGGAAATCGCACTGGAAATTGAACGCAGGAGCGGTTACAAGGCGGTAAGATATGTTGATAGCCATGCTGGGTATAAGGACTGGTTTATACAGGAATTCGGAAAACCAGGCTATACGATTGAACTTGGAAAAGGAATCAATCCCTTGCCGTTATCCCAGCTAAATCAAATCTTATCGGAAGCAGGAGGTGTTTTTTTAGCTATCATAAATAAAAATCTTCCGATAGACTAATCATTCAAAGCACGGGTATATAAAATCTATAGTTATTATTAAAAAACTTAGCCGTTGCATTACGGCTTTTTTTATCGTCTAGGAAATTATAAAATTAAATGATGTGAATAACTTCTACAAGTTGTATTAATCTAGCTCCACAAGGAAAGCTTCGACAGCATATGCTTCGCACGAAGAAAAAGCGATAGCTTTTTCGAGGAGCCCCCAGCCAGTTTTCATCTTAGAGACAGCTTCTTCGAATTCTTGCGAGGAGCATGACCTTTAGGTGATGCTTTGAGCAGCTCCGGGGTCATAAGCCAAATCACTCCAAAAATCAGGATTTCCTGCGTGATCCGTCTTATGCCTGTCGGGGCTAACCAGGGCGCTTGCGCCTTTTGTTCCTATTAAATATAATTAGTTTGGAAAATTGAAACATTTTAAGTTTGAATTCGTCTTATTATATAGCTTGAAGTAAAGGAGGATGGAATTTGCAGTGCAGGTCTGAATGGTCACCATTACGGTTAAAAGCTTTTTCTTTATTAATATTATTGTTTTCCGTTTACTTTTTATATGGCTGCACTGGCACAGACAAGAGCAAGCTTTCATCCTCTCCAAATCATAATAGACAGCCGCCCAAGAAGGATTCCGGTAATATGAGTGATAAGTGGAAACTGCCGATAAAAGTTCCAGAAGGTGAGATTTTTAATGTTTCCGGCTGGGTTTCCACAACTGAAATCATTTATACTTCAAACGTGGGCAATGGTTCAAATGTTTACAAATATAACATGATGACAGGGAATAGCAAGCTTTTTTATAAAAGTGATCTCCCGATAGTAACTGTTCAAATCAGCCCGGATAAAAAATATATTTTAATCCATTCTGCGCCTTCTACATATGAAGGGAGACTTACCATTCTAGACCAGGAGGGCAGGGAGGTTTGGAATAAATCGATCCCCTCGTTTGAGCTTTCCTTCGAATGGAATCAATACAACAATAATGAACTACTTATTTCTGCATTTAATGAGGATTGGACTTATAAGGTATATCACTTGGATTTAGGCAAAAAAGATCTTAAGGAAATAACATTTCCTCAGCCATTTATTAAATGGGTAAACGAAGAAAGCATTGCCTACCTAAATTGGGATAATAACAGCCCTTCATTGTTTGCTCCACTTGTTATAAAAAAAATTGGCGACAGGGGTGGCAAGATTGTTTTTCCAGAGGTTTTTCAATTTGCATCCTTTAAGGATACTCTCTTGACAATCACGGTGAATGAACAGGATAAATCTAACGCTGACTATTCTTTTTATGACAGCCATCTCAAATCAGTTTTTTCGTTTTCGATTCCACAGCTGACAAAGTTTTCTGACTGGCTTGTACCTTTTAACGATTATAATGAAAAAAAACATCAGTTTCTTACCTTTAAACCGTTAAGAAGTGGAGAAGCCGATACTTATAACGAGGGCTTCCAGCTCGTTGTCTATAATCTGAGAGATAAAAACGATACTCAGCTATTACTAGAAGGAATGGAGAATGCCCCAATATTATATGATCCGTCAGGGGATTTCTGTTTATATGGGAACAGGTTTGAAAAGCTTATAGATTTAAAATCTAAAAAAGTATATAAACTTATTGCAGAATGACGGCTCAGTCCGCCATTCTTTTTTTGGCTTATTTTATATGGTAAAATCCCTAAGAAGAAATTATTCGAGGAGAAGGTGCGGTTTATGGCAATTGTGGATGTTACAGTTATTCCAATCGGAACAGAAACGCCAAGTGTCAGCAAGTATGTGGCGGAAATACAAAGAGTCCTGAAAAAGTACGAAGCTGAAGAAAAAATACGTTTCCAACTTACACCAATGAACACGATTATTGAGGGAGAGCTGCCTGTCCTTTTTGAAGTGATTCAAGCCATTCATGAAGTTCCGTTTAATGAAGGAATTCAGCGGGTAGCAACAAATATCAGAATCGATGACCGCCGTGATGTTAAGAGGAAAATGGAAGAGAAAGTCCAAAGAGTGAACAATTTAATACAAGAATAGATTTAAGGAAATAAATAAAGACTGCCACTTGGCAGTCTTTATTTTAATTGAGTCTCAGCTCATTATTAGTGAGCTTCTGTTGGGAATCCATGGTGCAATATAGTCATAATGACAAAAAAGCCAAAAACTAAAAACGCACCACCACCAAAAATAATACCCATAAGGTTTTTATTTTTGAGTGCTGTCAAAGTGCCATAGCCGGCAAGCAAACAAACCAATGCGAAAATGATAACAAGTCCCATTACAAAGCCCCCTTTATCAATTGTTTAGCAGGCAAAGAGCCTTTTCAAAAAAGAAGTCTAGCTATGTATCAAGTATTATATACATTCGTACCCTATTTTATATTTTTTTAAATCATTTGTCGAGAACTAAAAAATCTGCTTCAATTTGATAAGCATTTGCAATTTTTCTTATGAGTTCCTCGTTATGTTTTTCTGTGAAAAATAAAAATTGATTATCCTCATCTGCAGTGAAAACAAGATGCTCTTCCATTTGAAATAAAGCCATTTGTTTGGTGACAGCATCCTCGCTGGATATTGAAAATGCTGATAAAGATTGGGTAAATAGATAAACTCCGCCAGATTCCGCATCAAGGCCAAAATCATAGAAAGCTGGTCCTTTGATTCCTGATAAAAGTGACACCAGCGGATGAATCTCCTCGAACAGCTCACCAATTGCAAGTAATTCCTTTGCAAAACCAGCAGCCTCACGGGAAAGGTAAATAAAAAAACAGCCCCTTGCTTCTTGTAGCTCTGTTTCTTGAATAAGCAATTTTATGAACTCTGGGTTATTCTCAATTGATGGTGCAGCCTCCACGGCTAATACACTTTGCATGATTTTATACCTCCTCGGAATAACCTCACTTTAATTCTCTCCTATTAATAGTGTAAAATAAAGCTAGCTTATTAATCAATTGGAGGTTTACGAATGAAATGGTTCAGACTCCCCTTAGGGGCTATACAGACCAATTGCTACATAATTACTGAGGAGGATGGAACCTGTCTGATTATTGACCCGGGCGATGAGGGTGCAAAGCTTATTGAATGGCTTAAAAACAAAAAATTAAAACCTGCAGCTATTTTATTAACCCATGCTCATTTTGACCATATCGGTGCTGTTGACCAAGTAAGAGATTTTTTTAATATTCCAGTGTATCTGCACATAAATGAAAAAAAGTGGCTTAGTGATCCTGCCCTTAATGGTTCGCAATTTTTTCCGATGGCTGAACCAATGCGGATAAAACCGGCAGATCATTTTTTAAATAAGGAAGAGAAAATGGTTTTAGGCAGCTTTGAGTTTTTCGTCTTTGAAACTCCGGGACATTCTCCTGGCAGTGTTTCGTATTATTTTGAAAAGGAAGGATTTATATTTTCAGGTGATGCGTTATTCAAAGGCAGCATAGGAAGGACGGACCTGGCAGGAGGGAACGAAAAACAGCTTTTAAAAAGTATCCATGAAAAGCTATTATCCCTGCCGGAAGGGACCTGGGTATTATCCGGCGATGGCCCTGAAACAACCATTGAGGAAGAAATGGACACAAACCCATTTTTGAATGGTTTTTAAAAAGGCACTTTTCTTAAACTTTGCTACTATAAGAAACATAGTAAATGTCTTAAAGTAAGGCTGTTTTCGTATACTTTGTTGCTATTGAAGGAGTAGTTGATTTCCACTCCAGGATGCTCGCTTTCCGCGGGGCGGGCGGTGAGCCTCCTCGGCGCACAGCGCCTGTGGGGTCTCACCTGTCCCGCTGCTCCCGCAGGAGTCTCGCACCTTCTGTTCCAATCAAATTCTTTTTCAACGATTTGCTTTTAAAAACCTATTTGCAAAACAACAATCTTTTAGAAAACAGCCTAAAGTAAAATAGAAAAACCCTTCTCGGTTTTGAGAAGGGTTTTTCTGGGGATGTTCTATTTCTTATAGTGGGAGGGGATATAGTTAAGCTACTTCCTTTACATTATTATAAAGTTTACCCTATGTCAATGGTGAAAACCTAAAAGGAGAATACATGATTACGTACTTAAAAGAGCTCATATCCAATTCCCCAACTAAATTAATTTCATATGCAGATTATATCAATATTGCCCTTTACCATCCTGAATTGGGCTATTATATGAAGGATAAAGAAAAGATTGGGATCCGCGGCGATTTTATTACATCAAGCAGCATCTCTTCGATTTATGGCAGGATGTTCGCAAAATGGTTTTTACGTTTAACAGAAAATGAGAATATCCCTTCAGCAGTTTGTGAAATTGGGGGAGGGAACGGAAGATTTGCAAGGGCCTTCCTAGAAGAATGGAGTGCTTCAGCCTCAAAGCCTCTTACATATGTAATTGTCGAAACCAGTCCGTTTCACAGAAAGCTGCAAAGGAATTTGCTTAATCCCGAATCTGAAGTGGTACAGCTTGGAAGCATTGAAGAGTTTTCAAATTTGTCCTTTGAAGGAATGGTCTTTTCAAATGAACTATTTGATGCTCTTCCAGTCCATGTTATTGAAAATGAAAAAGGAAAGCTTGTTGAAATCATGATTGGATTAGAAAATATGAAATTAGTGGAAGTAAAAGTTCCATTAACCAATCCGGATATCCTATCATTTATAAAAGAATCGGGTATAGAATTGTGGGAAAATCAGCGGATGGAAGTCCCGGTGAATATCGAGGATATGGTGAATGCCATTTCTAAAGGCTTAAAAAAAGGAATAGTGGTAACCGTTGATTACGGCTATACAAATGAAGAATGGCAGCTGCCATCACGAAGGAAGGGAAGCCTTCGTGGATACTTTAAGCATCAAATGGAGGAAAACGTGTTATTGAATCCGGGAGAAATGGATATCACTTCACATATTCATTTTGATTGGCTGATTGATAGAGGAGAAAAATATGGCTTGAATTTGGTGGAAAAAATCAGGCAGGATGAGTTTTTATTGAAAGCTGGCATTTTAAAAGAGCTTGATGCCCATTACGATCCTAACCCATTCTCTGAGATTAGCAAGCGGAACAGGGCAATACGCAGCCTTATTATGCCCTCAGGCATGAGCTCCAGTTTCCATGTTGTCCTCCAGCAAAAAGGTTTGTATCTATCAGAGGGTGATTATTTTATAGAGTGAAGAAAAAAAGGCGGAAGCGCCTTTAAATTTTGAAACGATGAAAAAACGCCGGAATATTTCCGGCGTTTTTTAACACGATTTTTACTTTTAATGGCCTCCAGACAGTGGCATCATAAAAGTTGTCCAATAAGTGAAGCCGGCGAAGAAGACCGTTAAATATGCTCCAAATACATACATATACATGCGTTCGGAAAGCTTTAGATAGCTAAGCAGAATGAAGAATCCGGTTTGGCCAGGAAAAGCATAGCAGTTTTATCCAAATCTCCTAAATAAAACATTACCGTAAAAATCCCAGTCCAGAATCCTAATACTCTGTACATGCGTTCCATATGTATCCCTCCTTTTACCCTGCAATACCATCAATACAATATTATAAAGTAAAAGTCATGGAAATGTAAACATTGTTTCATTTAGTTTGTGACCAGCGCCTGATAGGAGCAAGTTTCACATCCAGTAATCATGTTTTCGCTTTCAATTAATTGAACCGAATCGAATAAAGCTTCGAACATACCCTTTAGGAATTCATGATGCATCTTGCATACTGTTTCTGTATGTTCCTGTGCCACTTCCCTGAAAGGACAATTATAAATTTTAAAATAGATTTTTGTTTTGTCTCCATTGGCTTCAAATTCTGGATAGAAGCCTGCAAGAGTCGCTGCGCTTTTTAGGATATTTAACTTTTGATCAAATTCTAATTCATTGCCAGGCTGCATTTTTTTTGAAATCTCCTGGTCGATTATTTCTGCACCAAATTTTTTTCCAGTAATATAAAGCGCCTTTTTTCCTTCTTCTCCAAGGGAAATCATTGTTTGGATGGCGACCTTTGATAATAGCATATAATCTCGGTAGGGAAAATGAAGCTGGATTACGTCATCAGAGAGTCGGTACAATCTGCTTGGCCTTCCGCCTTTTCCTGTCTTCTTTGTCTCAGAAACCAGCATATTGACGTCTTCCAGCTTTGATAAATGAAGCCTTGCTACGTTTGGATGAATATTAAAATTATCAGCTACTTCCTGTACCGTTACTTCTTGATGTCGTTTAGTAATGTATTGATAAATGTAGTACCGTGTTGGATCTGATAAAACGTTCGTGATTTTTAAAGTTTGTTCCATCTCGGTTCACCTCGGACCCCCATAATTTATTACCAGTATAATACAGCGCTTGAAGCATGGGAATGAGGTTAACAATGTTAACACTATATGTTTAGAAAATGTTCACAAATACTCATTTTTTTAGCGCTTCTCGCTGTACAAATGTTATACAAAAGATATACAATGCAAGTGTCAATTAATTCTTTTCTGAACATTTTATGAATGGGAGGAGATAAACATGGACCAATTAATCTTTTACACGTACCCAAGCTGCACTTCTTGCCGCAAGACAAAGAAATGGCTTTCATTAAATTCCATTTCTTATCATGAACGGCATTTATTCAGAGAAACACCAAGTTATGAGGAAGTACTGAAAATTTTATCGCTTACAACGGAAGGTATTGATGAAATATTGGCTACGAGGAGTCAAAAATTTAAACAGCTGGGGATTGATGTAAACGAGCTCCCACTTTCAGAAATGGTTAAATTGCTGATCGAAGATCCAACATTACTGCGACGCCCCATTCTTACAGATGGAAAAAAATTAATCATTGGTCACAATCCAGATGCTTTAAAAAATCTGACTGGAAGAAGCCCCTATAAAATGTCGGGCTGAAACTCAAATGATGAGGAATGGTGTCTGCCATTCCTTTGTTCATGAAGGGATGTAAAATAAGAACATTTTGTGACAACTGTGTTTTTGGGTAAAATTCATCTATTTTAAAAAAGGAAAATGAAAAAATACTGTCGAAATGTGATAAAGACAAAATAAAAAGGTGGTGTTCCCCATTGTAAGTGCAATTGAGATTCTGGCAGACAGAATTATCGCTGACGCTGCCCGAAACAATGCAACAGACATCCATATTATCCCCCGCAGAAAAGATACACTTATCCAACTCCGCTTAACCAACAGGCTTATACCCAGACTTTGTTTACCGAGAGAAGAATGTGACAGGCTCATCTCCCATTTTAAGTTCTCAGCAAACATGGACATTGGAGAAAAAAGACGTCCGCAAAGCGGAGCCATTATTTGCGAAGCAGGAGGAAAAATGCTTCGCCTCAGGCTTTCAACCCTTCCATCGAATAATACAGAAAGCCTTGTAATCCGTCTCCTTCCCCAGCAGGAACAAATACCATTCCACCAGTTATCCTTATTTCCCTCCATGACAAGAAAGCTTCTTGCCCTTTTAAAGCATGCCCACGGCTTAATAATCTTCACAGGCCCAACTGGCTCGGGGAAAACCACGACTCTATACTCTCTCTTGAATGAAACTGCTCATCTATTTCAGCGAAGCGTGATTACCCTTGAAGATCCCATCGAAAAAAATTATGATTCCGTTCTTCAAGTTCAGGTAAATGAAAAAGCAGGTGTCACTTACTCAGCCGGTTTAAAAGCAATTCTGAGGCATGACCCGGATATCATTATGGTGGGGGAGATAAGAGACGGTGAGACTGCTAAAATCGCAGTAAGAGCTGCACTAACTGGCCATTTAGTATTAAGTACAATGCACACACGAGATGCGAGGGGGCCGTTTTCAGGCTGCACGAATTTGGAGTGAATAACCTTGAGATGGAACAAACACTAATTGCTGTCACCGCACAGCGGCTGGTTGAATTGACATGCCCTTTTTGCAAGGGGGATTGTTCCCCTTATTGCTACTCGTATGGAAGATGGAAAAGAGCGAGTGTATTTGAACTCTTATCCGGAAGGAACCTGAACGCGGTAATGAGGGAAGTTAGAGGTGAAAAAGAAGCTGGGCAATACGTGAGACTTAAAGATGTAATTAGGAAGGGAATCGTGCTTGGCTATATCAAAGAATCTGAATATGACCGGCTGGTGTATGACGATGAAACAACGTAAATGGAGCGTATTTGAACAGGCTGTTTTTTTAAGGAAAATCGCCGAACTCTTATCAAGAGGCTACCCATTATCAGAAGCGATTGAGTCACTCGCATATCAGCTTCCTCCATTTCGAAAGGAAGAATTGATGAATTGTTTGGTTTATTTAAATAAAGGCCTGCCACTTCACCATGTGTTATCCCAAATCGGCTTTAACAAGGATTTAACAGGATACGTATATTTTGCTGAACAGCATGGCAGCTTTGCAGATGCCCTACTGGAAGGGAGCAGCCTTGCAATAAAGCGTGAAAAGGATCGGCAAAAGCTTTTGAAACTATTGAATTATCCTCTCCTGCTTATTTTTCTAACAGGCGGAATGTTTTATTTCGTCCAAAAAACACTGCTGCCAAGGTTTACTTCTCTTTTTAAAACAATGAATTTGCAGGCCAACTTTTTCACAAAAGTCGTATACGCATTTGGGAAATACTTTCCCTTTGCAATAGAGCTGTTGCTGGTATTATTAATAATTGCCTCTATCTATTACTTCTATATTTTCCGCAAAAAATCACTCCTTACACAAAGAAAATACCTTATCCGCATACCGCTAGCCGGGCGTATTCTGGCATTGTTATATACACAGTATTTTTCAGTCCAATTAAGTTTTTTATTGGGAGGTGGACTATCCATAACTGAATCTTTGCTCCTATTTGAAAAAAACAGGAGCCAGCCTTTTTACAGTGATCTAGGGAAGGAAATTAAGACAAGGCTGCTTACTGGAGAGAATCTGGAGGAAATTATTCGTGGCTTTCCGTTTTTTGAAAAGGACTTTTCGAAAATCGTTAAACACGGGCAGGAAAATGGCAAATTGGAAAAAGAGCTATTATTCTACAGCCAGCATTGTGTAGCCTCTCTTGAGGATAAAATTGAAAAGTATCTTAGGACCATTCAACCAGTTCTTTTTCTTTTTATTGGTTTTCTTGTCGTTTCAATGTATTTATCAATCTTACTGCCCATGTTCCATTTGATGGATGGAGTTTAAAAAGGAGAGAAATAAAAATGAGACAAATAAAAAATAAAAAACAAGCCGGTTTTACCTTAATTGAAATGATGATCGTCATGCTCGTAATCTCGGTTTTACTAATTATCACGATTCCGAATATTACAAAACACAACTCAAACATAAATAATAAGGGCTGTCAGGCTTTCATAAAAATGGTCCAAGCCCAGGTTCAATCTTACGAAATGGATAAAGGCAAATACCCTGCAAATGTCCAGGAGCTTGTAACCGCGGGATACTTGAAGGAGGGTGTGACAGGATGCCCGGATGGAAAAACTGAAATAAAAATTAGCGCAGATGGCGAGGTTACTCAGGTTGCCAGTACCACAACTCCATAATAAAAATAGCGGTTTTACACTGGTAGAATCGTTAATCGTTTTTTCAGTTTTTATGTTACTCGCTACAGTAACTGCTTTTATGGTTAGACCGCAGTATCAGTATGCGGAAAAACAATCATTTCTTACGCAATTAAAGGCAGATTTGCTCTATGGCCAGCAATATGCTATTTCACATCAGCATGAAGTTACCGTCAATTTTATTCCAGAACAACACTATTATTGTATTCGCGACAATTATCTCAGACCATTTATTGTAGAGAGGACCTATCCAGACAATATTACGATTTCTCCAGGCTCTATGCCTCTATATTTTAAGTATTTGCCTGACGGGAATGTGAGTAAGTTCGGCAATTTTTACATTACTATCAATGGAAAGGAATACCATTTTACTATTTTGATAGGAAAGGGCCGCTTTTATGTACCGGAAGAGTGAGGGATTCTTTTTAATAGAGCTATTATTATCATTTTCAGCACTGCTCCTTGTCAGTCTATTTTTAATTCCCGATTTAATTTTTTTGCGGGATCAGGCACGCCAGACACAGATTGAGAAGGAGGCTTATCAGCTTCTGTATGAAGAGCTCAAAGAAAAGATTTCAGTTGGGGGGCCGTTCAATAATTATTCGCTCGATAAAAGGGGAACACGGTTTAATATAACCTGGTATGACCGGCATGAAATAGGGAAAAAGGAGGTGTGCGTCCAGGTTGAAGGGACAAAATTTTCAGAAGGGAAAGTATGTGAATTATTGGAATAATAGTGGCTTCACATTAATTGAAGCAATGGCTGCCCTATCCATTTTTCTGATGATTGTCTTTTTTATTTCCCCTGTATTTCAAATTATGATGGATAATAGAGATTTAAAAATGCGTGTTCAACAAATGGAATGGGACGTTTTTTGTAGCCAGGCAAAAAAAAGAAGTAAGGATGAGTAAATTTGCTGAAATAATCAATGGCAAATTGATTCTGACAAAGGAAACAGAAAAGGTGACCTATGAAAAATATGGAACCAATCTGAGAAGGCGTGTTAACCTGACGGGACATGAGATTATGCTTCAAAATGTCAGTGAAGCAACGTTTGATGTCATGAAAAATTCTGTCCATATTTCCGTGAAGGATTTACATGGTAAAGAATATGAGACTGTGATCTATTCAGTAATCGATTGGAATGGATAGAATGAAGAGAAATGGTTTTACGTATCCGTTGACATTGTGTATATTGATCGTGTTTTTGTTATTTATTGCCTCTCATATCGAGCAGCATATAACGGAAAGAAAGCTGACAGCTGAAACAAAAAAAATTTTAAGAGAAGAATATTATATGATGGCTTCAATGAAGAAAACAGAAAAGATGCTGCAGGCAGGCGATCAAAAGAATGGGATCTATCAATTTAATAGCGGAAGAGTGGCATATCAAATGGAATTATTGCCAGGAGGTGTTCAAAAAATAACCTTTAACCTTACGCTGAATTCCGGAGAGACTGCCCTTGGATATGGTTACTTCGATAACACAGCAAAAAAGATGGTAAAATGGATAGAAAAGAATTAAAGAGGTATATCTATGAAAACAATCTACCTTATTGGTTTTATGGGAGCCGGAAAAACATCGGCCGGAAAAGAATTAAGCAGACGGTTGAATATCCCATTTTATGATACAGATGATGAAATCATAAAAGAAACCGGAAAGACGATTTCCGATTTATTTTCCGAATTTGGTGAAGAGGAATTCCGTTCTCTGGAAACCAGAGTATTAAAAAAAATAGCCGTAGAGGATGCAGTAGTAGCAACTGGCGGGGGCATGGTGTTGCGTGAAGAAAATCGGGAATGGATGAAATCAAATGGCATCGTTATTTTTCTGGAAGCAGCACCTCAAGAAATTCTGAACAGACTTTCAGGAGACACATCTCGCCCTTTATTATCAGGAGATAAAGAAAAGATTATTTCAGTTTTAATGGAACAGAGGCTTGGATTGTATCAGGAAACGTCCCATTTTCAGATTCGGACCGATGGGAAGTTTCTAAATGAAGTGGTCGATGAAATCGTCCATAGTTTAAAATAAAGTAAAACGGACATACTTATACTGGCCTAAAAAGGATGGTGTGCCCGTGAAAACCAATGACTACGTAAAATATATGACCCAGATATTTGTGAAATATATGGATCAGACCAAAGCAGATCGAAAAAAAATGAGGCTGGAACGAAAAGAAGCGAGAGCAGCATTTTGGTATCGATGGTTTGGGATACTCCCATATGTTCTTTATTCCGAAGTGAAGAATCGAAATATAAAAAAGAAGCAGGCATAAAACTGCTTCTTTTTTATGTCTAATAAATATTCACATTGAGGCATCTGTCAAATAAAATAATCCCCCATTAATAATGGACATTTTAATTTTAGGTTCATACTGCTCCTGTAACGCTTGTTTTTCTGTCTCATAGCTTTCGTTTCTGTCCGACTCTTCTTCATAGAAATGATTTAGCAACTGCAAATCCTTATCCCATCTTTTCCTCGCATCCTCAGCCCAAGAATGGTCTTCTGATTCAATCATGCTTCTCAAATAATTTTCTATTCTTGATATTCCGCTCATCGGTTTTATAAGTGGTGAAAGGGTAAATGAATAATCGGGAATTTTGGGAGTCAGTGAAATTTGCTGAAGACGCTGATGAAAGTTTTCGGCCATTTTCCCGTTTATCAATTGCAAGCCCATCGATTTAAAGATATCCCTTTTTCGATCGCACTGGTATGATATCTTAATATTCATGCCGAGCCATGGATATAAAGGAGTTTGTCTGTTAACCGTATGATGGTTTTCATATAGGCGAATATAACCTGCGAGCTTTTTGGCTGATTGGAATATTTGATGAAGCCGGGGCGATCCAAAATGAATTGTTTCACCCTTCATGTTTTCCGGTGCGAGCTGATTATTAGTGATAAAAGTTAGGCTCATCGGATTCGGAATCCCGCCTGTTTTCTCTAAATAATGCCAGTAAAGGGCCTGTTCATCAGCTCTTTATCTAATTCTGCCGTTAGCTGCACGGTTAAGTAACCGGGTGAATTTTCGGTAATTTCACATTCATTGGCATGGAAGTATCGTTCGAGAAAGTTATGGATTTCCTGCTGCTGCACGGGTTTCTCCCTCCTTAATATCTTTGGCAAATTCAATCATGGAATTCAGGTTATCCAATTTGATTCTCATCTCCCCTTCAGATGCAGAATGTCCAAAGATATCAATTAAATGATCTTCAATATTTCCAAACTCAAGCTTTGTAAGAATATCATCCAGTTCACCAATTACTTTTTCAAACAGCTGGATTTTTTCATATAACAGCTTTAAAACATGCTCTTCTACCGTATCTCTGATAGCAAAGTTATAAATCATTACATCTTTTTCCTGGCCGAGACGGTGTATTCTTCCTATTCTCTGCTCAAGTCTCATTGGATTCCATGGCAAGTCAAAGTTGATGATATGATTACAGAACTGGAGATTGATTCCTTCTCCTCCGGCTTCTGTTGCAATAAGCACCTGTGCGTGTTTTTGAAATAGCTCACGCATCCAGTCCTTTTTCCCTCGTTTAAAGCCCCCGCGGAAGGGGACTGAAGAAATGCCGTGCTGTTTTAAATACCATTGCAAATAAAGCTGGGTAGCGCGGTATTCGGTAAAAATAATGACCTTGTCATTGATCGATTGGATCAATTCCAGAGCTTTTTTTGCCTTTGAATTCTGCTGTACAGCTTCTACCTTCGATATTAATAATTGTATTTGCTGCTCGTAATCAGGTGAAGGGTTCTCTTTTCTTTGCAGCATATTTTTCAGTGTGTAAAATACTGCTTCACGGCTGCTGCACGCTTCTCGCTGCAAAGTCATGACTGAAAAAGCGCTGGTTTGTACCCAGTTTCCATCACCCTTTAGGTCCATTATCGCTTCATATAGCTCTCTCTCTGATGCGGAAAAAGTAATTGGTATTGTCTCGACATGGCGTTTTGTCCATTCGATTCCGGTATCGGCTCGGCGGTTCCTGATCATTACTTTATTTACAATCTCTTTTAAATGCTCATCATCCTGAAGTGTGCGGGCATCTTTTTTGTATTTTTCATAGAAAGCGGTCTCACTTCCAAGATGACCTGGTTTTAATAGGGAAACAAGATTGAAAATCTCTTCAATTCGGTTTTGGATAGGTGTAGCAGTAAGTAGAAGACAAAATTTCTTCTTTAAGCTTTGGACAAACTCATAGTTTTTCGTTTTATTATTTTTTAATTTGTGGGCTTCATCGATAATAATTAAATCATAGTTTTGTTTGTATATAATATCCCTATGTGGATTACGTTTAGCCGTATCGATAGATGACACCACTACATCACATTGATCCCATACATAGCTTTTCCTCTGTGTTACTGCAGGGATAAAAAATTTTGAATTCAACTCAATTGCCCATTGAGTGACAAGTGATGCAGGAACTAAAATAAGCACCTTTTTTACAAGGCCTCTGATCATATATTCCTTTAATATTAATCCTGCTTCTATCGTTTTTCCCAGACCGACTTCATCAGCAAGGATTGCCTTGCCATGCATATTCTCGATTACTTGTTTAGCAGTTTCGAGCTGATGCGGCAGCGGGGTCAATTGAGGCAGATGGCCGGGTGCCTGCAGACCTTCGAAATCCGGGATAACCGTATGGTTCTCCACTTCAACTGCAAGTTTAAAAAGCTCCCAATTTCCCCATGGTCCATCATGGTCAATCCGATGCAAAAATTCATCCTGCCAGGAAGAATCAAATTCAATTGTGACAGGCAAGTTTTTCAGCTCCTTTTCATGCGAAAATGTATTGCTCAAATTATCGCTTTAATGGTAGGATGAAGTTAGCTTTGAAAGTTTTAAGTATTCTAAAAAATAATTTTTAAAGCTTAGTTTTCTTAGTATTGCCCATTTGGAAAATATTATAAATGCGGATGATGATAAGGGGAGAGACTACATACGTAGCGCCGAAGGAGCAAACAATCTGTGAATCTCTCAGGCAAAAGAACTCTTGTTTGACGCAGCTCTGGAGAGAGCTTCCTTTCCAAAGGAAGCCACCAAAGGGGAAAGCCTTTACAGGTAAACTTTCAGGTGCAAGGACAGAGACCTTCTCATACAACAGGGGAGGACTCTGTCCTTTTTTGGCTGCATGAGAGTTTATTGTTTCCCTCGGGGGCTGGAAGAAAGCCATATCTTGATACTTAAGATTGGCGAACTGCATCAGTCAGTTAATTAAATTCTTTGAAACCATTTAGTTTTGAAAGGGGATAAACAATGTCAGAATTAAAGCGGACTCCACTATTTGAAAGCTACAAGGAATATGGGGCAAAGACAATCGATTTTGGAGGCTGGGAGCTGCCAGTCCAATTTTCAAGCATTAAAGAGGAGCATGAAGCTGTCCGCACGAAAGCAGGATTATTCGATGTTTCCCATATGGGAGAGATTGAAGTAAAAGGTACTGACAGTTTAGGCTATCTGCAAAAAATGATGACAAATGATATCTCGAAACTTTCTGACGGTGGGGCTCAATACACTGCAATGTGCTATGAAAGCGGCGGCACAGTGGATGACCTGCTCGTTTATAAAATAAAAGACAATCACTATCTCCTAGTAGTCAATGCTTCTAATATTGAAAAGGACTATCAGTGGCTTTTCGACCATGTTGAGGGAAATGTCGAGCTGGAGAACCTTTCTGAAACTACAGCACAATTAGCCCTTCAAGGTCCTTTGGCAGAAAAAGTTCTCCAAAAGCTGGCAGGAGAAGAAGATTTAAGCGGAATTGGATTTTTTAAATTTCAGCAGGAAGTAACCTTGAACGGTAAAAAAGCTCTTGTTTCAAGAACTGGATATACTGGTGAAGATGGTTTTGAAATTTATTGTGATGCAAACGACGCAGCTGACCTGTGGAAAGAAATCTTAACAGCTGGCGAAGAAGACGGAGTAGTACCATGTGGCCTTGGTTCTCGTGACACCCTTCGCTTTGAAGCGAATTTGGCACTATATGGCCAGGAACTGACTTCTGAGATTTCTCCGCTTGAAGCTGGAATCGGCTTTGCTGTGAAATTGAATAAGGAAGCAGATTTTATCGGCAAAGAAGTCCTGATCCAGCAAAAACAAGGCGGAACACCAAGAAAGCTTGTTGGCATCGAAATGATTGACAGAGGAATTCCACGCCATGGTTACCCGGTTTATAAAGGGGAAGAACTAATCGGCGAAGTGACCACCGGCACACAATCACCTACGTTAAAGAAAAACATCGGTCTTGCTCTTATTAAAACGGAAGAAGCAGCCTTGAAAATGAAGTTGATGTTGAAATCCGCGGAAAAAGACTGAAAGCCCAAATTGTGCCGACACCTTTTTATAAAAGAGAAAAGAAATAGCAGAGGGGAGAAATGACAATGAAACATCGCTACCTACCGATGACTGAAGAAGATAAGAAATCAATGCTTGAAACAATCGGTGTATCCTCAGTAGATGACCTTTTTAGCGATATTCCAGAAAGCGTCAGGTTCAAAGGCGAATACAATATTAAACCGGCAAAATCTGAAACAGCATTAATGAAGGAGCTTTCAAAGCTTGCTGACCGCAATGCTGATTTGAGAAGGAATACCTCATTCCTGGGTGCGGGTGTTTATGACCACTATATGCCTGTCATAGTTGATCATGTTATTTCCCGATCGGAGTTCTATACTGCCTATACTCCTTACCAGCCGGAAATTTCGCAGGGTGAGCTTCAGGCTATTTTTGAATTTCAAACGATGATTTGCGAATTGACTGGAATGGAAACAGCCAATTCCTCCATGTACGACGGAGGCACCGCGCTTGCAGAAGCAGCTATGCTAAGCGCAGGCCATACAAAACGCAAGAAGATTCTTATTTCAGGCGCAGTTCATCCGGAATCCAAAGAAGTTGTAAAAACTTATGCAAAGGGACAGTACATTGACGTAATCGAAATCCCGGTCCGTGACGGCGTAACAGATTTAGAAGCATTAAAGGAACTTGTTTCAGACGATATCGCTGCCGTTATGGTTCAGTATCCTAACTTTTTGGCCGTATTGAACCATTGAAAGAACTAGAAGAGGTTATTCATGCGAATAAATCATTATTCGTAGTATCAAGCAATCCTTTATCACTTGGCGTGTTGACTCCTCCTGGTAAATTCGGAGCCGATATCGTCGTGGGCGATGCTCAGCCATTCGGTATTCCGACTGCATTTGGCGGTCCTCACTGCGGTTACTTTGCAGTAACGAATAAGCTGATGAGAAAGGTTCCAGGCCGCCTTGTCGGTCAAACAAAGGACGATCAGGGCAGACGTGGATTTGTTTTAACACTTCAGGCGCGTGAGCAGCACATTCGCCGTGACAAAGCGACATCCAACATTTGTTCAAACCAGGCGCTGAATGCTTTGGCAGCATCTGTTGCTATGACAGCACTTGGCAAAAAGGGAGTTCGCAGCATGGCAGCTGCCAATCTTCAAAAAGCGCATTATGCAAAAAATACCTTTAAGGAAAATGGATTTGAAGTTATTTTTGAAGGTCCTTCCTTTAACGAATTTGTCGTTAAATTAAATAAACCTGTAAAAGAAGTGAATCAGGAACTTTTGAAAAAAGGAATCATCGGAGGCTACGATCTCGGACGCGATTACCCTGATATGGCGAATCACATGCTGGTTTGCGTAACTGAGGTAAGAACGAAGGAAGAAATCGATACTTTAGTGAAAGAATTGGGGGATTTCCATGCATAATCAAGACCAGCCGCTCATTTTTGAACTTAGTACACCTGGCCGGATTGGCTGCAGCCTTCCGGAAATGGACGTTCCGGAATTTGACCTCAATGAATTATTGCCTGAAGGCTATGTTCGTGACGAAGAACCGGAGCTTCCGGAGGTTTCGGAACTGGATATTATGCGCCACTATACTGCCCTTTCCAAAAGGAACCATGGCGTGGACTCAGGCTTTTATCCATTAGGCTCTTGCACAATGAAGTACAATCCAAAAATCAATGAAAATGTTGCCCGCTTCAACGGTTTTGCCCATATTCATCCGTTGCAGGATGAAAGCTCTGTACAGGGTGCTCTAGAGCTTTTATATGATCTTCAGGAGCATTTGATCGAAATTACCGGCATGGATGAGGTTACATTGCAGCCAGCTGCAGGAGCACACGGGGAATGGACAGGATTAATGATGATCCGCGCTTTCCATGAAGCAAATGGCGATACAAAACGTACTAAGGTTATTGTTCCCGATTCCGCCCATGGAACAAACCCGGCGTCTGCTACTGTAGCGGGACTTGAAACGATTACTGTTAAATCAAATGAAAATGGCCTCGTTGATCTTGATGATCTTAGAAGAGTCGTAGGTGAGGATACAGCGGCATTGATGCTTACCAATCCTAACACCCTTGGATTATTTGAAGAAAATATCCTTGAAATGGCTGAAATCGTTCATGGAGCTGGCGGAAAGCTCTACTATGACGGAGCTAATCTAAACGCGGTATTATCTAAAGCGCGCCCTGGCGACATGGGCTTTGACGTGGTGCATTTAAATCTTCATAAGACGTTTACAGGCCACACGGTGGAGGTGGCCTGGTTCAGGCCCGGTAGGAGTAAAAGCAGATCTGATTCCATTTCTACCAAAGCCGGTTATCTCTAAACGCGGTGAGGAGTTTGTATTTGATTATGACCGCCCGCAATCCATTGGACGCGTAAAGCCATATTACGGAAACTTCGGAATCAATGTCCGTGCGTATACTTATATCCGTTCCATGGCGCCAGACGGCTTAAAAGCTGTAACGGAATATGCGGTATTGAATGCCAACTATATGATGAGAAGGCTGGCAGAGTTTTACGACCTTCCGTTTGACAAGCATTGCAAGCACGAATTCGTTCTAAGCGGCAGACGCCAGAAGAAGCTTGGTGTGCGCACGCTCGATATCGCAAAGCGCCTGCTCGACTTTGGCTACCATCCGCCGACCATTTACTTCCCGCTTAACGTTGAGGAGTGTATCATGATTGAACCGACCGAAACAGAATCAAAAGAGACACTAGATTCATTCGTGGACATCATGATCCAAATCGCGAAGGAAGCAGAGGAAAATCCTGAAATCGTTCAGGAAGCACCACATACAACGGTTGTGGGACGTATGGATGAAGCTACTGCAGCACGTAAACCTATTTTAAGATACCAAAAGAATTAAAATGTATGTGGCCCGCACGTGGATGCGGGCTTTTTTTTTGCTTAACAGAATTTAAATTCATAAATTCTGATAGCACGACGGGCCGGATGTCTTGGCTAGGTGAGTGGCAGTTTTTCTCCTATTGTTGAAAAAACCGCTTGAAGTGTAGAAAATGGATAAGTTAATGTAGAATAGAAAAGAGATAATATAGAATACTGTTCGATTTGTGTAGAAAGTGTTCAAAATTATGCCGGTAGGACGACAGTTACCCACCTTCCAGACAGAGGAAGGACAATATTTTTTTATAAAACTAAAAAACCGCCATTTTTCGGCGGTTTTTGCAATTAATTATTTTGATTTTACCTTGCCAGACCACTGTTTAAAGCCGCCCTTTAGGTGTGAAAGGTTTTTATAGCCTCTGCGGTATAAAAACTGGCTGGCGCGTCCGCTGCGAAGGCCGCTTTGGCAGTATAGATATACCGGAAGGTCCGAACGGATTTCTTTGGAGCGCATTTTCATTTGGGAAAGAGGGATATTTCTTGCCCCCAAAATATGTCCAGCTTCGAATTCGTTTGGCTCACGAACATCAATGAGTTGTGCTTTCCGGTAGCCAGCACGGAAATCTTCTTCGGTCAATGTCTTGACGATTTTACGCTGATATAACCAGGTAATTACGGAATACGTAATAATGGCGCCTATGATGATAAGCAGTAAATAGAGAGTAGGCAATTTTTTCATGCTCCTTTCAAGCTGTGCTGCAATGTTATTATTATATAAGTCAGACCTTTAATGAGTAAAGAGTCTCGGGAAAAATTTATGCTTATTTTCCTATCATTATTATAACAGATTCAACTTGCTTTGTTTTTTTACTTTATTTTGATAGACTAAAAATCGCGAATAGCTATTTACATCTAATAAATGAGGTTTTTATATGAAAAAGGAAGTTTGGCGTTTTATTGATTCAGGCAGTGGCTCACCATCATTTAATATGGCTTTGGATGAAGCATTGCTTGATTGGCATAGTGAAGGCAAAATTCCCCCGACAATACGATTTTACGGCTGGGATCCTGCAACCCTTTCCATTGGCTATTTTCAAAAGGTTGAAAAAGAAATTAATATGGAAGCTGTCAGGGAACATAAATTGGGTTTTGTCCGCCGTCCGACAGGCGGAAGAGGAGTACTCCATGAGCATGAATTGACCTACAGTGTCATTGTTTCAGAGGATTATCCCGAAATGCCTAAGACGGTTACGGAAGCTTATCGAGTCATTTCTGAGGGCATCCTGAAGGGGTTCCATCAGCTGGGACTTGAAGCGTATTTTGCTGTTCCAAAAACACAGGATGAAAAAGATTCCTTGAAAAATCCAAGATCCGCAGTGTGCTTTGATGCCCCAAGCTGGTACGAGCTGGTTGTCGAAGGCAGGAAGGTAGCAGGAAGTGCCCAAACAAGGCAGAAGGGTGTAATACTTCAGCATGGTTCCATTTTGCTGGATCTGGATGAGGAAAAGCTTTTCAGTCTATTTAATTATCCTAGTGAAAAAGTCAAGGAACGCATGCAACGGGCGTTTAAAAGCAAGGCGGTTGCCATTAACGAAATCAGTCCAAGAAAAATTACTTTGGAAGAGGCAAAGACAGCCTTCTATAATGGATTTTCAGAAGGCCTGAACATTGAGCTTGTCCCTTACGAACTTACTCAGGAAGAACGTGACTATGTAAATAAAATCGCCCATGAAAGATATGAAAATGATGAGTGGAATTTTAAGAGATAAGATTTTTTGTACTAGAGCATGGAATAAAATGAGAGTCATTCCCACAGTGGAGTGGCTTCTTTTTTAGGGAATATGTAATCTATTCTACCTAGTCAGCAAAAGGGCAACTCGTGAAATTTGTTGAAATTCATCATTTTCGTGAGTAAAACAACTTTTATCTTTCATTTGCTTTAAATTCTAGTGGTTTTTATGTTTGACAAAATTTTAGTTATTTGCATAAAACACAATATGTAGTGGTGTCGAAAATCTATTAAGCACTATATATTGATTTATTGTGTTTGATTGTGATAACGTATGGGTATTCCATAAACAACTAGATCTAGTAAATGAATAACTAGAATACAGCTAGATATAGATTTATTTTTGAAGGAGATGTGATCATGTCGGTTGTGTTAAGTAGAAAAATGAATATTAACTTTGAGAGATTAAACGAGGATATCCGATTGTTCCCTCAGGTTCACCCGGTTACTCCGGATATGAAAATTGTCCACAAGGGAGTTTCACGTTTAGTCATGCTCGACAGGTACACCTTCAAAGATACAGAGAAAATTACTCTAACAGCTGGTGATTTTGTCGTTCTCACTATCAAGGAGGATCCTAAATTTCCTGCACGTGGACTTGGAACCATCCAACAAATCGATTGGGAAAAGAAAACCGCACAAGTTTTAGTGGATGATGAATTTAAAGGTGTACTGGACGGAGATGAAGCGGAGACTGGAATAATTGTCCGATCGCTTGATGTGATTGAAAAGCCGCTCGAACTCTTTTACGAACAAATTGCAAAGCGCAACGCAACTGGCTTGGCCTTTGTCGAAAAAACAGAAGAAAAGCGCCAGGAATGGTTTGAAAAGTTCTATCAGGAGCTTGTCAGCCTCAACTTTATTCCGGCAGGCCGCGTCCTTTACGGTGCTGGCGCAGGTACTGAAGTAACTTTCTTTAATTGCTATGTCATGCCTTTTGTTCAGGATTCCCGCGAAGGAATTTCGGATCACCGCAAGCAGGTAATGGAAATCATGAGCCGTGGCGGTGGAGTTGGAACAAATGGTTCAACATTGCGTCCACGGGCCACACTTGCAAAAGGTGTAAACGGCAAATCTTCTGGCTCGGTTTCATGGCTGGATGACATTGCGAAGCTGACACACCTTGTTGAGCAAGGAGGATCCCGCAGAGGGGCGCAGATGATAATGTTAGCGGATTAAAAAAGTGACATTCAAAGTAAATTTTAGTAAGATTAAAACAGAACGAACGTTCGTGATTAGGGAGGGCTAATCATGTTTAATCTTACTAAAGCATTTCTTTATCAAAGGTATATCTTGGAAAATGAAACTATAAAAAGATAGCTAATGAGACAGGGTTAAGCACATCTGCTATAAAGACTCATCTAAGAAGATGGGGCTTAAGAAAAACCCCATTAAAATTAGGGGATAAACCATATGATGATAAAGATTGGTTATATCATCAATATATTATTCTTAAAAAGGGATATACAGTTATCGCAAATGCATTAGGAGTAAGCAATGGCATAACCCTCTGTAAGAATTGTCATGAAAAAACCTTTGGTAAAGAAGAAAATTTAATAGATGCACTAGTCCGCGTCGTTCAGAAAATGAACGGCTAGAAAATCGGGTGAATTGCAGGGAACTCCTTAGAGGCTGGCAAGCCACAACGTGACTGGAAACGGTGAGCGTGAAGGCCATAAAAATTGCTATGCATTGGACAATCTGCAGCCAAGCGTCATTGGGCTAAGGTAATGGCGAAGGTTCAACGACTAGAGAGTGAGTCCCAACAATAAACTCTCATAAGCGCCACCTAACAGATTTTGCTGAGGGTGATGATATAGTCTAGTCCGGCTGCAACTGCAGCGAAATATTCCGAAAGGAACGGTATGTACGTGGCATCCTGATATTATTGAATTTATTATTTCTAAAATGCAAAACCCTCGCATCCTTCGTTTCCTCATTGAAAACACAAATGAAGAAACAATAAAAAAATATGCAAAGGACAAGCTGAAATTCACACCACTGACTTTACAAGAAGAAGCAATGTACCAGGGAATCATCAATTATAAAAATATTCCTGGCTACGGCGGATTCAGTGCTGAGATTATCAAAAATGCTGAAGAAAAGCTTGAAGCTGGCGGAAACTTTACCGTCCATAATCCGGAATTTTTAACTGGTGCGAACATTTCAGTTTGCCTGACAAAAGAATTCATGGAAGCGGTCGAAAAGGACGCTGAATATGAACTGCGCTTCCCGGATACTGAAAACTATGATGCTGAGACAATGAAAATTTACAACCAGGAATGGCACAAAGTAGGTGATGTGCGTGAATGGGAAAACCTTGGTTATAAAGTACGTACTTACAAAAAAATCAAGGCGAAAGAGCTTTGGAATCTGATCAACATTTGTGCGACTTATTCAGCTGAACCTGGTATTTTCTTCATCGATAATGCAAATGACATGACAAATGCCCAGGCATATGGACAAAAGGTTGTAGCGACCAACCCATGTGGGGAGCAGCCTCTCGCACCATTTTCAGTGTGCAACCTCGCAGCCGTGAACCTTGCTGAAATGGCTGATAAGGAAACTAAAACAGTTAATTTTGAAAAGTTAAAGCGTACAGTTGAAGTTGGTGTCCGCATGCAGGACAATGTCATTAATGCGACTCCGTACTTCCTTGAAGAAAATAAGAAGCAGGCACTTGGCGAACGACGTGTAGGTCTTGGAGTAATGGGACTGCATGACCTTTTGATTTATTGCGAAACTGAATATGGATCAGAAAAAGGAAATAAATTAGTTGACGATGTTTTTGAAACAATTGCAACTACAGCTTATCGTGCTTCCGTTGAGCTTGCCGAAGAAAAGGGAAGTTTCCCATTCTTAACAGGTGAAGATGTAGCAGAAACTAACCGTTTAAGACAGGCATTTATCAATACCGGATTTATGAAAAAAATGCCGGAGGATATCAGAGAGTCAATTTTAAGCAAAGGTATCAGGAACTCTCACCTGCTGACTGTTGCTCCAACGGGTAAACAGCTTGCCCCCTATATTCGTAAGAATGTAGCGTAAACTTGGCTATATGCGGGAAACTCTGGCGTATCTCTTGCTACCTGGCCTTGCCAGCCTGAAAATGGTAAAAATGCAGGAGTGTTAGTTAAACTAACCAGACAATCCGCAGGGAAGTCGTGGCTGACCCCTCAACGACTACATGCCGAGCAGCCATTTTATAATGGTTGATGATATAGTCTGGCCCATATGGCGACATATGGAGCGGGTACTAATAATCCCGCCCTCTATAAAACGTAGAGAGTAACAAAAGTGAGCACTGGAACAATGGTCGGCGTTTCAACAGGACTGGAACCGTACTTCTCCTTCTCCTATTTCCGTAGCGGAAGACTTGGAAGGTTTATCGAAGTGAATGCGGATATTGTCCAGGAATATTTGGAGCAGCATCCTGAGGCAGATAAAGATAATTTGCCAAACTGGTTTGTGACTGCAATGGAACTTGCACCTGAAGCACACGCTGACGTACAATGTGTCATTCAGCGCTGGATTGACAGCTCGATTAGTAAGACCGTCAACGCTCCAAAAGGCTACAGCGTTGAACAGGTAGAAAAAGTATATGAACGCCTCTACAATGGCGGAGCTAAAGGCGGCACCGTATATGTGGATGGCTCTCGCGATTCACAGGTACTCACACTAAAAGCCGAAGAAAACAGCCAGGAAGTTTCATCTATTGTTAAAGAGAAGCCAAAACAGCATGTTGTGCTGGTTGATACGATCAACGAACTCCGTTCCACAAATGTAACGATTGGATCAGAAGTTGGGAATACCTGCCCGGTTTGCCGCAAGGGAACTGTGGAGGATATCGGCGGATGTAACACTTGCACGAACTGTAATGCCCAGTTGAAATGCGGATTATAAAAATAGTGAGCAGGATGGAAAAATTTTTTCCATCCTTTTTTTATGTCCGGGCCATTTAAAGTTCATACTACAAAAAATGGACTCTTATCGCAGAAATGAGGCTACATAATGGAACCCTTTAAACCGCAGCTTGTATATATAGAACCACAGGCATTGGAATACCCGTTGGGTAGAGAGCTAAAAGAGAAATTTGAAAAAATGGGAATGGAGATCAAAGAAACGACCTCCCATAACCAGGTCCGCGGTATTCCAGGGGATAATGAATTGCAGCAATACCGAAACGCAAAATCAACCCTTGTCGTCGGTATACGAAGGACATTGAAATTTGATACTTCTAAACCTTCAGCTGAATATGCCATTCCTTTAGCAACAGGGTGTATGGGCCACTGCCACTATTGCTATCTTCAAACCACGCTAGGGAGCAAGCCGTACATCCGGACGTATGTCAATCTTGAAGAAATATTTGAACAGGCACAAAAATATATGGACGAGCGTAAACCAGAGATCACCCGCTTTGAAGCTGCATGTACATCCGATATTGTCGGTCTTGATCATCTGACCCACTCCTTAAAGAAAACGATTGAATTTATCGGCAGCACAGAGTATGGAAGGCTCCGATTTGTAACGAAATATCATCATGTAGACCATTTGCTTGATGCTAAGCATAACGGTAAAACACGATTCCGCTTCAGTGTAAATTCCCGTTATGTCATTAAAAACTTTGAACCGGGAACATCTTCCTTCGATGAACGTCTGGAAGCTGCCCGCAAAGTCGCCAATGCAGGTTATCCGTTGGGGTTTATTGTGGCACCGATTTATATGCATGAAGGCTGGCAAGAAGGATATGAAGAATTATTTCAGCGTCTGCAAAAAGAGCTCGAAGGCATTGAACTTCCTGACCTTACATTTGAATTGATTCAGCATCGATTTACCAAACCAGCCAAAAATGTAATCGCGAAACGTTATCCAAAAACAAAGCTTGAAATGAATGAAGAAAAACGGAAATACAAGTGGGGGCGATATGGAATTGGAAAATACGTTTACCCGGATGAACAGGCAAAAGATCTGGAAACCACGATAAGAGGATATATCTCATCTTATTTTCCGCAAGCTGAAACCCAATACTTCACGTGAAATATTTTTAACCTGTCCGCCGTACTATTTTCATAAAAGCGCGCTTAAAGATGTAACAATGACTACATCTAAGGGAGGGCTCTGGATGGAAATAGACGGTGTATTTTCCGGTGGGGGAATTAAGGGCTTTGCCTTGATAGGTGCATATGAAGAAATTGAACAAAGAGGCTTTCGTTTTAAAAGAGTAGCAGGAACCAGCGCGGGCTCAATCGTTGCCGCCTTGGTAGCCGCGGGTTACACTAGCCGGGAAATTTACGAGATTCTTGATGAACTCGACACATCCAAATTACTGGACGAGCGGAAAACTTTTCTTCCTTTTCCATTTGCAAAATGGCTTTTGGTTTACTGGCGTTTAGGTTTGTATAAGGGGAATGAATTAGAGAAGTGGCTTAAAAATAAGCTTGAAATGAAGGGACTAAGGACCTTTTCCGATTTGCCGCAGGATTCCCTTCGCGTAATCGCATCTGATTTGACAAATGGCCGGCTCGTTGTACTGCCTGACGATTTGGAGAAGTATGGTATACCGCCAAGGGCGTTTTCGATTGCAAAAGCCATCCGTATGAGCTGCAGTATGCCCTATTTTTTTGAACCGGTGAAATTAAAGTCTATCGATGGTACCAGCATTGTCGTAGATGGTGGTGTTCTCAGCAATTTTCCAATATGGCTGTTTGACAAAGAAAATACAAAAAAGGCACGACCAGTATTGGGTATTAAATTAACCCATAGCGAAACGGATCATCAAAAGCATAAAATTGGCAATGCCATTCAAATGTTTGGGGCGTTGTTTGAAACCATGAAAGATGCCCATGATTCAAGATACATTTCAAGAAAGCATGCGAAAAATATCATTTTTGTACCAACCGAAGGTGTTTTATCGACGGAATTCGAATTGACGGAGGAAAAAAAACAAGCACTTTTCGCACTGGGAAAGAAATGTGCGAAACAATTCTTCGGAACATGGGGATATTGAGACCTATTTAAAAATCAATAAAAAATCGGGCTCCTCAAAAGGATGCCCGATTTTTCTTTTTGCCTTTTTTTCCGTCAATAACGGTCAAATGGGAAGAAGATTTCTTTTTTATCTTCTTTTTAGCTAAGGGAAGATTTCCTTGAGAGGCACTCCTTGATTGGAGATCCCCGTTTTTTTGATGGAGTCTTTTCTTTGATTTTTTTGCGGCTTTAAGAAATGCCCGCTGCTCTTTTCTCTCAGGGCTTGAGTTATTAAATCGCCGAAAAAGTAAATAAATAACCATACCGATCAACGCGATGACAGCTATTCTTTGGATAAAACCGGCCGGGTTTGATACTAATATTCCGGCAATGCCTATTGCAGCCAGAATGAAAAGAATACCAAAAATGAGTAAAGAAATCCGATTTTTCAAGAATGCCACCTCCCTAAGAGCATCATAAGCATTTTTTTCCTCTTTTAAACACGCATTTGAGAAGAATTAAACAATTTCTTCTGTCTCCATTTGATCGTTCGTTTCCTTCTCCATTCTTAGTAGCTCTTTGAACGAGAGGATTGCTACTTCGACCTGATCGTTATTCGGTTCTTTAGTAGTCAAAAGCTGCAGCCATAAGCCCGGAAGGCCTAATAACTTCAAGACTGGAACATCTCTCAATTTGTTCGTTAATTGAAGAATCTCAAAAGATATCCCAAGCACAACAGGGATTAATGCTATACGGTCAACGATTCTGAGCCAGAGCGGTGTAGTAGGGACAAACATGTAGACGAAAACACCGACAATGACAGTGAAAAGGATAAAACTGCTTCCACAGCGATAATGGAGACGAGAGTTTGCTTGGACATTTTCAACCGTTAATTCCTGGCCATTTTCAAAGGTATTAATTACTTTATGTTCGGCACCATGGTATTGGAACACTCGTTTAACAATCGGTGTAAGCGAAACAAAATAAATATAAGATAAGAGCAGCAGCAGCTTGAAAAATCCCTCGACTAAGACCTGCTCAAAATCAGTTGAAAAAATGGGCCTTGTCAATACAGCAAGAAATACTGGAAGCAATGTGAAGATGAATTTTCCAAATAAAAAGGAAATAACGCCGATCGCTGCTACGCTAAGATACATCGTAGTCTTGGAGACTTCCTTCTCTTTTAACTTATGATCCTCTTCGGGATCAAGGTCAAACCGTTCTGTTGAAAAATTTAAATGCTTTGACCCGTTCGCGCTTGCTTCGATTATCGCAATAATTCCACGAAGGAAAGGGATTTTTTTGAGAAAAGAAAAAGCAGGTACAGTTTTTCGAGGCAGATGGAAATACTCAATGGAGCGGTCTTTCCGTCTAACCGCAGTTACATAATGATGTTTCCCGCCAAACATAACGCCTTCGACCACTGCCTGGCCGCCATAAACGGGTTTTTGATTTTTGGACATGAACGCTAACACCAGCCTATTTCAAAGTTGCACAATCAGCTTAAAGAGAAAAACTGTATGTACCTTAATTTATTCTACTAAAAAAAAGAAAAAACCTCTATATGAGATATAAATCTTCATTTTTTTGATGGCGACGGAATTAAAAATATATGCAAGTGAATGATAGCCAAAGGACATACTATAAATACAGACTGTTAAAAAAATGGAATTGAAGGAGGCATACATCTTATGCTGGATGAGCTGCTGGGAAGTGAGAGTCATAATTCAGATAAACCAATGTCAATTATTGCCTACGTCATATATACGGGATTATTTGCTGGTATTTTCTGGAGCTCAATCGGTTATCTATCCTATCTGTTCAATTTCACAGTTATTCGCCCAAATTTCATATTAGAACCATGGGCACTAGGAAATTGGAAACATGAATGGCTCGGAACCGTTATTTCTATTTTCATGATAGGTGTATTCTCAGTTATAGCGGCCTTCATTTACTACCTGGTTTTGAAGAACTTAAAAAGCAGATGGGGAGGCATTTTTTATGGGATTGCCCTTTTTCTTCTCGTTTTCCTTGTATTAAATCCGATTTTTCCGGGAATTAAACCATTTCGCGAAATTGATCGCAATACAATGATTACATCTGCCTGTTTATTTATCGTATATGGAATTTTTGTTGGCTACTCGATTTCATATGAATATCAAAGCCGCCAGCACATACCAAAAGGACAAAAAGACAATAGCCAATAATAGTCGCGGGATGGCCGATTATGATAAAATGAATTTATTGGGCAATATTTTTAAATAAGAAATACAACAATCGTTAAAGAGAAGAAACATGGTGCATGGGAGATTTGGAAAATGAAAAAAATTATGCTTCTCAATGGTCCTAATTTAAACATGCTCGGTAAACGGGAACCGGATGTTTATGGGGCGGCAACACTACAGGATCTTGAAGAAAAGATGAAGAATCTGGGACATACACACGGAGTTGAAATGATTTGCTATCAATCGAATTCTGAGGGGATACTGATCGATAGAATTCAGGAAGCAGGGGAATCCGGGGTTGAAGGAATTATTTTAAATCCTGGTGCCTACACTCATTACAGCTATGCTATCCGTGATGCGATTGCAGGAATAGATGTCCCTGTTATCGAAGTACATATATCAAATATCCATGCCCGTGAGCCATTTCGCCATGTTTCAGTAATTGCACCTGTAACAAGGGGCCAGATTGTTGGATTAGGCTTTAAGGGGTATGAACTGGCATTGTTAGCTCTGCTGGAATAGGAAAAGGGGAGAGGAAGAAAATGAAATTAGAAAAATTACAGTCTGAATTTTCTAAACTTGGAATTGATGGTTTGCTTATCACAAGCGGATACAATCGACGTTACATGACCGGCTTTACAGGGTCTTCAGGCGTGGTATTAATTTCGGGTGAAAATGCTCAATTTATTACAGATTTCCGTTATGTTGAACAAGCTGCAAAGCAATGTCAAGGCTTCGAAATTGTTAAACACACAGGCACAATTCCCGAAGAGGTTGCTGCCCAGGCGAAGAAGCTCGGTATTACTAAACTTGGTTTTGAACAAGAGCATCTGTCTTATTCCTCTTTTAAATCTTATGAAAAAGCGGTGGAAGCAGAACTTGTACCTGTTTCCGGAGCAATTGAAAAGTTGCGCTTGATAAAGACAGAAGGAGAGATTAAGATATTAAAGGAAGCAGCAGATATCGCTGATGCTGCATTTAAACATATTCTCGATTTTATCCGTCCAGGGAAAACGGAACTCGAGGTTTCCAATGAATTAGAGTTCTTTATGAGAAAAGCTGGCGCCGCATCTTCTTCTTTTGATATTATTGTTGCGTCCGGTTACCGTTCCGCTCTGCCTCATGGTGTTGCCAGCGAAAAGATTATTGAAAAAGGCGACTTCGTCACGCTTGATTTTGGTGCTTACTATAAAGGGTTTGTCTCCGATATTACAAGGACTGTTGCTGTTGGAGAACCCGAGGCAAAATTAAAAGAAATATATGATATCGTCCTGGAAGCGCAACTTCGTGGCATGGCTGGAATTAAGCCAGGCATGACAGGCAAGGAAGCAGATGCTTTGACACGGAACTTTATCACAGAAAAAGGCTACGGAGAATATTTCGGGCATTCTACAGGACATGGCATTGGGCTAGAAGTCCATGAGGCCTGCCCTATCTGTAAAATCTGATATCATTCTTGAGCCGGGAATGGTCGTAACCGTAGAACCAGGAATTTATATCCCGGGTCTTGGCGGTGTTCGTATTGAGGATGACACGCTCATTACTCTTGACCACAACGAAACCCTTACTCATTCAACAAAAGAACTTATCATTCTGTAAAGAATTTTTAGGAGGATTTTAAGCATGATTTCTGTAAACGACTTTCGTACAGGACTGACAATTGAAGTGGATGGCAGCATTTGGCGCGTCATCGATTTCCAACACGTGAAACCTGGTAAAGGAGCAGCGTTTGTTCGTTCTAAACTTCGTAATCTTCGTACTGGTGCTATCCAGGAAAAAACTTTCCGTGCTGGTGAGAAAGTGGCAAAAGCACAAATTGACAACCGCAGAATGCAATACCTATACGCAAGCGGCGATCAGCATATTTTCATGGATAATGAATCCTATGAGCAAATTGAGCTTCCAGCAACAGCAATTGAGTATGAGCTCAAATTTCTTAAAGAGAATATGGAAGTTTCCATCATGATGTATCATGGAGAGACACTTGGTGTTGAACTTCCGAATACGGTAGAACTTGAAGTTACTGAAACTGAACCAGGAATCAAGGGGGATACAGCTTCAGGCGGAACAAAGCCTGCTACTGTTGAAACTGGCCTGACAGTTCAGGTTCCTTTCTTCGTAAACCAAGGTGACCGATTAATCATCAACACAACTGACAGCACATATGTATCACGTGCGTAATTAAAAAGTGGAACCGCCCTGTTGCTGGGCGCTGGAACTAGATTATGAAAACCTTACTTATTAAAAGCCTCAGCGCGAATATTCGCGCTGGGGCTTTTTTAGTTTAAATAATAAATATTTGAATTGTTATTAATTGTGGAATTTTTGAAGGACTTCACTAAATAGTAAGATTTGTACGATAATTACCTAGTTATTTTTTGCTAAAATAAGTTTGAAATTTAAATAATCTTTATTTAAAAGGGGTGACAATGATGAAACGATTCACTTCTGTTTTTCTTACACCTTCTTGCAGTTGGCCTGTTATCTGGATGTACCTCCAATAAGGAAAATATGACGCTCGATAAAAAGCATAAGCCGTTACCTGATTATGTGCTTAATTCATCAGACAAAGTTAAAGAAACATATATTATGGCTTCTAAATATCCAGAAGTCCTTGCGTCGGTTCCCTGCTATTGCGGATGTGGTGTTTCAGATGGGCACGAGAGCAATCTTGACTGCTATGTAAATAAGATGGGGTCGAATAATGCAGTTGAAGAATGGGACCCTATGAGTATATCGTGAGACACTTGTATTGATATCGCCCGGGAGGCGGTACAAATGAAACGAGATGGAAAAAGTCTGAAGGAAATTAACCGTTTAATTAAAGAGAAGTACAAAGACTTAGGTGAGCCAACTCCAACGCCTGATCCAAAGTAAGGGGATTCCCATGAAAAAACTATTAGTAGGCAGTTACCTACTCATTACTCTAGGGATTATTGTCTTATTCAACAATAGTAGTTTCAAAGACAACAAGGATTTTAAAGCGATAGAAGCCGGAGAAAAAATTTATAATCAGCATTGTGCTTCCTGCCATGGCAAGACAGGAAAAGGCGAAGGAGCAAATGTGGGTACCTCTATTAATAACGAGCAGCTCCTGAGTTCTCTCTCGGATAAGGACCTATACAATAACGTGAAATTTGGCAGAGAAGGGACCCTGATGCCGGCATATAAGGAAAGAATTTCTGAGAAGGATATTAAAAATCTTGTTGCTTTTATGCGAGACTGGCAGGAGAAAAAAATAGATTTTAAGACCCCTGGAAAGATTGCTGGCGAACCTGAAAATGGCAGAAGACTTTACAATCTATACTGTCTCAGCTGCCATGGTGAAGGTGGAGCAGGAAAATTGAAGATGGGGACTGCTCTTGCTAATCCTCAATATTTACAATATACAACGGATAAACAAATATGGATTGATACGGCTTATGGCCGGGAGAAAACCCGAATGTCTCCATCCCTCAAAGGACTTGATGGAGTCCGCCAGTTGAAAGAGGAAGAAATTTCAGATGTTGTTTCCTATATCCGATCCCTCCAAATTAAATAATATACTAATTCCCTCCTTCTTTTTGCTGGAGGGTTTTTATTTTTGAATTCAACAGGAATTGATATGTGAACATTTTGTGGTGATTTTTTGTCAAAAAAGTAACGAAAATCCTCCTTTAACAAAATGTTCAAGAGTGCTTCAACTATTCGGCCTCATGAAAGATTATATTTATTTCGAAGAGGGCTATGTTGGAAAATCCTGCATTTAGATAATGGCTTTTCCAAGTCAAGGGGGATTAGTATGCTGAAGAAGTTATTGGCTTTATTAGTTATCACATCATTTATATCAAATATTACCTTCAAAAATGTTTATGCAGAAGGAGCATTTCAAGCCGGCCAGTTTCCTTATAAACAAATGCAAATACAGGTCATGCCTGAATTTGACTATCCGGAAAAATGGCAAAAGGACCAGCCATCTCTGCTGGTAGGGCAATATGGGACAATTGTTAATAAAAGCGGTAATGATTTTGATGGAAAAATCGAAATAAAAGTTCCTACAAAAGAAAAAAGTTTTCAAGTCTATCTAGTGGCTGAGTTTCCATCCGAATCAAAGCCAGAGGTTCAACGCCCATATGACGTAGATAAGGCCAATGGAATTATTTCTTGGAAACCGAAATCTCCTATCAAAAATAACGAAACTTATAAATTTGTAGTTGAGTATTATTCAAATCCAATTGCCATGAAAGATACAAAAAGCTTTGCTTATCATTTTACACCACCAGCTGATATTGATCAGTTAGATGTGATTTTTTATGCACCGATTAATGCTAAGAATATTAAGTTTGATCCCCAGCCTCAAAACACTTCAAAGAGCGAATATGGAGAAGACATCTATTATTACTCTTACAAAAATGTAAAAAAAGACAATCGTGTTAATTATAGAATGTCATATAAAAAGGACGGAACCGAATCTACATTAGCGGCAATTGATAAAAAGCAGCCTCCAAAAGATGAAAATCATACTGGAGTTAATGGCGGTAATACAGCGACTGACCAGGTTTTAAACAATTCCGGAAATGGAGAAAGTTCTGAGGTGAAACAGCCGATTATCGGCATACCAGGTGCTCTGATTATAGGGGTTTCACTCATAATTGCCGGAGCCTTTGTATTCCTGGGATTGAAGGGCTCACGAACTCAGGCAAAAGCAGCAAGCAAAAACAAAAAGGGACAGAAGAAACAAGTTGTGAGGAAAGAAAGCAGATTATCTAACGCAGAAGAAAAAAAAGAACTTCGCAAAAAACTATTAAACGGCAAGATTGATCAAGAGACATATGAAGAAGAAATGAAAAAATTAATTTAGAGAGGTGGATAAAGATGAAGAAGAATACAATTGTCATGCTTGGAGGCTTTATTATCGCGGGTGCAATAGTTTTCCTTCTGATGGCCGCGACTCCTGGCTCGAGCGGAATCGAACTGACATTAAAACAGCTTCTCGCTACGCAGGAGAATCACAAAGATGATTATGTTACTGTCGAAGGACTATTGATAGAAAAATCGATTCAATGGGATGCAGACAAAATCGAATTAAAGTTCGATGTAAGGGACAATGAAGGAAATCTGCTGCATGTAGTTCACAATGGTATTAAACCGGATAATTTTTCAGAAGGAGTCATAACGATTTTACAGGGGTCTCCGACCAAAAAGGACACATTTAAAGCAGAAACCGTTAAAACTAGGTGCCCTTCAAAGTATGAGGGCAAGGATATGAA
This sequence comes from Neobacillus sp. PS3-34, assembly GCF_030915465.1. GTDB lineage: Bacteria > Bacillota > Bacilli > Bacillales > Cytobacillaceae > Neobacillus_A. The sequence goes on from NZ_CP133267.1 coordinate 3,736,987, forward strand.
AGACTATGATCCTAAGAAACATGAAAAACTTCTGAATAAACCACCGCACCAAAAATAAGAAGCAAACCAATAAGAAGGTGACGACATGTATTTATTCGCGAATGCAACAATCTTTATAGGCTTGGCATTAGCAATTTATTCCCTTCTGATTATGACCTTAGGGATAAGTACAAAAAATCAAAAACTTGTTAACAGTGGCAAAGGGGGCGTGATTGGCCTTTTCATTTGTGCCGGGTTGGCAATGATCACGTTATTTTACCTTCTTGGTTCTTCCCAGTTCCAATACGAATATGTAAGGGATTATACCAGCAGTGAATTGCCTATCATCTACAAACTAACTGCTTTATGGGCTGGGAACTCAGGATCGCTCTTATTATGGACGTTTTTCTTAACTCTTTATATGCTGATGATTACTTATTCAAGAAAAATGAAGGGAAACCCGATGGTTCCCTATATTGTATCCATTTTATTAGCAAACGCTGTCTTCTTCTTTTTTATACTTGGTTTTGTTGCAAAGCCATTTGTCCTATTAAGCGAAGTACCCACAGAGGGAAAAGGATTAAATCCAATGCTGCAAAATCCGGGTATGATCATTCATCCAGTCACTTTATACCTTGGTTATGTTGGACTATCCATTCCATTTGCCTTTGCAATGGCAGCGCTGATTATGAAGAATATGGATGATTTTTGGATTAAGATGACAAGGCGCTGGACCATCATTGCGTGGTTATTCCTTTCCCTTGGAAATATTTTTGGAGGCCAGTGGGCATACGTTGAATTGGGCTGGGGCGGATATTGGGCATGGGATCCGGTCGAAAATGCATCCTTTATGCCGTGGCTTACAGCAACCGCCTTCCTCCATTCTGTCATGATCCAGGAACGGAAAAACATGTTGAAGGTATGGAATATTAGCTTAATTATTATTTCATATGCGCTGACACTATTTGGCACCTTCCTTGTACGCAGTGGTGTACTTACCTCTGTCCATGCATTTGCCAACTCCAATCTTGGTCTGTATTTCTTAATTTTTATGGGTGTTGCTGTCATTGGCGCACTATATATCCTGATGAGCCGCTATAACCTGATTAAACGCAGCGCAGGGGAATTCAATTCCTTTGTTTCAAAGGAAAGCAGCTTCTTAATTAATAATCTGCTCCTTGTCGGCGCGGCATTTGCTGTCTTCTGGGGAACAATTTTCCCCCTTGTTTCAGAGGCTGTTCGGGGCACAAAAGTAACCGTAGGGATGCCTTTCTTTAACAAGGTGGAAGCTCCAATACTATTATCGATGATGTTTGTCATGGCGGTATGCCCATTGCTTGCATGGCAAAGATCCACAGTAAAAAACTTGAAAAAGAATTTTATGATTCCAGCTTTCCTTGCTGTTACAGCCATGATCCTGATGGTGATCCTCGGTATTCAAAAAGTATGGGCAGTTATTGGATACGGAGTAATAGCGTTGTTATTGATTACACACTATCTCGAGTTTTACCGCGGTGTTAAAGCAAGAAGAAAGATGACAGGCGAAAATCCACTTGTCGCCCTTTATCGCTTAATGAGCAAAAACCGCCGCCGTTACGGAGGCTATATGGTTCACCTTGGGATTGCTTTTATTACGATGGGCATCATTGGTTCACAAAACTATGACCTGCAGACAATGAAGACAATTGACCTTGGGAAATCCATTGAGATTAAGGATTACCGCATCAATTACGATAAGCTCGACCAGCGCAAGGAAGGAATCAACGACATCATCTATGCTGATGTTACCGTATTTAAGGACGGGAAACTACTTGGAACATTCCAGCCAGAAAAAGTATTTTACGGGCATTGGGATCAGCCTTCGTCAGAAGTCGCGATTATTTCTTCCTTTAAGGAAGACTTATACATTGTCCTTAGTGCCTGGGAAGACAATGGCCGTGGAACCTTTATAGTAAAGGTCAACCCAATGATGAACTGGCTTTGGATTGGTTCCTTCATGATTGTAATCGGTTCGCTATTTGCAGTGTGGAACGGAAAATACCAAAATGTTACTCCACGATATACCGGAGTGCGCAGAGAGGTGTTTTAACGTAAAAAACAAAATTCTCCTCGGGGTTTTAGTTTTAATATTAGCACTCCAATGGTCGTTCATTCATGCTCAAGCGAAACAAATTGACTACAAGTCCGCAGAATTTAAAGCTGTAGCGTCACAGTTTTCCTGCACGTGCGGGTGCGGCAGGATCACTTTGAATGTGATCCCAATACGTGTAATTTAACGAAAGAATTTAAAAAAGATCTTGTTGGAATGATGAACAAAGGAATGGATAAGGACCAGATCCGTGATTATTACGTGAAGATTTACGGGGAAGAAATTCTGACTGCACCGGAGAAAAGCGGCTTTAGCCTGGCTGCCTGGATCCTTCCTTTTGCAGCGATTATTGGAGCGGGAGCGGCATTGTTTTTTATCCTTCGAAAATGGGTGAAGAAAAAAGGGGAAACCGGTCCATCCTTAGAGGATCAGAACAAGAAGGATGAGTTGGAAAATGAAATTCTCTCTTCCATAATCGATGAGGAACGAAAAAAGTATTTTTAGGATGTGGACAAAATGGAGGATATTTCAATCATTTCAATGGTCTTTACTGCTGTTCTTGTGCTTGGCTGCCTTTTCTTAATCCTGTCACCATTATTCAAGTGGGATGCCTATCTGCAGTTCGGAATAAAATCTGCTGACTCTGCCAGCATGAAGGAAGCTCTTTTTACGACACTCAATGAAATAGAGTTCGAGTACAAGATGGATAAAATATCCGAGAACGATTACAAGATATTAAAAGGACAATACGAAAGCCAAATTGCAGCCATAATGAAAGCTGATGAACAAGCCGCAGAAAAACTGGTCGATAAAGGCTTAATGGCAGAGATAGAAAACGAAATTGAAGTGGCAATGCAGGGGCATAAAAAGAAAAAGGGGGAAGAAAAGTGATCAGAAAAATCACCATCTTCTTCCTTGGACTGCTGCTATTCATACCAGTGAACGCTTTTGCGGCATCAGAAAAGAAGATATCAATTGATATGCAATATCTTGTTGTCAGCCCTGCAGAGGATGGATCCACCAATATGATGAATATGGTGAACTATACCAATCCATCAAATGAAGAGTATAAGGGTGATGGAAAGAGTGAGGCTGTGTTGAAGGTTTCACTCCCTGAAGGAGCAAAGGATTTAAATTTTTTGGACAATAAGATTGCTATAAAACAAAGTTCACAAGGTTTTATTACAACAGACCCATTCCCGGCAAATCAGACACTTGTTCTTCCCTATAGTTACCGGATGCCAAAAGGAAAGGAAATCAATTTTAAATTTGATTACCCAGTTCAAGTCATGCAGGTGCTAGTACCCGAAGGCATGGGAAGTGTTGAGTTTAAAGGGGTTCAATTCACCAATCAGGGCCAATTTAAATTTGAAGACCAAAAATACGTTGGTTACAGTGTTGAAGGAATTAAGGTAAACCAATCCTTCACAATGATTTACAACAAAGATAAGCAGCCTAAAGCTAATGCAGCAGCAACAGCCAATGCGGAAACTGAAAAAGGGAAGACTGGAAATGTTACACATTCTGCACCTCCCTTCCATAATCCAGGTCATCTTCGGATGTGGGCACAGTCACCCCTTCACCGCTTCAATCCGCACGTTCTGTTAATCATTCTTCTAGTGATAATTTTTGCGGGCATTTCATACTATGGCTATTTTAAAAGGAAAGATAGACTGGAAGCGGAAAGAATCGGATCTGATAAAGAAGAACAAGCGTTTAAACATTTAATGGCTAAACAAAAAGTAATAATGGATAAAATTCTTGAACTAGAAGAGACGCACGGCAATGGTGAAATGTCTGAAGAGGATTACCTTGCGAAACTCCAGGCATACAAGCAGCACCTTGTCCAAGTAAAATTAAATCTTCGCAAATTCGTCGAGTAACAGCTGGAATGGGAGGTGCTGCAGATGATTGAAATAAAGAAGCTTATAAAACAGGCAGACAATAAACTAATCCTGCGTGGAATCGACGTTTCAATAAAAAAGGGAGAAACGGTTGCCATTCTGGGACCTAATGGAGCCGGGAAAAGCACTCTATTAAAGGTTCTTGCAACATTAATTAAACCCACTTCCGGTCACGTGAAGGTCAACGGGCTGGATTTAAGGAAAAATCAGCTGGAAATAAAAAATATGCTCGGCTATTTACCTCACTCCAGTTTACTTTATGACCATTATTCTCCTAAGGAAAACCTTGTATTTTTTGGTGATTTGTATGGAGTGAAAAATGCTGAAGAGAGGGCAGTAGAACTGGTAAAAGAGGTCGGTCTTTCCTTCTTTTTAAACGAACCTGTCAAAAACTTCTCAAGAGGGATGATCCAGAGAATAGCCATTGCACGAGCAATTATCCATGAACCGCCGATTCTGCTATTGGATGAACCGCATACAGGCTTGGATCAAGGGGCAATATCGATTTTAAACAATGTAATCCTTTCTATGAAGGAAAAAGGTACCACAACGATTATGGTTACACATGATTTCAAACAGGCAACAGAAATATGCGATAGGATCATTATCATTAAAAATGGGAAAATAGCAGATGACTTCAGCCTGGAAGAAAAAGCATTAAATTTTGTTTCGGAAAAATATCAGCTTCAAGTGGAGGGAGTGTCATGATGCTGCTCAGGTCAGCCCTCTTAATCGCGAAAAAAGATTTATATTCAGAGTTAAAGACGAAGCAGGTCTTGGCAACCATGATCATCTTCGCAGGCTTGGTCATTCTGGTATTCAGCTTTGCATTTGATCCTGCCAACAATACCACAAGAGCTGTCATTCCAGGGGTTATCTGGGTAATTATCGTGTTTGCCGGAATACTTGGCTTGAATCGGTCCTTTATAGGGGAACAGCGGAATGATACGATGCAGGGGCTTATGATTGCCCCAATGGATGCATCGAGTATTTTCCTCGGTAAATTCTTGGCTAATTTTACCATGATCATGGTGGTAGAATTAGTATCCCTGCCATTCTTGTTCCTGCTGTTTGATTTTCAGATATTGGGACATTTTTCTTATTTCTTATTAGTATTATTGATAGGCAGCTTTGGATTTATCAGCATCGGTACTTTCCTGGCAGCGCTTGCTGCTAATTCAAAAAGTAGTGAAATGCTGCTGCCGCTTTTGCTTTTTCCCATCACAAGTCCTATTTTGATTGGCGCAGTCCAGGCAACAAGAATTATCTTAACCAATATTGAAAAGGTATCAAGTGCTATGGCATGGATTCAACTAATCTCTGCCTATGATGTTATCTTTTTTGTCCTTTGCTTTATCTTAATCGAATATATTCTGGAGGTATAAGAGATGAGCGTAAATCTCGAGAGGGATCGGCTGCACTGTTAAAATCGCAGTTTTCTGCTGAGAAAAGCCCGATTGTCCCCAAATTGCTATTCGGCGCAACTGTAGTTTCGGTTTTAACCTCAATTTATCTGATATTCATCTACTCTAGTATTGAAAAAACAATGGGAGTGGTACAGAAGATTTTTTACTTCCATGTTGCATCTGCGTGGTGTGCTTTCCTGGCATTTTTCATCACCTTTGTATTTAGCATTTTATATTTGGCAAAGAGAAAACGGATCTTTGACACATATGCGTATGTATCAGCTGAAATAGGAGTTGTCTTTACGACGATTGTTTTAACGACAGGTCCAATTTGGGCGAAGTCTTCCTGGAACACCTGGTGGGCATGGGAACCCCGACTTACTACAACATTGATTCTTTGGTTCATTTACTTGGCTTATATCATGATTCGCCAGATGGATGGGGTGTGGGATAAGAAAGCTCGTCTGGCTTCTGTGTTTGGCATTATCGGCTTCATCGATGTACCGATTGTATTTTTCGCTATCCGGTGGTGGCAGTCCAAATTCCATCCAATTGTTTTTGGTGATGGACCATCACAAAAGGGCGGCGGAATTGAGCCGAATATGCTGGTGGCACTTTTGGTTTCCATTGCAGCATTAACCTTCCTTTACAGCTATCTGCTTCAAAAGGGAGTAGCTTTAGAAAATATGAAAATAAAAGTAAATCACTATAAAGAAAAATTAAGAGAAGAGCTTGAAAAATAGGAGGGAATAAAAATGAACTTTTTATACGGAGCATACTCAGTAATCTGGCTGATCATTTTTGGATACATGATGATTTTAGGAAGGCGGCAAGCAAAATTAAAAAAAGAAATCGAGTTCTTAAAACAGCTGGATCAATAATACTGAAGCTGAAGGATATTGTTTAAAGGGCTGGTTTATGAAAAAACAGCTGATATTATTGAATTCCGCATTCAGGAGGAAGAACAATGAACAAGCGGGGTATTAAAATACTCATCCTGCTTCTTGTCATGGGCATGTTTGTTTTCTTTGCTTATAGTCTGGTGAATAAAGGCAAAAAAACGGATGTAGGTGACAAAGCCTACAACTTTGAGCTCGAAAACTTGGAAGGCAGGAAAATAAAGCTTTCAGATTATAAAGGACACATGATAATCTTAAATTATTTTGCGACCTGGTGTGCTCCGTGCGTAGAGGAGTCCCCTGAGCTGGAAGCTTTTGAAAAGGAATATGGGGATAAATATAAGCTATTGATAATTGACAGAGGGGAAACCAGAGATCGGGTCAAAAAGTTCGTGAAAAAAAATAAGACGACTTCGACTTATTTATTCGACTACAATGCGAATGTTTCAAAGGTATATAATGTGACAGCGCAGCCCGAAACGTTTGTGATCGATAAAAAAGGAATCATCCGCGAGCATTATAATTGCCCATTAACTGAAATGCAATTATACGAGATGGTAAAAAAACATGAATAAACATAAAAGGACTGCTCTTATGGCAGTCCTTTCAGCCTGTAGACAAACTCGATGAAAATCGAGCTTGCCTACAGGCTTTTTATTTTAGTCTGTCTTAGAATGGGTCTGTTGATCTCCATTCCAGGCACTCGCTTTCCGCGGGGCGGGCGGTGTGCCTCCTCGGCGCACTGCGTCTGTGGGGTCTCACCTGTCCCGCTGCTCCCGCAGGAGTCTCGCGCCCTCCACTCCAATCAACAGGGTTTCGAAAGGTAGTGTGGTAATAGAACCAAGCCTATTTTAAAATAGATACGTATAACGCTAGAGGTGATGAAGGTGCTTTCGAAAAACAGCCCAACCCAAAGAGCTCAACATGAAATGGTTGCTTTAGACCACCGTGTTCCTCAGGGCCATTTGGTCTGTAAGATGGAATCGGCTCTTGATTTCTCTTTCATTTATGACTTAGTCAAGGTCTTGAAGTATTCGACCACCAATAAAGAGGGATATCGGGAATATAAATCCCCAAAGCATATTTTCTCCACCTGCCCATTTTAGCCAAATGTACAGATAGCAAGGATCATCAAAAGGTAGTGACACGGCATATCTGGCAAGAGTATGTAGAGAAAGTTGACCAACTGAGGCATTAACAAGAGGTAAAAGAGATCTATGCGAAGCGCAAGAAATCGATTGAGCGCGTATCCGCAGATGCAAAAGAAAAGCATGGCATGCGTTGGACAACCCTGAGGGGTCTTAAAAAATTGTCCATGCAGGCGATGATTACTCTCTCGCTGCCTTGAATCTTAAAAAGATGGCCAACTGGACATGGAGAGGTTCAGTAATGGCCTAGAGGCTGCCCCTAAGGGGTGGTCTAACCTTAGGTGAAAACCTAATAAAATCGACAAAAAGGGTTTGGAATGAGAACATTCCAAACCCCTTTTGTCGACAACCTAAAAGGACTGTTCTTATGGCAGTCCTTTTGATTAGCTAATAAGAAAGTATAAGGGCAACTATGCTTTTTGTCTTCGCCCTTAAAGGCTCGCCAATCGGTGAGTATTCTTTAATAGGAAAAATAATGAAAATCAGCTGTTACTGTTGCCTTGATGGACATTTCCCCAGGTTCAATTGAGGTGGAGGTAGCGCCTTTTACAAAAGTACCAGGTTGGTAAAACGGCCGTGGGGATTCCTCCATGCCTTCGGAAACTCGAAAAGGAATTGGATTTAAGCGGACTCTTAGTTTTGCAGAAATCGTTTCAGCTTTCTGAATCGCATTACTTACCGCTGCGGTTAAAGCTTGTTGATAATAATATTCTTTCCTGCTGCTTTTGAATTGAATATTTGATACATAATTGGCACCGTTCTCTATTGTGGTATCGATAATTGTCCCAATCTTTGTTAAGTCTTCTATTTTTACTTCTAGCAAATGAGTAACCTTGAATCCCCGAAAAACTTGTTTCCCCTCTATATAATCGTACTCGGAATCAATCCGGTAATCGAAGGTGCGAATCTTGTTATTTGGGATGCCTAAGGCGTGTAAAGAGTTCAGTACCCTTTGGATATCCTTTGAATTTTGCTGTTGTGCCTCAAGCAAAACTTTGCTTTCAGTAATGACCCCGATACTTACCTGTGCCATATCTGGCGGTACAGATATTTCTCCCTGTCCAATCACTTTTATCAAATTGGAAGATTGCCGTTCAACCTGAATCCCGGAGTGAATTCCTGGGTTTGGAAAATTGCTGTTGTACACTTCATTTCCCCCTCATATTTAGCCTGCTTTATACATTACGTGCAAAAGTGCTTTAAAATGCTACACACGGTTTTTAATAGTAGCAAGTTGTAGCAGGTCATACAGTAAATCTGAATGTGAATTGGAAGTTTAAAAGATTTGCCTGAAATGAAAGTCATAAAGTGTACAGGAAGGCATACATTTTAACTAATGAGACAAGCGCCAGGAGGCAGCTATATGGAATCTATCCTTCGTTTCTTGCCTAAAAGCATTGCAGAAATCATCGACCGCATCCCTCCGGTTCAAAAGAAAGAAATAGAAGAAATTAGAGTACGCATTCATCGTCCGATTGAAATCACTATGAATGGAATTCCACATTTTTTATCCTATTCAGTTTTACCGGAGGATGCGGTTCAGCTATTGAATAAAATCAGCCACTTTTCCATTTATACGATGGAAGAAGAGTTGCAGCGCGGATATATTACCGTCGCAGGAGGCGATCGAATCGGACTGGCTGGCAAGGTAATCCTCGAGCAGGGGAGAGTAAAGGCTATTCGAGACATTTCTTCTTTTAATATCAGGATCGCGAAAGAAAAGCTAGGTATAGCTGAAGTACTAATCCCATTCATCAGAGAGGAAGGCTGGCGGCATACCATGATCATCGGTGCCCCACAGACTGGAAAGACCACACTTCTGAGGGATATAGCCAGAATCATCTCAACAGGGGACTCACGAAGAGGGTTCCAGGCAGAAAAAGTAGGGGTGATTGACGAGCGTTCGGAGATTGCGGGATGTATAAATGGCATACCACAATTAACCTTTGGCCCGCGGATTGATATTTTGGATGCCTGTCCAAAAGCCGAAGGCATGATGATGATGATTCGCTCCATGAGCCCTGATGTTCTTGTTGTGGATGAAATAGGCAGAAAAGAAGATGCAGAGGCCATTATGGAAGCAATACATGCAGGGATTAAATTAATCATGACAACACATGGAAACTCGCTAGCAGAAATTCATAACAGACCATCCTTAAAGGAAATAATTGACCGTAAAATTTTTCAGCGTTTTGTCGTCCTTACCCGCAAAAAAGGCCCTGGTACCATTACCCAAATATTAGATGGGAATGGCATGGAAATGAATCAAAAAGTGAGAGTGACCTAAATGATGAAAATAATTGGAGCCATTTTCATTATTGCTGCTACCACCTGGACGGGATTTGAAGCGGCAAGGCATTTAAGCGAAAGGCCAAGGCAGCTGCGCCAGCTGAAATCAGCACTTCAATCGCTTGAGGCAGAAATAATGTATGGCCACACTCCGTTGCACGAAGCAGCAAGGAGATTGTCGACCCAGTTGTCCAAGCCTCTATCCTGGTTTTTTGAAGCATTTGCTAAAAAATTAACTGGGACAGAAACGACAGTAAAGGAAGCGTGGGAATCGAGCTTAAAGGAAGTTTGGAAAATGACGGCCTTAAAGCAGGGGGAATTTGAAATTATGAACCAGTTCGGTGAGACGCTTGGAAGGCATGACCGATATTCCCAGCAAAAGCAAATCATGCTCACTTTATCTCATCTTGAAAGGGAAGAAGCGGATGCAAGCGAAAGACAGGCCAAGTACGAAAAGATGGTTAAAAGTCTTGGTTTTCTATCAGGATTATTACTCACCATTTTATTGATTTAGGGGGAAAAGCGATGGGCTTAGATGTTGATATTATTTTTAAAATAGCAGGGGTCGGAATTGTCGTCGCATTCCTGCACACTGTCCTGGACCAGGTTGGGAAAAAAGAATACGCGCAATGGGTAACTCTTTTTGGCTTTATTTATATATTGTTTCAGGTAGCGTCCATTGTTGATGACCTTTTCCAAAAAATTAAATCCGTCTTTTTATTTCAATAGAAAGGGGGGCTTTGCCATTGAGATTCTAAAAATAGTCGGGGTCGGACTGATTGCCACCTTCCTGGCATTGATTATTAAGGAGCAAAAACCAAACTTTGCGTTCCTGCTGGTTGTTTTTACAGGGTGTGTCATCTTTTTATTTCTCGTTGATAAAATCTATGAAATTATCTTTATGCTAGAAAAACTGGCTGTCAATGCAAAAGTGAACATGGTTTATGTCGAAACGATTCTGAAGATAATCGGGATTGCCTATATTGCTGAATTTGCCACTCAGATCACCAAGGATGCAGGCCAGGGGGCAATTGCCTCAAAAATAGAATTAGCCGGCAAAATCCTGATTCTCGCTATGGGCATCCCCATTTTAACGGTCATGATTGAAACAATCATAAAATTAATACCAGGCTGATGAGGGTGCCATTTCTTAATTAAAGAGGTGAAAAAGTGAAGCAGAGGCTGCAGATTATTCCTATTATCATTCTTGTATTCTGTTTTTTATACACTCCAGGTGTACAGGCTTCCCAAAAAAACGATGAAGGACAAATTCCCGTTTCTCCTCAAGCACTGGTTGATTCACAACTAAAGTCGCTGGACTTTACAGAGCTGAAATCCTATTGGGAGGAAGTAATGAATAAATACGGGGGGTTTTTACCGGAAAGCCAGAAAGGGAGCCTCTACGATTTCATTAAAGGGGACAAGAAGTTCTCTTTTAAGCAATGGATACAGGGAATCATAAAATTTGCCTTCCATGAATTTTTTGTCAATGGAAAGCTGCTTGGATCGCTGATCATGTTAACCATTTTCAGCATGCTCCTCCAATCCATGCAAAACGCATTTGAACAAAGTGCGATTAGCAAGGTAGCCTATTCCATTGTCTTTATGGTCCTAGTAATCATAGCCCTAAACAGCTTCCATGTCGCTATTAACTATACGAACGAAGCGATTGGTACGATGATCTCGTTTGTTCTCGCGCTTATACCTCTTCTTCTTGCTTTAATTGCCTCTTCTGGGGGAGTTGTATCTGCTGCGTTTTTTCATCCAGTAATTCTTTTTTTAATGAATACGAGCGGCCTTTTCATTCAATATGTAATTCTGCCCCTCCTATTTCTCGCAGCCCTGCTGAGCATTGTCAGCACGATGTCAGAACAGCATAAGGTAAGCCAGTTATCACAATTGTTAAGAAATTGGAGCATCGGGCTCCTTGCCTATTCCTGACGGTGTTTTTAGGAGTCATATCCGTTCAGGGTGCTTCCGCGGCAGTGACTGACGGGGTAGCAATCAGAACAGCGAAATTTGTTACCGGAAACTTTATTCCTGTAATTGGAAGAGTGTTTACTGATGCGACAGACACGGTTATTAGTGCGTCTGTCCTGCTGAAAAACACAGTCGGCATAGCGGGTGTAGCCATTTTATTAATTATTGCAGCTTTTCCTGCAATTAAAATTTTGATGATTGCGTTTACCTATAAATTTGCTGCGGCTATTCTGCAGCCACTGGGTGGCGGTCCTGTAATTTCCTGCCTCGATATCATCAGTAAGAGTGTCATCTACGTATTTGCAGCTTTAGGCATCGTCTCCCTGATGTTCTTTCTGAGCATTACAGTCATTGTCGCGGCGGGAAACTTAACGATGATGATGAGGTAGGGGGAAAAAGATGAGTTTTTTAATAGAGTGGATAACTAATATTATTTTGTTCATTCTGCTGGCATCCGTAATCGATATGCTCCTGCCTAATTCGAACATGAGAAAGTACATTAAAATTGTTACCGGCCTTCTATTGATCGCCATTATTCTTACGCCGGTAATGAAGCTCATTTCGAAGGATTTCGAGACAGCGATAGCCTCCATACCAGCTTTGGAAACGCCAGGTGAAAAAAATATGAAAAATTTAATAGAAATGAAGAAAAAAGAAATACAAGCCTCCCAACATGCATATATTTTAGAAGAAATGGCTGTCCAGCTTAAAAAGGGTGTAGAGGGGGAATTGATGGACCAGTTTGGATTAGAAATTGCCAAAATTGACATTTTAGCAGATGAAAAGACTAATCAAACCTTTCCTGAAAACCTGCAAAAGGTTACGGTTCTTCTGAAACATCCAGACAAGGAAATAGAGACTGTGGAAGCTGTAAAGCAAATTGATATTGATACAGAAGCACCTCTTCCATCGAAAAAAAACACAGAACCAGCAAAAAAGGTCGCGGCTTTTCTCTCAAAGCAATGGAATGTATCAGTAAAAGCAATCGAAGTTTCAATTGAAGGGGGGCGAACCAGTAAGAATGGATAAGGAAAATGGGCCGTTTTCATGGCTGAAAAAATGGCTGTCTAATGAAAAGCCATCAGAAAAAAAAGCTGGAAAATACCAATATATGCTGCTTGTCCTTTGCATCGGGGCAGCATTCATGCTGGCGGGCAATATTCTTTTTAAGGATAAAACAGCCAGCCCAGCATTGACGTCAATGAAGAGCACAGCAGCCAAAACCGAGGAGGTTCCGGCTTTTGGCATAAAAAAATCATCAAGCAACAAGGACATATCGAATTATGAAAGGGCATATGAAAGCCAATTGAAAGACGCTCTGGAAGCAATGCTCGGTGTAAAAGATGTAAGAGTTGTTGTAAATATTGATTCCTCAGAAACAAAGGTTCTTGAAAAAAATAGAGTATTAAAAAATCAGACAACCAATGAGACAGATAAAGAAGGCGGAACACGTAAGGTTGAGGATTCGTCAGTTGATGAACAGCTGGTCATTACACGTAATGGAGATAAGGAAGTTCCAATCATAGTGGAAACGAAAAAACCTGAAATTAGAGGTGTTCTCGTAGTAGCCAAGGGTGCTGAAGATATTCAAGTGAAAAAATGGATCATTGAAGCAGTTACGAGAGCGCTGGGTGTACCAAGCCATCGTGTTGCTGTAATGCCTAAAAAATAAAAGGGGGACTTATTCATGTTATTGAAAAAACAAACAGTCTGGTTATTAACGATGTTATCATTAGTGGTGGTTTTATCAGTGTATTACATTACTTCTCCTGAACAGAAAAGCACAGACTTTACAGCAGTAGAGCAAAAAGCCAAGGATAGTACAGTAAAGAAACAAGCAGTGGCATCAAAGAAAACAGAAGGCAAAACAGTTGTTACCTCAGAAGCAAGCGATGAAGTATTTGAGTCACTTCGCATGGAGCTTGAGGACAAACGCAGTCAGCAAATTGAAAATCTACGCGATGAAGTAGCTTCGACTGATTTGCCCGCAGACAAACGCAGCGAAGCATATGATCAAATGCAGAAATTAAATGAAGCTGCCCAAAAGGAAGAAGTGCTTGAAACATTAATTAAAGCCATGGGTTATGAGGATGCGCTGGTACGGGCAGATGGAGAAGAGGTTCGCATTACAGTTAAATCCAAAAAGAAATCATCCGCAGCTGCCGCAAATGAAATCATCCGCCAGGTTAAAAACGAATTTAAAGAAATGAATTATGTGGCTGTTAAATTTCAGCCTGCTAAATAAGGTTATATCAGAATAAAGGGGCTCTCCTCTTATATACATTCCAAAAAACAGGCATCCCAATCGGGGTGCCATCTTCGTTTTTAAAGTTAATTTCAAACTTGGAAATTTCACTTTTTTGCTAGAAACGTTTAAGATGTAGATAGGAGAAATTTCAAAGAATTTATTTTATGTGTAAATAATCCATTATTGAACTTTTACTAGGTATTATCGTATAGTATTAGTATCTAGTCATAAAAATGGATGTTGCATGCACTTAAAAGACTAGACCTGCCTATTAAAAAAATATTAAAAAAGTTGGACAAGGAGTGCTTTCGTAATGTTAAAAGTACAGGAAATCCGTGAATTGATAAAACTGGTCGATCAGTCCAGCATTGATGAATTCGTTTTTGAACATGAGGGTTCTAAAATTAAAATGAAAAAGAACGCTGCGGAAACCGTTATGGTTGCAAGCGCTGTTCCTCATGCAGCTATTTCCGCTCCAGTTCAGGCTCAGCATCAGGCACCAGTATCTGCACCTTCTGCTGTGAAGCATGAAGCAAAACAGGAAGAAGTGCAACCAGAGCCTGTTAAAGAAACAGAAACATCCAATCTACATAAAATTACATCTCCAATGGTCGGAACTTTTTATGCCTCTCCATCTCCGGATACGGATGTGTACGTTAAAACAGGTTCTAAAGTGTCAAATGACTCAATTGTATGTATTGTTGAGGCCATGAAATTATTTAATGAAATCGAAGCTGAAATAAATGGCGAAATCGTTGAGGTACTCGCGAAAAATGGCCAATTAGTTGAATACGGGCAGCCATTATTTTTAGTAAAGCCTGAATAAGGAGCGGTAACAGGATGATAAAAAAACTGTTAATTGCAAATAGAGGAGAAATCGCGGTAAGGATCATACGTGCCTGCCGGGAAATGGGAATCGAATCGGTTGCTGTATTTTCCGAGGCAGATCGGGAAGCATTACATGTTCAGCTTGCTGACGAAGCGTATTGTATTGGGCCTACTGCTTCTAAAGACAGCTATTTAAATTTCACGAATATTATCAGCGTAGCCAATCTTACTGGCTGCGATGCCATCCATCCCGGTTATGGATTCTTGGCTGAAAATGCCGATTTTGCTGAACTTTGCAGGGAATGCAATATTACATTTGTCGGCCAACTCCTGAAGCGATAACGAAAATGGGAACGAAGGACATCGCCCGTGAAACAATGAAGGAAGCCGGGGTGCCAATCGTACCAGGATCAAAAGGCATAATTAAAGATATCGATGATGCATTGGAGCTTGCCGCTAAAATCGAGTTTCCAGTTATAATTAAGGCGACGGCTGGTGGCGGCGGTAAAGGAATCCGGGCTGGCGCAGAAACGAACAGGAGTTAATTAAAGGGATTAATATTACCCAGCAAGAGGCTCTTACCGCTTTTGGAAATCCAGGCGTCTATATCGAAAAGTACATCGAAGATTTCCGGCATGTCGAAATTCAAGTGCTTGCTGATTCTTTTGGAAATACGATTCATTTAGGTGAACGGGACTGTTCCATTCAGCGCAGACTTCAAAAGCTACTGGAAGAAACCCCTTCTCCTGCACTTGATGGCGAAATTCGTAACGAAATGGGAAATGCAGCAGTAAAAGCCGCAAAAGCAGTTGATTATACAGGTGCAGGCACGGTAGAATTTATATATGACTACAGCAATCGCAAATTCTACTTCATGGAAATGAACACAAGGATACAGGTTGAACATCCGGTAACGGAAATGGTAACAGGTGTGGATTTGATTAAGGAACAGATTAGGGTTGCCTCCGGGGAAAGCCTTCAGCTGAAACAGGAAGAAGTTATATTCAATGGCTGGGCAATTGAATGCCGCATCAATGCAGAAAACCCTGAGAAAAACTTTATGCCTTCTCCTGGAAAAATTAATATGTACCTGCCACCGGGTGGTTTAGGTGTCCGTATTGATTCAGCTGCTTATCCTGGTTATTCAATACCGCCATATTACGATTCCATGATTGCGAAAGTCATCACATACGGCAGCACACGGGAAGAAGCTATATCCCGTATGAAACGAGCGCTTAGTGAATTTGTCGTGGAAGGTATTCATACGACAATTCCTTTCCATTTAAAGCTGCTTGAACACGAAAAGTTCGTAGAAGGCCAGTTTAATACGAAATTTCTTGAAATGTATGATGTGATGAAGTCTTAGTGAAAATCTGGAGGTGTTCTTTATGACAGAAAACAGCATTCTGGAAATGAATCAAGGAAACAATGGTCACGGAAAAGTAGAAATTGCCCCCGAGGTAATTGAAGTAATCGCAGGAATTGCTGCTTCAGAGGTGGAAGGTGTTTCACAAATGCGTGGAAACTTTGCAACTGGGGTAGTAGAGCGTTTAGGGAAAAAGAACCATGGCAAGGGTGTTAAAGTCGAGCTGACAGAAACAGGCATTAAAGTTGATGTGTACTGTTTGATGAAATTTGGTGTATCGATTCCTGCTGTTGCCCAAAAGATTCAAGATAATATCCGGCAGCCTTTTGAATATGACGGCACTCGATGCAGAAGAAGTCAATGTTCATATTGTAGGAATCCAGTTTGAAAACCAAAAGCAAGAAACTGAGATTGAACAGGAAGTTTAATGTCAGACAGCCAGGGGCATCATGGTGCCATCTGGCTTTTTCTTTTTAGAAAAAAGTCTTTGCTTACAGTGCGAAGTAATTTTATATATGCTATTATCATTTATGTGCTTAAAGATTATTAAATCAGCCAGATTGCTAATTCATGGGAAATGATAAAAGGGCGGACATCGTTCACTCCCTGGAAACAGCATTTATCCGGAATTAGATATGGAACGATTACTAATAAATCATGATAGTTGATGAAATTTGGACATAATTTTATTGTCCTTTGAAAAGGAGTTAAAGGTATAATGAAGAGAAGAACGGCAAGGGAAAAAGCGCTTCAGGCTCTTTTCCAAATTGATGTAAGCAGCACGGAACCAGCTTCTGCAATTGAACATGTTCTTGAAGGGGAAGCGGGAGACGATTATTTAAACCTTTTAGTATTGGGTGTTGTTGAAAACAAGGAAGAAATTGATCAATTGATTAAGGTGAATCTTGAAAAATGGTCCATTGAACGTCTGGCAACTGTTGATAGGAACCTCTTAAGAATCGCTGTTTATGAGCTTAAATACTGCCGAAATGACGTGCCGGAAAATGTAATATTGGACGAAGCCATTGAAATTGCAAAACTATATGGAGATGACCAGTCAAGCAAGTTTATTAACGGAGTTCTTTCAAAAGTAAAACAGCAGTTATCTTGACACTCTTCCAGATTGTTGGTCCTCTCCAAATAAAAGGAGGCAGTTAGATTGGAAGCAAAACTGATTAACGGAAAAGAAATTGCCGCAAAAACCAGAACGGAAATCGCTTTGAAAGTGAACGAATTGAAGGAAGACGGCATCATTCCAGGCCTGGCCGTAGTTCTTGCTGGCAACAACCATGCATCCAGGACCTACGTGAATAATAAACAAAAGGCCTGTAAGGAACTGGGCATGAACTCAATGCTGATAGAGTTTCCAGAAAACTTGACCGAAGAAGAATTGCTTACAAAAATTGCTGAATTAAATAATGATAAAGATATCCATGGTATCCTTGTCCAGCTTCCCCTCCCTGGGCATATTGATGAGAAAAAAGTGATTGAATCAATATCGCCTTCAAAGGATGTGGATGGTTTTCATCCAATCAGCATCGGAAGGATGATGACAGGGCAGGAAACATTTCTGCCATGTACACCTTTTGGAATCATGGTGATGCTAAAAGAAATGGATATCGAAGTTTCCGGAAAACATGTAGTGGTTGTTGGCAGGAGCAACATTGTCGGAAAGCCGGCAGGTCAGCTTTTCTTAAAGGATAACGCGACCGTTACATACTGCCATTCGAAAACAAAGGATTTAATGGGTCATACAAATCGGCCGATATCCTTGTTTCTGCAGTGGGTATTGCCAACTTTATCACTTCCGAGCATGTAAAAGAAGGAACTGTGGTTATCGATGTTGGAATGAACCGCGATGAAAATGGCAAGCTATGCGGAGATGTCGATTTTGAAGGTGTTAAACAAAAAGCCAGTTATATTACCCCTGTACCCGGAGGGGTCGGTCCGATGACAATTACGATGTTAATGTACAATACTCTTCTTTCTGCCAAAAGCACCTCAGAAGTCTTTTCAAAAAGGTAGATAGGAAAACGGATATTGTTCCAAAAATATGGTTATACCAGGTTAATGAAATATAGTCCGATCCGAAATTGTCCTTATCCCTGTAAGTTTTATTCCACATCGTTGTTTGCGTGACGAATGGAATTTATAAACTTATAATAGATAAGGGCAGTTTTGTTTTCGTCATTATTAAATTGCATTGAGGGAGTTCGATATGGAAGAGCACCGTTATTTAACAGTCAATGCTTTAACTAAATACATAAAAAGAAAATTTGATGCTGACCCGCATTTACAGGATGTCCTGGTAAAAGGGGAAATTTCAAACTTCAAACGACACTCGAGCGGGCATATGTACTTTACTCTAAAGGATGAGAAAGCACGCATTCTGGCAGTTATGTTTTCTAGCCAGTCCCGGTCAATGAAATTCAATCCCGAAAACGGGATGAAAATCATTGTAAAAGGTGATATCAGTGTCTATGAACCAAGCGGACAGTATCAAATTTATATTAAGGAAATGCGTCCGGATGGTATAGGAGAATTGTTTTTAGCTTATGAGCAATTAAAAAAGAAGCTTGAGGCTGAAGGGTTATTCTCCCCAGCACATAAACAACGGATTCCAGCTTTTCCTAACACTGTAGGAGTCATTACATCTCCAACAGGCGCTGCGATCAGGGATGTCCTGACCACCATAAAAAGGCGGTATCCAATTGCCAGGATCATCGTATTGCCGGCTCTTGTCCAAGGTGAAAATGCGCCGGCCTCGATTGTGAGAGCCATCGAGAAAGCAAATACCATTAATGATATGGATGTCCTAATTGTAGGAAGGGGCGGCGGATCTATTGAGGAATTATGGGCTTTCAATGAAGAAGTGGTGGCAAGAGCCATTTACTCATCAGCCATTCCGATTATTTCAGCGGTGGGACATGAAACCGATTTTACGATAGCTGATTTTGTCGCCGACCTGCGCGCCCCTACTCCAACAGGGGCTGCTGAATTAGCCGTTCCACATATCGACGAATTACTTGAAAGAGTATTACAGAGGCAAACGCGTTTGCTTCGCGCAATGAAGGAAAAGTTTCGTTTTGAAAAAGAACGCCTTGCAAGGATGCAACGATCGTATGCATTCCGATATCCAATGCGCCTTTACGAACAAAAGCTTGAACAGGTGGATAAACTCTCGGAACAGCTTGTCCGTAATACAAAAAGGCTTTCTTTGTTGAAAAGAGAACAGTTGCAAATTGTTCATCAGCGGTTGCAAAGAAATCATCCAAAACAGCTTTTGACGGAGTCGGAAGAAAAATTTCTTCGCTCCCAAAAAGAGCTTGTCCGCTCTATGAAACAAATTTTCATTAAAAAACAAACAGAATTCAGCCATATCATTGCAACACTCGAGGCGCTAAGCCCACTAAAGATCATGGAACGCGGATATAGCCTTGTCTATTCGGATGAAAACAAAATCGTTAAAAGCATTCATCAGGTGAAAAAAAATCAGCCTGTTGAAATTAAACTGACGGATGGAAGCGTTGTTTGTAAAGTAGAGGATATTAAGGAGGATGACCGGCCTTGACGGAAGAGAAAAAGTTAAGCTTTGAAGAAGCGATGAACCAGCTTGAGCAAATTGTTGACAGACTCGAAGAGGGAGATGTACCTCTTGAAGAAGCGATTGCCTTTTATAAGGAAGGAATGGAGCTTTCCAAGCTTTGTCATGATAAATTAAAGAGCGTTGAAGAGCAGCTGACGCAAATTATCACAGAAGATGGGCGGACGGAAAGCTTTTCGATTGATGAGGAGGAATAGGTAATGGGAACTGGGATTCTTGACGCATTTATAAATGAAAATAAACAACTAGTGGAACAAGAGCTCAGGGTCCTTGTTGATAGGCTGGATGCTCCTCTACCTGTTAAGGAAGCGATGCTGTACTCCCTTGAAGCAGGCGGGAAGCGCATTCGGCCGCTATTATTATTTGCCACTCTCGACGCCTTTGGTATGGCTCCGAATGCAGGGCTCCTTCCAGCAGCAGCAATTGAAATGATCCATACCTACTCTCTGATCCATGATGACTTGCCAAGTATGGATAATGATGATTTGAGAAGGGGAAAGCCTACAAATCATAAGGTCTTTGGAGAAGCGTTAGCCATTTTGGCTGGGGATGCTTTATTAACTTACAGTTTTCAAGTCGTAGGAAGCATTCCTGAAGAAGTTGCCTCAAGCCAGACCAAAATCAAATTAATTCTTGAACTGGCTAAGGCGCTGGAGCAGAGGGTATGGTAGGCGGACAGGCTGCAGATATGGAAGGAGAAGGAAAGAGCCTTTCACTAAAGGAACTGGAATATATACATATACACAAAACCGGGAGAATGCTTGAATATAGCGTCATTTCCGGAGCGATTTTGGCCGGTGCGACGGAATCCCAGCTAGAGCTGTTAACGGCTTTTGCCTATCATTTGGGACTAGCCTTTCAAATACGTGATGACATATTGGATTTAGAAGGCAGCGAAGAGGTAATAGGCAAGCCCGTCGGAAGCGATACAAATAACCATAAGAGCACCTATCCATCACTGTTATCTATGGAAGGAGCTAAAAAATCGTTGTCTGACCATATCGGGCTTGCCATGGAAGCTTTAACCAAAACGGGTTTAAATACAAGTCTGCTGGAGGAATTGACAGATTTAGTTGCTTCAAGGGACCATTAACAGAGAACGGTTTGAGACATATTATTTGTTATGTTATAATTTTACTTACTGCTAAGGAAATTATATATAATTACATTGTGAATAACTTACAACAAGTCTAGAGTAATCCAGCTCCAGCGCCCAGCCCCTCGGGGTCATAAGCCAAATCACTCCAGAAATCGGGATTTCCTGCGTGATTCGTCTTATGCCTGTCGGGGCTAAACAGGGCGCTTGCGCCTTTTGTTCCTTATACACACTGTTGATGCCGTTATCACGCTTGTGCTAGCGGCTTTTTTTCAAAAAAGCTGTGGATCTCCATGAAAAGAAGGTATTTCCTTGTAGAAAATTTCCTTTTCATTATAATTAAAGAGAAAAAGTATAATTAAGATAACGAACATAAGAAAAAAACTACCTAGAAAAAGAGATGAAAGTGAGTGGTCCAAGAAATGGATCTGTTATCAATAAAAGACCCTTCCTTTTTAAAAGGGCTGTCAAATAAAGAACTGGAGGACTTGAGCAAGGATATCCGACAATTCTTAATTGAAAAGCTGTCTGTTACCGGAGGCGATATTGGACCGAATTTAGGAGTAGTTGAATTAACAATTGCTTTACATAAATGCTTTAACAGTCCTAAGGATAAAATTTTATGGGATGTCGGCCATCAATCATATGTCCATAAAATATTGACAGGACGTGCCGGCGAATTTGATACACTAAGACAATTTAAAGGATTATGCGGGTTCCCAAAACGTATTGAGAGTGAACACGATGTCTGGGAGACGGGCGATAGCTCCACTTCTTTATCCGCTGCAATGGGAATGGCGATTGCGCGTGACTTGAAAAAAGAGGATTCCTATATCATTCCTGTAATAGGGGATGGGGCACTTACCGGCGGAATGGCTCTTGAGGCGTTAAATCATATTGGCCATGAAAAGAAAGATATGATTGTTATCTTGAATGATAATGAAATGTCTATCGCCCCAAATGTGGGGGCGCTTCACAATGTTCTCGGCAGATTGCGGACAGCAGGTAAATACCAGTGGGCTAAAGACGAACTGGAATTGTTGCTGAAGAAAATACCTGCAGTTGGCGGGGTACTTGCCGCAACAGCGGAAAGGCTAAAAGACAGCTTGAAGTACATGCTAGTTTCAGGAATGTTTTTTGAGGAGATGGGCTTTACGTATTTAGGCCTGTTGATGGCCATGACTATGAATCCCTTTTTGAAAATTTAGCTTATGCCAAAAAAACAAAAGGTCCTATTCTCCTTCATGTCATTACGAAAAAGGGGAAAGGGTATAATCCAGCTGAGAGTGATACAAAAGGAACCTGGCACGGTACAGGGCCATATAAAATGGAAACAGGTGATTTTGTTAAACCTGCGTTCGCCCCGCCGGCATGGAGCAGCTTAGTGAGCGAAACAGTTCGCAAGCTTGCCCGCAAGGATGATAGAATTGTGGCAATTACTCCTGCCATGCCTGTCGGCTCCAAGCTTGAAGGCTTTGCAAGTGAGTTTCCTGACCGGATGTTTGATGTGGGAATCGCCGAGCAGCATGCGGCAACAGTTTCAGCCGGATTGGCTACACAGGGAATGAAGCCGTTTTTGGCGATTTATTCGACGTTTTTGCAGCGTGCATATGATCAGGTTCTCCATGATATTTGCCGCCAAAACTTAAACGTGTTTATCGGAATTGACCGTGCGGGACTTGTAGGTGCTGACGGTGAGACACATCAGGGTGTTTTTGATATTGCATTTCTAAGAAATCTTCCGAACCTTGTTTTAATGATGCCTAAAGATGAAAATGAAGGGCAGCACATGGTCAAAACAGCGTTAAGCTATGATGATGGTCCAATCGCAATGAGATTTCCGCGTGGAAATGGAGTTGGCGTGCCGATGGAAGAAAAGCTGCGCACGATTCCAATTGGCAGTTGGGAAGTTTTAAAGGAAGGCTCAGAAGCAGCAATCCTGACATTCGGAACGACTATTCCAATGGCGATGGAAGCGGCAAATCGATTAGAAGCAAAGGGAATTTCGATAAAAGTCGTCAATGCCAGATTCATTAAGCCAATGGATGAAAACATGCTGTCCAAATTATTAAAAGATGACATGCCAATTTTGACAATTGAAGAAGCGATTCTGCAGGGCGGCTTTGGCAGTGCAGTAATTGAATTTGCACATGATAACGGATATCATCATGCTGTAATCGATAGACTTGGCATACCGGACCAATTTATCGAACATGGCGATGTAGATAAGCTTCTTGAAGAAATTGGGCTGACGACTGATGAAGCTGTGAAGAGATTATCCATTCTGGCCGGAAAAAACAAAAAAGGGCATAAAGTATGAAAATTAAGAAGGAACGAATTGATGTTTTACTAGTTGAACGCGGTCTAATTGAAACAAGAGAAAAAGCTAAAAGGCCATAATCGCCAGGTCTCGTATATAGCAATGAAGAGCGTCTCGATAAGCCTGGTGAAAAGGTAAATGCTGACGTTCAGTTGACCGTTAAAGGGAATGTTCTCCCGTATGTTAGCAGAGGTGGATTAAAGCTGGAAAAGGCTCTTAAAACCTTTGCTGTCGATATTAGTGGGAAAGTGCTCCTGGATATCGGATCATCAACAGGCGGTTTTACAGATTGCGCGCTGCAAAATGGCGCAAAAATGTCTTATGCTCTGGATGTAGGCTATAATCAGCTTGCCTGGAAGCTGCGAAATGATGAGCGTGTGGTAGTAATGGAGAGGACGAATTTCCGATATGTAACACCAGCAGATTTAATCCGCGATTTGCCAGATTTTGCGTCGATCGATGTCTCGTTCATATCCTTAAAACTTATTCTTCCCGTCCTTAAAACACTCCTTGTTCCTGGCAGTGACATAGTGGCTCTTGTAAAGCCGCAGTTTGAAGCAGCCGCGAGCAGGTGGGAAAAAAAGGAATTGTGAGAGACCGGAAGGTACATCTTGAAGTAGTAAATAAAATCATAACCTTCTCTTTAAAAGAAGGATATGCAGTCATGGACCTTTCATTTTCCCCAATAACAGGCGGAGATGGGAACATTGAATTCCTTCTCCATCTTAAATGGGAGGGAGAAAGTGGCACTAGTGGGAATCACCTTTCCACTGATCCGGCTGCTGTTGTCGAAGAGGCCCATAAAGAATTGAAAACCAAATCCAAACCAGAAGATAGTGCAGAAGGATAATATCTGATTGGACATCTGTTTTTGAGAAAGGCAAGCCAGTTTAAGCACTTTAGGATGCTTATTGGACTGCCTTTTTTTCTTTATTTTAGGAATCTAAATAATAAAATGTACAAGTTCGACAAAATCGGCTAACATATGTTTAGACAAGACAATTTTTACAAACGATTACATATAGGTTTGAAAGATTATTGGGGTGATATAGGGATGAATAAAGGCCAGCGCCATATTAAAATAAGAGACATTATTACGAGCAATGATATTGAAACCCAGGATGATCTGGTTGATGAGCTGAAAAATGCAGGTTTTAATGTCACCCAGGCAACTGTTTCGAGAGACATAAAGGAATTGCACCTAGTTAAGGTACCGCTTATGGATGGACGTTATAAGTACAGCCTTCCTGCAGATCAGCGGTTTAATCCTCTTCAAAAGTTAAAGAGGTCTTTAATGGACGCATTTGTAAGAATCGATTCAGCAGGGCATCTCCTTGTGATGAAAACACTCCCAGGGAACGCGATGGCTATTGGGGCTTTAATTGATAATTTGGATTGGGATGAAATACTGGGTACCATTTGCGGTGATGATACGCTTTTAATTATTTGCAGAACACCAGAAGATACAGAATTGATTACAGATCGTTTCCTTGAAATGCTATAGGGGGAATGCCTTTTGTTAAATGAATTATCCATTAAAAATTTTGCAATCATTGAAACATTAACTATTTCCTTTGAAAAGGGCTTAACTGTTTTAACGGGTGAAACCGGTGCGGGCAAGTCAATTATTATCGACGCCATTCACCAGCTGGTAGGAGGGCGGGGATCTGCTGAATTTGTTCGTCATGGAGAAGATAAGGCTGAAATTGAAGGCCTTTTTCAAATTGATAATGATAAGCATCCCTGCTATGAAAAGGCAGCCGAATTTGGAATAGAAATTGAAGACGGAATGGTTGTGTTGCGCAGAGATATTTCCCGTTCTGGCAAAAGCGTTTGCCGGATCAATGGGAAGCTGGTCACCATTTCAACATTAAGGGAATTTGGCGGCACACTTGTTGATATTCATGGTCAACATGAACATCAAGAGTTAATGAATGATACTCTTCATTTGTCGCTGCTTGACCAGTTTGGCCTCGCTGAAATTGGGCCAGCGCTGACTGAGTATGAATCAGTTTACAGCCGATATGAGTCTGCACTCAATAAATTGAAGCATTTAAGTGAAAATGAGCAGAAGACTGCACACAGGCTTGACCTTATTTTATTTCAGTTTGAAGAAATCCAGAAAGCACATCTGAAAATAAACGAGGATGAAGATTTATTTGAGGAGAAAAGAAAGCTGAGCAATTTTGAGCGGGTCTTTGAAGCTATCCAATCAAGTTACACAGCTCTGCAAGGAGAACAAAAAGGGCTTGACTGGATCAGTCTTGTAATGGGCAATCTTGAAGATGCTGCTGCTCTTGATAGCTCTTATAAGGAATTATACGATTCTGTTTCGAACAGTTTTTATATGCTTGAGGATGCTTCCCGCTCCTTACGAAACGAACTTGATGTATTGGAATACGATCCGCAGAGGCTGAACGAGATTGATGATAGACTGAACGAAATCAACCAGCTGAAGCGTAAATACGGGAAAACCATTCAGGAAATCCTTGAGTATGCCTCAGGAATAGAAGAAGAAATTGAAACCCTTCAAAATAAAGAAACTCATATTGGCCAACTTGAAAAAGAATTGGCATCGCTTAGAAAGGACCTGTCAATTGAGGCAGGGAACCTATCGGGCATACGCCAAAAATGGGCAGGGAAGCTAACGAAGCTTATCCATAAAGAGCTCAAGGATCTTTATATGGCAAAAACAATCTTTGAAATCAGATTTGAAAAGGATGAACAAAGATTTTATCCGAACGGTATGGACAGAGTCGAGTTCTATATCTCAACAAATCCCGGGGAACCTTTAAAGCCTCTTTCTAAAATTGCCTCTGGTGGAGAATTATCGCGGATGATGCTCGCATTAAAAAGTATTTTCTCCAAACATCAGGGAATTACGTCAATTATTTTCGATGAAGTGGATACTGGTGTCAGCGGCCGGGTAGCACAGGCTATTGCTGAAAAAATATTTAAAGTGGCAACAGGCTCACAGGTGCTTTGCATTTCCCATCTGCCACAGGTTGCCGCAATGGCGGATTCACATCTATATATTTCGAAAATCACGAAAGGCCGGAAGAACGAAGACTTCCGTTTCCTCCTTAAACGAAGATGAAAAAATAAAAGAAATTGGCCGGATGATTTCAGGGGTTGAAATTACCGATTTAACAAAGAAACATGCCAAGGAATTATTGCAAATTGCTGAAGAAATTAAAAAATCATGAAAAGCTATCCATTGAGGGTAGCTTTTTTATATTTATCCTTGTTATAAATGCCTTTCAAGGAGGCAAGATTAAAGATGTAGCCATTTGTTTTGCGGATTAGAAGCGAGGAGAGTGAAAAGATTGAAATTAGAATTACTAAGAAAAATCATTGGTGGAATTCTCCTTGTTTCATTGTTGGCCATTTTTGCTTTTCAGCCATTTCAACAATATCTTAATATTCCTCAAAAAGTAACGTTGTTTGAGGGACAAACAATAAAATTTAAAAAGGCTGCCCCGGTTTCAGCTTTTTTGAAAACAGACAGTTCCAGCGTCTCACTTAATCAGGAAGTGCATTCAGTTACATTAAAAGCGAAGGAAACAGGCAATCAGGAGATTGTAATGGATTTTGCCGGTTTTCCAGTAAAAAAGGTCGATGTAAATGTTTTAAAGGATTTTAAAGTGATACCCGGAGGGCAATCAATTGGGGTTAAATTGAATACTGTTGGAGTACTGGTAGTCGGGCATCATCAAGTAAACACTAGTGAAGGAAAAAAATCCCCGGGTGAAATCGCCGGGATCAAAATCGGAGATATCATCACCGAAATAAATGGAACAAAAATTGAAAAAATGACCGATGTCGCCCCATTTGTACAGAGTGCAGGGCAGAAGGGTCAAGCGATGAACGTTATGATCAGCCGTGAAAACGGTAAGTTCACGACGAAATTAACTCCATTGAAAGAAAAGGGAGAAGAAACATACAAGCTGGGATTATATATCAGGGATTCAGCAGCCGGAATTGGCACAATGACTTTTTATCATCCTCAGTCAAAAAAATATGGTGCCCTCGGGCATGTAATTTCCGATATGGACACGAAGAAACCAATTGTCGTTGAAGATGGCCAAATTGTCAGGTCTACAGTCACATCTATTGAAAAAGGCAGCAACGGGAATCCAGGCGAAAAACTTGCGAGGTTCTCAGATGATCGAGAAATCATCGGAAACATTCAGCGAAACAGTCCCTTTGGGATTTTTGGTAAATTAAACAGGAATATGAAGAACAGAATAATGGACAAACCAATGCCGATCGCTTTATCTCACGAGGTAAAGGAAGGACCGCCAAATATTAACAGTAGTTGACGAAGATAAGGTAGAGTTATTTGATATTGAAATTGTCAGTACGATCCCGCAAAAGTTTCCTGCGACAAAGGGAATGGTCATTAAGGTGACGGATCCTAAGCTTTTAGAGAAAACAGGAGGAATAGTACAGGGGATGAGCGGAAGTCCTATTATTCAGGATGGAAAGCTTGTCGGTGCTGTCACACATGTATTCGTAAACGACCCAACATCTGGTTATGGGGTCCATATAGAATGGATGCTGAACGAAGCGGGAATTGATATATATGAAAAAAAGAAAGCGAGTTAATCTTTTGAATAGGCGTTTAGACGCCTATTTTTTTGTTTTTAATGATTTTTCGACAAATACAGCTTGAATTATTGAAAACAAGCGAATTTAGTCGAATTGAAGAGAAAATAGAAGATTTCATAGGTTTTTTTGACGATTTTAACAAAATTTAAAAAATTGAAAGGAATTTATGTTGCATTGTCGAATTTGTCATTTAGAATAGAAATATAAACCTGACAGATATAAGACCCATTTATCGGATATGAGGAGGAAAATATCAGTGAAAAAAATTAAAGTGTGTATCGTTGACGATAACCGTGAATTAGTAGGATTATTAGAGGACTATATTTCGTCCCAGGAAGATATGGAAGTGACAGGTATCGCTCATAATGGACAGGATTGTCTGGAAATGCTTCAGGGAACAGATCCGGATGTTTTAATTTTAGATATTATTATGCCGCATCTTGATGGACTTGCAGTTCTTGATAGGCTTAGGGAAGAAAAAGGGGATCCTTGCCTAATGTTATCATGTTAACCGCTTTGGCCAGGAAGATGTCACAAAAAAGGCTGTTGAGCTTGGAGCTTCCTACTTCGTCCTAAAGCCATTTGATATGGAGAATCTCGGAAATCAAATCCGCCAGGTCAGCGGAAAAAACAACAGTGTTTCCAGGAAACTTCCTTCTTCTAATTATCGTCCTCATTCCGATAATAAACCTAAAAATTTAGACGCAAGCATTACAAGTATTATTCATGAAATTGGCGTCCCTGCCCATATTAAAGGTTATTTATATTTACGTGAAGCCATTTCAATGGTTTATAACGATATCGAACTTTTAGGATCGATTACAAAGGTTTTATATCCTGATATCGCCAAGAAGTATAACACTACTGCCAGCCGCGTTGAACGTGCAATCCGCCATGCAATTGAAGTTGCCTGGAGCCGTGGCAATATTGACTCGATTTCCTCATTGTTTGGTTATACGGTTAGCATGACCAAGGCAAAGCCGACGAATTCCGAATTCATCGCCATGGTTGCCGACAAGCTTCGCCTTGAGAAGAATGCTTCTTGAAGGGGTTAGAACTATAAGGTTATGGCTTCTTTCTTAACCATCATCAGAGGTTATGCGGTATTATCAACATTTTAATAATAAAAGCCCAATAAATCGACTGATTTATTGGGCTTTTGCATAATGTAATACATATTATAGTTATTCTTTTGAATTTTTCTCTAGTTCAAGCATCTTTTGAATGAGAATATGCTGTGGCATATGCATAAGCTGCTCGATAGGAATTTTTAACTGTTCGGAAAGTTTAATGGCTGTTTCTGCGGATATAGGTAAGGGTCTCATAAATATCCTCCAATTCATTTATTAAGGATGTGGTCAAATGACGCAGGTTTTTGCTCATCGCGGTTACTCTGCCGTCTTTTCAGAAAATACGATGACGGCATTTTTGGAAGCGGAAAAAACTGGCTGCGACGGGATTGAGCTTGATGTACAATTAACTAAGGATGGCGAAGTGGTCGTCATACATGATGAAAAAGTCGATAGGACGACCAGTGGAACCGGCTGGGTAAAAGATTTTACATTTAAGGAAGTCCGCAACCTGAACGCAAATAAATCGGGAATGAAGAAAGAGCCAATTCCTTCGCTGATTGAAGTTTTTGAATGGATGAAAACGAATAAATTAATATGCAATATTGAACTAAAAAATACGATAATTCCATATGAAGGTATGGAGGAAAAGGTAATTGAAATGATTCGGAAATACGGATTATCCAACAGGATTATTATCTCTTCCTTTAATCATTATAGCATCGTATACAGTTACAGGCACGCGCCTGAAATTGAAACTGCTCCGCTTTACTCGGAGGGATTATATATGCCTTGGGTATATGCCCAGTCAATACGTGCAGCGGGAATCCATCCAAAGCACCTTGCTGCAACGGATGAAATTATTCGGCAGGCAATGGAAAATGGAATAGCAGTCCGTCCATATACCGTTAATAAGGATAATGATATGCACCGGCTTTTTAATATGAACTGCACAGCATTTATAACAGATGATCCATTAAAAGCATTAAGGATAAGGAAACAATATGAAAAGAGACCGTAATGGTCTCTTTTTAATTTTTACCCTGAAATTTTGACTGGACTTTATTCCTCTTTCGATCACGATGCAAGATAAATCCAGCAACGAACCAGAGGCCTCCAATAAAAAACAGGAGTCCTGCGAGAAATTGAAGTGAGAGTGATGGGAAAGGAGCCTGCAATCTTCCAAATACCATATCCCTCATTAATTTTATTCCAAGTGCAGCCAGGAATCCGGGGATTAACATTATCATTAAAGCAATTATTCGCTTCATAGATGATCCTCTCCAAAATAATAATGCCTTCTTCAAAATGATAGTATATGAATCAAATTTGTCAAGGAGCCCTTTTCCTTATAAAATAAATATGAAAGAAATTGCATATATTGTAAATGTTGAATATGAAAAATATTGCTTACATAATTTGGTTTTAACCCTGGGATCAATGGAAAAGTGTATTCCTTAAAAGGAGTGTGAATCGTGCAAAATGTAATGATTGTAGGTGCAGGTAAAGGTGGCACAGCCATTTTAAAAATCCTGCACGAAACAGAAGTACTGAATGTTATTGCTGTGATTGACAGGAATTTCGATGCACCAGGTGTATTATTTGCCCAGGAGCAAGGGATAAAGACAGGAACACACTGGCTGCCTTTTCTGAATGACTCCGTTGATATCATCATTGAAGTGACAGGCGATCAGGAGGTTTTTCAGGAGCTGATGGAGGCAAGGGGAAAAAATACTGTATTAATTCCTGGAAGTGTTGCCTATTTAATTGCCAAGCTGATGGAAGAAAAGGAAGAACTGATTGATAAACATCGAAACGAATCATATAAACAGGATATGATTTTTAATTCAACGGATGACGGAATGGTCGTAATTGATGTTAAGGGGCGCGTCATCCTGTTTAACCGAAGAGCTCAGGAAATGATGGGGATAAAGAAAGAGGAGGCTATTGGCAGGTTTGTCAGGGAAATTATTCCGACAAGCCGCCTGCCGCATATCCTTGAAACAAGAAGAGCAGAAGCCAACCAGGAAATGATTTTACATAATGGGTTGAAAATTATTACGACCCGCATTCCTATCATCGATGAGAAGAATAACCTCATTGGTGCCTTTGCAGTATTTAAGGATATAACCGAGGTGGTTAATCTTGCAGAGGAAATTACAAATCTAAGGGAAATTCAAACAATGCTGCAGGCCATAATCCAATCCAGTGATGATGCAATTTCTGTTGTAGATGAAGAAGGCAGGGGTATTCTCATCAACCCTGCGTATACTCGTATTACTGGGCTTACGCAGGATCAGGTCATAGGAAAACCTGCAACAGCTGATATTTCCGAAGGCGAAAGCATGCATATGAAGGTATTGCAAACGCGTAGAGCCGTCAGGGGAGTTGGAATGCGGGTTGGTCCAGCAAAAAAGGAAGTAGTCGTCAACGTAGCGCCCATTATAGTTAAAGGCAAATTAAAGGGAAGTGTTGGGGTCATTCACGACATGTCGGAAATAACCAGCCTGAGTAAGGAACTAAACCGGGCAAGGCAGATTATCCGTACATTAGAAGCTAAATATTCCTTTGAAGACATTATCGGATTATCGGAAGAAATGATGCTTGCGATTGACCAGGCAAGGCTTGGAGCAAAAACGCCAGCAACGGTATTGCTTCGGGGAGAATCCGGTACCGGAAAGGAATTGTTCGCCCATGCCATCCATAATGCAAGCGACCGCAAATACAATAAATTTATTAGGGTCAACTGTGCTGCGCTTTCAGAATCGCTTTTGGAGAGTGAATTGTTTGGCTATGAAGAAGGGGCATTTTCTGGGGCAAAAAGAGGTGGAAAAAGGGGACTATTTGAAGAAGCAAATAATGGGAGCATTTTTCTGGATGAAATCGGGGAGATATCTTCGAACACCCAGGCGAAATTACTAAGGGTTCTGCAGGAAAGTGAGATTACCCGTGTAGGCGGAACGAAGGCTGTTTCAATTAATGTGCGGGTGATAGCCGCGACCAATGTGAATCTTGAAAAAGGCATTGCAAACGGTACATTCAGGGAAGACTTATATTATCGGTTAAACCGCATGCCGATCCATATCCCTCCTTTGCGAAAAAGGAAGGAAGAAATTCCACTGCTGTGCGAAAAACTCATACATAAAATTAACAGAGATTATGGACGTAACGTTGAACGGGTTACAGAAGCTGCAATGCTGCAGTTAATGGCATATGATTGGCCGGGGAATGTCAGAGAGCTTGAAAACATTCTTGGACGAGCTATGATTTTTATGAATTATCATGAAGTAGCCGTTGATCTAAAACATCTGCCTGAATTAAAGAGCAGTCATCAAGGAGATGAAAAACCCTCATTCGGAAAGACTATGGTTTATGATGATATGCCGCTGTCGGAAATGCTGGAGCAATTTGAGGGAAAAATAATTAGGGAAAAACTACTCCAATTAAATGGAAATAAAACTTTAACTGCCCGGTCACTTGGATTATCAGTCCGGAATTTATACTATAAGCTGGAAAAATACAATATTGAAAAAAAAAGCATGCAATAATTTTCATAGTATGAAATAATTTGCATAGAAAAACATTTAAAAATAAAGCGTTTTCATAAAATGATTTTGGCACGATACTTGCATAGTAAATAGTGTCACAAAGTTTTTAGGTAGAAAGGGTTGATTACATCCGTGTTATTAGATTCCTTAATTGACAAAGCAACCCAATTTGAAAGAATGACGGTAGCTGTCGCTGCCGCCGAAGACGAAGAGGTAATAGAAGCTATAATTGGAGCCTTAAAGCAAGATCTTGCTAAATTCTTGTTATTTGGCGATGAACGTAAAATTTTAAGGCTGATCAAAGAGAAAAGTCCTGCATTTGAAAAAGATGAGAGATTATCCATCGTTCACGCAGAGTCGGAAATAAGTGCTGCAGAGAATGCGGTCAGGTCCGTTTCCAACAACGAAGCAAGTGTTTTAATGAAAGGAAATATTCCAACTGCTGTTCTGCTAAAGGCAGTTCTGAATAAGGAATATGGTTTAAGGGCAGGCAGCGTTCTATCCCATACTGCTGTTTTTGAAGTGCCTGGTTTTGACCGGTTCACGATCATAACAGACGCAGGAATGAATATCGCTCCCGATTTGGAGCAAAAAGCACAAATTGTAAAAAACGCTGTTTCCATTGCCAGAGCAATCGGCATTGAAAATCCAAAAGTGGCTCCACTGGCTGCGGTTGAAGTAATCAATCCGGCAATGCAGGCTACAATGGATGCAGCAGCCCTAACTATGATGAATAGACACGGCCAAATTAACGGCTGCGTAATTGACGGCCCGCTTGCGCTTGACAATGCTGTTTCATCCTTGGCGGCTGAGCATAAGGGCATTAAAAGTGAAGTAGCAGGTAAAGCTGATATTCTGTTGGTTCCAACCATTGAAGTTGGAAACACATTATATAAATCGCTCATTTATTTTGCAAATGCTAAAGTAGGTGCTGTAATTGCCGGTGCGAAAGCGCCAATTGTATTAACATCCAGGGCAGATAGTGCTCAAAGCAAGCTGTATTCGCTGGCTCTCGCAATATGCTCTGTTTCAAAATAGTCTTTTCTAAATTGGGGAGGAAATATAAATGGAAATCTTTAAGTATCTTGAAAAATACGATTATGAGCAAGTGGTATTCTGTCAGGACAAACAATCTGGATTAAAAGCGATTATCGCTATCCATGATACAACTCTCGGACCAGCATTAGGCGGAACAAGAATGTGGACTTATGAGTCTGAAGAGGCAGCTATTGAGGACGCACTTCGCCTGGCAAAAGGCATGACATATAAAAATGCTGCTGCAGGTTTAAATCTTGGCGGCGGTAAGACTGTTATCATCGGAGACCCTCGCAAAGACAAGAATGAAGAAATGTTCCGAGCATTCGGACGTTATATACAGGGCTTAAATCGCCGCTATATTACAGCTGAAGATGTGGGTACAACAGTAGCTGATATGGACTTAATCCATGAAGAAACGGATTATGTAACCGGAATCTCACCAGCTTTCGGATCATCTGGAAACCCATCTCCAGTAACAGCGTACGGCGTATACCGCGGGATGAAAGCTGCAGCTAAAGAAGCTTTCGGTACGGATTCTTTAGAGGGTAAAGTCATCGCTGTACAGGGTGTAGGAAATGTTGCTTATAATCTTTGCCGCCATTTACATGAAGAAGGCGCCCAGTTAATCGTTACTGACATTAACAAAGAAGCGGTACAGCGCGCTGTTGAAGAGTTTGGTGCGAAGGCAGTAGAACCAAATGAAATCTACGGCGTTGACTGTGATATTTATGCTCCGTGTGCCCTTGGAGCTGTCATTAATGATGATACTATTTCACAAATCAAGGCTAAGGTTATTGCAGGTGCTGCAAATAACCAGTTAAAAGATACCCAGCATGGTGACATCATTCACGAAATGGGAATCGTATATGCACCGGATTATGTAATCAATGCCGGCGGCGTTATCAATGTTGCGGACGAACTTTACGGCTATAATCGTGATCGAGCAATGAAGAAGGTTGAACAAGTATATGCAAACATTGAAAAAGTAATCGAAATAGCTAAACGTGATGGTATTCCAACATATATGGCAGCTGATCGTATGGTTGAAGAAAGAATTGAAAGAATGCGGAATTCCCGTGGCCAATTTTTACAGAATGGTCACCATATTCTAAGCAGAAGAAAATAAGAGGAGCACAGCTTCTTATTTAAGAGCGCTGAATTTCGGTTCAGCGCCCTTTGCCATTAAACTGGCAGCAAATTTTCCTTCGGGAGGTTTTACCTTGCAAGAAAAAGAATATCGGATTCTCGTCATCAACCCAGGCTCAACTTCAACCAAGATCGGAGTCTTCGATAATGATATCTCCATATTAGAAAGAACGATTCGCCATGAATCTGAAATAATAGGAACTTTTGATAATATTATTGACCAGTATGAATTTAGAAAAAACGTGATTCTGGAAACACTTGATAGCGAAGGAATCAATATTTCCAAGCTAAGCGCGGTCTGCGGACGCGGAGGGCTCCT
This sequence comes from Neobacillus sp. PS3-34, assembly GCF_030915465.1. Classification (GTDB taxonomy): domain Bacteria; phylum Bacillota; class Bacilli; order Bacillales; family Cytobacillaceae; genus Neobacillus_A. The sequence continues at coordinate 3,771,875 of NZ_CP133267.1, forward strand.
TCGTCCAATCGAAGGCGGAACCTATTCAGTCAACGAAGCGATGCTCGCGGACCTGCGAGCGGGATTTGCAGGGCAGCATGCTTCCAATCTGGGCGGAATCATAGCTTACGAAATCGCATGCGGGCTGAATATTCCATCCTTTATCGTAGATCCGGTCGTCGTTGACGAACTTGATCCGATTGCCCGTATATCCGGTTTTTCACTAATAGAAAGAAAAAGCATTTTTCATGCGCTTAACCAAAAAGCAGTCGCAAGAAGGGTTGCGAAAGAGTTAGGTGCGAAATATAGCGATTTGAATTTAATCGTCACTCATATGGGTGGGGGGATTACGGTAGGTGTCCATAAAAAGGGCAGAGTCGTTGAAGTAAACAACGGTCTGCACGGAGATGGTCCCTTCAGTCCCGAACGAGCTGGAACCGTGCCTGTTGGCGATTTAGTCTCATTATGCTATTCAGGTGAATTTTACCGTGAAGAGATAATGAAAAAGCTGGTCGGACAGGGTGGACTGGTCGGCTACCTTGGAACTAATGATGCTGTTAAAGTGGAAAAGATGATTGAAAATGGGGACAAACAGGCAAAACTGGTTTATGAAGCAATGGCTTACCAGGTGGCAAAGGAAATAGGAGCTGCAAGCACCGTATTAGCCGGCAAAGTCGATGCTATCATATTAACGGGCGGTCTTGCGTATGGAAAAGAATATGTAAAAGGAATTTCTGACCGGATTAACTGGATTGCTGATGTCATCATTCATCCGGGTGAAAATGAGCTTCAAGCATTGGCTGAAGGAGCCCTTCGCGTTATGAAAGGCGAGGAAGAGGCCGAAAGATTATCCAGGTACAATTAAAACAGCATCTATTTAAGATGATGAGGAGGAGTCTAAATTGGCTCAAGAATATGATTTAGTCATTCTAGGCGGTGGAACGGGAGGCTATGTGGCTGCAATTCGTGCCTCACAGCTCGGCCTGAAAACAGCGATTGTCGAAAAAGGAAAGCTGGGCGGAACATGCCTGCATAAAGGTTGTATTCCAAGTAAAGCACTTCTTAGGAGTGCAGAGGTATTTGCCACTGCCCAAAAAAGTGAAGAATTCGGTGTCATGACAAGTGGTGTCACTGTTAATTTTGGAAAAGTCCAGGAAAGAAAAAATAAAATCGTCGATCAGCTTCATAAGGGTGTTCAACACTTAATGAAGCAGGGGAAAATCGATGTGTTTGAAGGAACTGGCAGGATTTTAGGGCGATTTATCTTTTCACCTATGCCGGGCACCATTTCGGTTGAGATGAATAATGGCGATGAAAACGAAATGCTAATTCCTAAGAATGTCATCGTTGCGACTGGTTCAAGGCCTCGTACTTTGCCAGGCCTTGAAATTGACGGTGATAAAGTACTTACTTCCGATGAAGCGCTAGCGATGGAATCTCTTCCATCCTCCATCATTATTGTCGGCGGAGGGGTAATTGGAATAGAATGGGCCTCCATGCTGTCCGATTTCGGAGTAGATGTAACCGTAATTGAATATGCAGACCGCATTATTCCAACTGAAGATGCCGAGATTTCAAAGGAAATGCAGCGCTTGATGAAGAAAAAAGGGATCAAGATTGTAACGGGTGCAAAGGTTCTTCCGGAAACATTGACCAAAGGTGAAGCTGTAACAATTTCAGCTGAGGTAAAAGGAGCAGCAAAGGAATTCAGTGCTGAAAAAATCCTTGTTTCCGTTGGACGCCAGGCAAATGTAGAAGGTATTGGCCTTGATAATACAGAAATACAAGTTGAAAGAGGTTTTATCCTTACAAACGAGTTTTTCCAGACGAAAGAGTCACATATTTATGCGATTGGCGACGTTATTGGCGGGCTGCAGCTTGCGCATGTTGCTTCCCACGAAGGAATCACAGCTGTTGAGCATATTGCAGGTCAAAACCCATCTCCTATGGACTATAAGCTAGTTTCCAAGTGCATCTACAGCAGCCCTGAGGTTGCGAACGTTGGATACACAGAAGACGAAGCGAAAGAAAAAGGTTTTAAAGTGAAGACAGGCAAGTTTTCATTCCGGGCAATTGGAAAGGCACTTGTATTTGGCGAATCAGATGGCTTCGTTAAAATAATTGCCGATGAAGAAACCGATGATATTCTAGGGGTGCATATGATCGGTCCGCACGTGACAGATATGATTTCGGAAGCAGGCCTTGCAATGGTTTTAGATGCAACACCTTGGGAAGTGTCACACACCATCCATCCTCATCCGACTTTATCCGAGGCAATTGGTGAAGCTGCATTGGCTGTTTACGGAAAGGCAATTCATTCTTAATAAGTTTTTCGAACAAATGGGAGGTTTAATGAATGGCAGAAAATCGTCATCTAGCACTTGGTTTAAGTGATGATAAAGTATTGGAAATGTATGAAATGATGCTTATGGCCCGCCGCATTGATGAGCGTATGTGGCTGTTGAATCGTGCGGGTAAAATACCGTTCGTTATCTCGTGCCAGGGGCAGGAGGCAGCCCAAATTGGAGCGGCGTTCGCCCTCGACACTGAAAAGGACTATGTCCTTCCTTACTACCGCGATATGGGTGTAGTGTTAACATTTGGGATGACACCTAAGGAATTAATGCTTTCAGGTTTTGCAAAGGCAGGGGATCCTAACTCAGGCAGCAGCCAAATGCCAGGACACTTTGGCCAAAGAAAAACAGGATAGTAACTGGCTCTTCACCTGTTACTACACAGGTACCACATGCTGTCGGAATTGCGTTAGCAGGCAAAATGGAGGGAAAAGACCTCGTCACGTTCGTAACTTTCGGGGAAGGCTCGTCCAACCAGGGAGATTTCCATGAAGGTGCAAACTTTGCTGGTGTCCATAAGCTTCCTGTTATTTTTATGTGTGAAAACAATAAGTATGCCATCTCTGTTCCAATTGAAAAGCAATTGGCATGTGAGAACGTTTCCGACCGCGCTATCGGCTATGGTATGCCGGGTTATACAGTAGACGGAAATGACCCTCTTGAAGTTTACAAGGTAGTGAAGGAGGCTGCAGACCGCGGCCGCCGAGGCGAAGGCCAACATTGGTTGAAACGGTTTCTTATCGTTTGACACCACACTCTTCAGATGATGATGATCGCAGCTATCGTGCACCAGATGAAGTGGCAGAGGCGAAAACGAAGGATCCAATCATTACATTCGGTGCATATCTAAAAGAATCGGGCGTAATGAATGATGAATTGGAAAAAGAAATCAACGACCGTGTCATGAAAATTGTAAATGAAGCGACCGACTACGCTGAAAACGCACCATATGCTGCTCCGGAAGATGCGTTGAAGTATGTGTATGCGGACAAGTAAGGGGGAAGAAAAATGGCAGTAATTTCTTATATAGATGCAGTAACAATGGCGATTCGTGAGGAAATGGAAAGAGATCCTAAAGTATTTGTACTCGGCGAAGACGTAGGTAAAAAAGGCGGAGTTTTTAAAGCAACTCAAGGTTTATACGAACAATTCGGGGAAGATCGTGTAATCGATGCACCATTGGCTGAATCTGCAATCGCGGGTGTAGGTATTGGTGCAGCGATGTATGGCATGCGACCGATCGCTGAAATGCAATTTGCAGATTTTATCATGCCTGCAGTCAACCAGATTATTTCTGAGGCAGCAAGAATTCGTTATCGTTCAAATAACGACTGGAGCTGCCCAATGGTTATCCGTGCTCCTTACGGAGGCGGAGTCCATGGTGCTTTGTATCACTCCCAGTCGGTTGAAAAAGTTTTTGCTGGCCAGCCAGGCATAAAAATTGTCATGCCGTCTACTCCATATGACGTTAAGGGACTGTTAAAAGCAGCCATCCGTGACGAAGATCCGGTACTGTTCTTCGAGCACAAGCGTGCCTACCGACTAATCAAGGGCGAGGTTCCAACTGATGATTATGTCCTTCCAATCGGAAAAGCAGATGTAAAGCGAGAAGGAGAAGACATCACGGTCATTACCTACGGCCTATGTGTCCACTTTGCCCTGCAGGCTGCCGAAAAGCTGGCAAAGGACGGTATCTCTGCTCACATTTTAGATTTAAGAACTATTTATCCGCTTGATAAGGAAGCGATTATCCAGTCAGCTTCTAAAACAGGTAAAGTATTGCTGGTTACTGAAGACAATAAAGAAGGAAGCATCATGAGTGAAGTTTCCGCCATCATTGCTGAAAATTGCCTGTATGACCTTGATGCACCAATAATGCGTCTTGCCTGCCGGATATTCCAGCAATGCCATATGCTCCAACAATGGAAAAATTCTTTATGGTAAATCCGGATAAAGTTGAAAAAGCAATGAGAGAACTTGCAGAATTTTAAAAATCATTAACCGGAATCCAAAAGGAGGTTATTCCATTGGCAATTGAACAAATTAAAATGCCCCAGCTTGGAGAAAGCGTAACAGAAGGAACAATCAGTAAATGGCTTGTTTCTGTGGGAGATAAGGTAAATAAATATGATCCGCTTGCAGAAGTCATGACGGATAAAGTAAATGCGGAGGTGCCATCTTCATTTGAAGGGGTGATCAAGGAATTGGTCGCTGCCGAGGGAGATACGCTTGCGGTAGGAGAAATTATCCTTACGATTGAAGTAGGCGGAAGCAATATGGACGAAGCTCAGGAGAAAGAAAACTTCCATACAGAGGATAAGAAAGAAGCTGACGTTGCAGGAGGAGAGATTTTTGCAGCAGATCAGGGAAATAAAGCCCGCTATTCACCAGCTGTTTTAAAAATTTCTCAGGAGAACGGAATTGACCTGAACCAGGTGAAAGGTACTGGTGCTGGCGGCCGCATTACCAGAAAAGATTTGCTGAAGTTAATCGAATCAGGAGATATTCCGAAGGCGGGAATACGGCCATCTGCTTCCCCTCAGGCTGCAGTCCAGCAGCAAGATGCAAGTGCAGCCGTGCCTGTGGCTCCAGCTGCTCCGGCTGCTAAACCTGCAGCTGCTCCAGTTAATGTTCCAGTCGTGCCGGGAGATATCGAAATTCCTGTCAGTGGCGTGCGTAAAGCAATTGCTGCAAACATGCTTCGCAGCAAGCACGAGGCACCACATGCCTGGACAATGATGGAAGTTGATGTAACAAATCTTGTGGAATACCGTAACAGCATCAAGGATGATTTCAAAAAGAAAGAAGGCTTTAATCTGACTTTCTTCGCATTCTTCGTCAAGGCGGTTGCGCAGGCGTTGAAAGAATACCCGCAAATCAATTCCATGTGGGCGGGTGATAAAATCATTCAAAAGAAAGAAATTAATCTTAACATCGCGGTAGCGACAGAAGATGCATTATTTGTTCCAGTCATCCGCAATGCGGATGAAAAAACAATTAAAGGCATCGCCCGTGAAATCACGGAGCTTGCAGGCAAGGTGCGAAAAGGGCAGTTAAAGTCCGAGGATATGCAGGGCGGAACCTTCACTGTCAATAACACTGGTTCATTCGGTTCGGTACAATCGATGGGAATCATCAATTATCCGCAGGCAGCCATTCTGCAGGTGGAATCCATCGTGAAACGTCCAGTTGTCGTAAACAACGGCATGATCGCGGTTCGCGATATGGTGAATTTATGTATGTCACTTGACCACCGCGTTTTAGATGGTCTTGTATGCGGCAGATTCCTGCAGCGTGTGAAAGAGATTCTAGAAAATACTTCAAAGTCTACAACTTCAGTTTACTAATAATAGCAACAGCCACAGCTTCGATGCTGTGGCTGTTTTTTGTTTAGGTAATCGATCGAGTAGGGGCTTGGTGTATAGACTGTAGGTAATGCCAGAAATAACGATTTGACCACTTTTCCAACCATTTTTTCCTGCTAATGAAGACGATCTTCTAACCTCTTTAAATTGCGAGATTGTTAGCTCTGTACTAAAATAGAAGAGAGTGAAAATAATTTTGAATTTTACTACAATTATGTTTTCCGCCTTGCGGAAAGCTGTCTTCACGGGAGGCAGAGAAATGAACTTAAAAGAGATGATCGATCAATCCTTTCCAGTTCAGACGGATGAGGATTGGAAAAGAGAGGCGGAAAGAACTCTTAAGGGTAAACCGATAGAGACACTGGAAAGCCTTACATATGAAAACATAATTTTGAAACCGCTTTATTCTGAAATTAATCCCGATTCCATTCCTGATTATCCTGCAGGATCGGACTATAGGCGAGGCATACATTCTGCCCCTGCGAAATGGAAGGTGGCCAAAGAATCCCTGCTGAAACAGTAGAGGAATTAAGGGACAGCCTTCTAATGTCACTTGAAAGAGGCCAAACGGCTCTTTCTTTTGAACTGAAGCCTGATTTTTTTGAGCAAAAAAACGAACTTGCAGAATCTTTAAAAGAGTTCTATGCCCACTATCCTTTTGCAGTTAATGCAAAAGAACTTCAGGCGGTATTTCTTTCTGAACTCGCAATCCAGGCGAAAGCAGTAGGAAGAGCAGATCAAGTAACAGGCTATATTGGTTATGACCCCCTTTCTGTAATGGCGGAAAATGGTTGTCTGCCTGTGGATCCAGCTCAATTTTTCAGTGATTGGAAGAAGGACCTTACGTTCGTACATGAAAATTTATCTTTCCTTCGTACCATATTAATAAATACATCATCCTATCATAATGGCGGAGCGAACGCGGTGCAGGAATTGGCCATCGCACTTGCAGAAGGTGCATTTTATTTGCAGGAGCTGCAGGAAAATGATTTGGAACTTGATGTGATATTATCAAAAATGATTTTTCAATTCTCAATAGGTGCAAATTTCTTTATGGAAATTGCCAAACTACGTGCTGCTCGTCTGTTATGGGACAAAATTACAAAGGCATACGGAGCTGCCAGTGAATTGAGAGGAATGCATATTTCAGCAGAAACCTCTGCTTTTACGAAAACGGTGTACGATCCTCACGTCAATATCCTTCGTGCAGGGAATGAAGCCTTTGCGGCTGCACTCGGTGGTGTTCAATACCTGCATGTTAGACCATTTGATGAACTATCAGGTGCTACACCTTTTTCGGAAAGAGTCGCGAGAAATACTCAGTTAATTTTGCAGGAAGAAACTCACCTGCAGGCAGTAACTGATCCTGCCGGTGGTTCCTTGTATATTGAGGAACTGACAAAGGAGCTTGCGAAAAAGGCATGGGAACTTTTTCTTCAAATTGATTTACAAGGTGGAATGCTTGAGGTTCTAAAATCCGGCTGGTTGCAGAAAGAAATTTCGACTGTTGCTGAAAAAAGGAAGCAGGACATTTTCACAAGAAAGCAAAGCATCATTGGCACTAACGTTTATGCTAATTCTGAAAAAGAATCCAATATGAAATTCTTCATAAAAAATAAAGGTGATGCAGTCATAAAAAATAGTTTCCCTGGCGGCCATGTGAACATTCAGCCAATTAAACTGGAACGGCTAGCAGAACCTTTTGAGGAACTCAGAAAAAAGGCTGAGCAGATCTCTAAGCAAAAAGGAGTAAATCCGTGCCTTGGCTTAATTTGCCTTGGAGAATTAAAACAGCATAAGCCAAGGCTCGATTTCATTACTGGCTTTGTATCGGCAGGAGGGATAGAAGCGCTGAAAAGTGAGCCAATCCATTCCCTCGACTCAGCAAGGAAATTTGTTTCCGGCAGCGCTGCCTCGCAATTTTGTTTATGTGGACAAAATGAACAGTATGAGGAATCCGGACTGGAAATTTTGAAGGTACTTAAGACAGAATTTCCAAACTTTCATTTTTATCTTGCGGGACTGCCGGAAAAACAAGAACAGGCGAAATGGACAGCAGAGGGGATTAAGCAGTTTATTCACATAAAAAGCAACTGCTACGATATTCTTTCTTCCATGCTGGCAGAGATGGAGGCGGATTCACAGTGAAAAAAGCGAAACCCGATTTTCAAAAGATGCCACTTTTTGATGAGAATGATTTTTTAACACATGATGAATGGAAGCAAGTGGTACAAAAAGAGGTAAGCGCCTCTCTTGATGACCTTCTTTTTGAGACGAATGAAAACATTACATTAAAGCCTTTATATACAAAGGAAGACATCCAGGGGCTAGAGCACTTGGATGCTAAACCAGGGCTTCCTCCTTTTACAAGAGGTCCTTATTCGACTATGTATGTTAACAGGCCCTGGACGGTCAGGCAGTATGCTGGCTTTTCTACAGCGGAGGAAAGCAATGCCTTTTATCGCCGCAACCTGGCAATGGGTCAAAAGGCCTGTCGGTAGCATTCGACCTGGCAACGCATCGCGGCTACGATTCGGACCATCCAAGAGTGGTAGGAGACGTCGGTAAAGCGGGAGTTGCGATTGATTCCATTCTCGATATGAAGACCCTCTTTGACGGAATTCCGTTGGATCAGATGTCGGTGTCCATGACGATGAATGGTGCAGTTCTACCTATTCTTGCATTTTTTATCGTAACTGCTGAAGAACAGGGAGTAAGCCAGGATAAGCTTTCTGGTACTATCCAAAATGATATTTTGAAAGAATACATGGTTCGCAATACTTATATTTATCCGCCGGAAATGTCGATGAAAATTATTGCTGATATTTTTGAGTATACATCCAAATATATGCCTAAATTTAATAGCATCAGCATTTCCGGATACCATATGCAGGAGGCTGGAGCACCTGCTGATATCGAGTTGGCTTATACGCTCGCAGACGGGCTCGAGTATGTCAGGACTGGACTGACAGCCGGAATTGAGATTGATTCCTTTGCACCGAGGCTTTCGTTTTTCTGGGCAATCGGGATGAATTACTTTATGGAAATTGCCAAAATGAGAGCGGCACGATTTATTTGGGCAAAAATGATGAAATCCTTTAATCCGAAAACGACGAAATCAATGGCACTCCGAACCCATTCGCAAACGTCTGGCTGGAGCCTGACGGAACAGGATCCTTTTAATAATGTTACGAGAACTTTAATTGAAGCTCATGCCGCTGCGATGGGACATACCCAATCACTTCATACGAATGCCCTTGATGAGGCGATAGCACTTCCTACTGATTTTTCTGCAAGGATTGCCCGAAATACACAGCTTTTCCTACAGGATGAAACGGGAATCACCAAGGTGATTGATCCGTGGGCTGGTTCCTATTATGTTGAAACGCTTACGAATGAACTGATTCAAAAAGCATGGAAGCATATTGAGGAAATCGAAAATCTCGGCGGAATGGCTAAAGCGATAGAAACAGGACTGCCGAAAATGAGAATCGAGGAAGCCGCAGCCAGAAGGCAGGCGCAAATTGATTCAGGCAACGAAACGATCATCGGTGTGAATCGTTACCGCCTTGAAAAAGAAGAGCCAATCGACATACTGGATATCGATAACACAGCTGTTCGCCTGAAGCAAATTGAAAAGTTAAACAAGTTGAAGAAGAGTCGTGATGAACAAAGAGTAAACGAAGCGCTGGATGCCTTACCAGTGCAGCTGAACAAGGTGATCGTAACCTCCTTGAGCTCGCCGTGCAGGCAGCAAGGGAAAGAGCAACACTTGGAGAAATCTCTTTTGCAATAGAAAAAGTCGCCGAACGGCATAAAGCGGTGATCCGCTCTATCAGCGGTGTTTACAGCTCATCATTCTCCAATGAAGAAGAAATTTTAGAAGTAAAAAGAATGGCAGATGAATTTTTAGAGAATGAAGGAAGAAGGCCACGCATCATGATTGCCAAAATGGGACAAGATGGACACGACCGGGGTGCAAAGGTCATTTCGACGGCCTTTGCGGATGTTGGCTTCGATGTTGATATCGGTCCGTTGTTCCAGACACCTGAGGAAACGGCGATGCAGGCAGTGGAAAACGATGTCCATGTCATTGGGTTCAGTTCGCTCGCGGCTGGCCATAAAACACTTCTCCCGCAGTTAGTGGAGGAGCTGAAAAAACTGGCCGTGAGGATATCCTGGTCGTAATTGGCGGTGTTATTCCGGCTCAGGATTATCAATTCCTAATCGAGCATGGTGCGGCAGCGATTTTTGGACCAGGGACTGTTATTCCGGTCGCTGCCCAAAAGGTTATTAAAGAGATATATAAACAACTTGGTTATGAGGAAGTGGCACAATAAATGGGCGGAGGCAGGAAGCCGGAATGGAGCGATCCAAACCGGCCTGACGATTTCTCAAGCACCGTTCGTAAGGGACTGCAGCAAGAAGGGCTGGACCAGTCAATCCAAAAAGGCCTTCATTTTCAAAAAAAGCGTGTGCAGCGCCCCTCTGTAACGGAGCTTTTTGAAGGTGTATTAAAAAGGGACCGCAGTTTTCTCGCCCGCGCCATTACTCTCGCAGAGAGCAACTTAGTGAATCATTTTAGCGAAGCACAGGCACTGCTGCAAAAACTCCTGCCTTACACTGGCCGTTCAATCCGGATTGGAATTACAGGGGTTCCCGGTGCTGGTAAAAGCACATTTATTGAATCGTTTGGAATGCATCTTTGCAGTCTTGGCCTTCGTGTTGCTGTTTTAGCGATTGATCCTAGTTCAAGCATTAGCGGGGGAAGCATACTCGGGGATAAAACGAGAATGGAGCAGCTTTCCAAAAATCCGTTTGCTTTCATTCGTCCCTCTGCGTCTGGCGGCAAGCTTGGCGGTGTGCATAGAAAAACAAGGGAAGCTATGCTGATTTGTGAAGCAGCAGGCTTCGATGTGATTTTAATAGAAACAGTCGGTGTGGCGAAAGCGAAACTGTTATTCGTGATATGGTGGATTTTTTCATGCTCCTTGTCCTGACAGGGGCAGGAGATGAATTGCAGGGAATGAAGAAAGGCATTATGGAATTGGCAGATGCGATTATTGTCCATAAAGCTGATGGAGACAATAAGGCATTTGCAGAGCAAACCAAAATGGAATACAACCGTATTCTCCACTTTCTTCACCCCGCAACCAAAGGATGGACATCGAAAGCATATACATGTTCGTCACTAGAGAATAATGGCATCATCGAGATTTGGGAGCTTATTAAAAAGTTCGAAAAGACCGGTAAGGAATCGGGTGTATTTGAGGAAAGAAGGAAGAGGCAGTCAAGGGATTGGATTCATTCAATGATTATTGATCAGCTTCAATACAGCTTTTTTCATCATCCTGATGTAAAAAATATACTGCCGAAGCTTGAGAATGAAGTCATCGCAGGTGAAAAAACGGCAGCTTCCGCAGTGGAAACTCTATTCAAGGCATTTTTAGAAAACCAAAAACAAAAAAACGGATAGTATCTCTTGATACTATCCTCATTAGGGAGTTTAGGGGTATGGATCTAGCTGTAGTTATATCTTTCCCGCTTTCATCATTATTAAACTTTTTTTTGAAAAATATATCACTATGTTTGTAATCGGTTCTTTTCTATTGGTATGATATAAATACATTCCAATATTGACCCAGTTCAAAGGAGAGAAATGTAATGAATATGGATTTTAATTTTTTTATGAATGATGTTGTCCGCCAGGCACGCCAGGAGATTGTGACAGCTGGATATACAGAGTTAACAACCCCTGAGGAAGTAGAAGATGCTTTTTCACAAAAAGGGACGACTCTGGTAATGGTTAATTCGGTTTGCGGCTGCGCAGGGGGTATTGCCCGTCCAGCAGCGGCACATGCGCTCCATTATGATAAGCGTCCTGATCATGTTGTGACTGTTTTTGCAGGTCAGGATAAAGAAGCAACCGAAAAAGCTAGAAGTTTTTTCACAGGTTATCCGCCATCTTCTCCTTCATTTGCATTATTGAAGGATGGTAAATTATGCACGATGGTTGAAAGACATCAAATCGAAGGCCATGATCCAATGTCTGTTGTATTAACTTTGCAAAATGCATTCGAAGAATATTGCGAAGAACTTTAATTATTGGAATAGGAAAGGCCGATCCTTAAGGGATTGGCCTTTTTTTGCGTTAGTAAAATAGCTTTTTATTATAATAGTAAAACTAATTTTTAAAAAGATATTTGCATAAATATTAAAATGTGTTAAAATCCATTACAGTGAATAATTATTAAATCAATGTTATTACTTGAAAATTAATATGCATTCAAGATAAAATACATTTTATTAAAAATAATATTAATTTTCAGTAAAATTATAGGAGGAAAACAAATGAAAAAGGGAATAATTTTATTTTTGACAACAGTCCTGCTTGTCGGGCTATTAGCAGCATGCGGCACAGCGGATAAAAAGGAAACAACAGGAAGCAAGGATAAAAAAGTCCTCATCATGGGTACTTCAGCTGACTACAAGCCATTTGAATATATTGAAACTGGCAAAAGCGATGAGATTAAGGGATTTGATGTAGACCTAGCTAAAGCCATTGCTGGAAAGCTGGGCTATAAAGTAGAAGTCAAGGACATTGATTTCAGCGGACTGATTCAGTCATTAAAGTCTAAACAGGTTGATTTTGTATTGGCTGGTATGACACCTACTGAAAAAAGAAAGAAAAACGTAGATTTCAGCGACATTTATTATTCTGCCCACGACATGGTAGTCACAAAGAAAGACAGCGGGCTCAATAAGATTGAGGACCTTAAAGGAAAGACTGTAGGCGTTCAGCTTGGTTCCATTCAGGAAGGAAAAGCGAAGGATATTAATAAGACCGTTTCAATTAATATTGAAAACCGTAACCGTATCCCGGATTTAATCCAGGAACTTAAAGCGGGACGCTTTGATGCTGCCGTGATTGAGGATATTGTTGCCAAAGGTTATTTGAAAAAGGAAACAGACCTAACAGGTTTCACTATTGCAGACAACCCGGATGAAACAGGTTCTGCGATCGCCTTCCCTAAAGGAAGCGATCTGACTGAGAAATTTAATAAAGAGCTGAAAAAAATGAAAGATAACGGTGAACTAAATAAGCTGGTTGTTAAATGGTTCGGCGGGGAACAATAAAATTTGCCGATAATTAGACGTTCAGGGGGCTCTGCCCTTCTGAACGTTTTACGTTTTTAAAGTTATTGGCTGTACTTAAAAATAGAGGGGAATGAAATTTGGAATGAATCTTGATTTTGCACAATTTATACCCTCGATACCGTATATTTTAAGGGGTATCAAGGTTACGCTTCAAATAGTGCTTCTTGCAGGGCTTTTAGGCTTCGCATTAGGAATTGTTTTATCTTTTTTCAAAATAAGCTCTATTAAGTTTTTAGGATGGATTGCAGACGCCTATACATCTGTTTTTCGAGGAACACCATTAGTACTGCAATTAATGCTGATTTATTATGGATCTCCGCAGGTTGTTGGATATCAAATTGAACCATATACTGCTGCGATTCTCTCCTTTGCACTTAATTCGGGTGCTTATATTTCCGAGATTATCCGTGCGGGAATCCTGGCTGTCGATAAAGGACAGAAAGAAGCAGCGATGGCTCTTGGAGTTCCTTACGGGAAAATGATGTGGGATATTATCCTTCCGCAGGCTTTGAAAAATATCCTTCCTGCATTAATGAATGAATTTATTTCATTAACAAAGGAATCGGCCATTGTAACGACCATTGGCGTTACGGACGTAATGCGCCGTTCCTATCAAGCAGGTGCAGACAACTTTTCCTTCTTTGAACCATTAATTATTGCCGGTGCGATTTATTATGTAATGGTAATGGTACTAACATTGCTGGGCAAAGCGTTAGAAAGGAGAATGAGACGCAGTGATTAAGGTGGATGATTTGCATAAAAATTTTGGCAAGCTTGAGGTATTAAAGGGGATTACCACCACGATTGAAGAAGGAGAGGTAGTGGCAATAATTGGTCCTTCCGGCTCTGGGAAATCGACATTTCTGCGTTGCATGAACCTTCTCGAAACACCGACAAGCGGCCATGTATGGATTGGCAAAGAAGAAGTAACGAATAAGCAAACAAATATTTTGAAGGTACGCCAGAATGTTGGTATGGTATTTCAGCACTTTTATCTTTTTCCTCATAAAACGGTTTTAGAAAATTTGACCTATGCTCCGATAAAAGTTAAAGGCTTATCGAAACAGGAGGCCAAAAAATCGGACTTTCACTGCTAGAGAAAGTGGGTTTATCAGATAAAGCGTCGGAATATCCGACAAGATTATCTGGCGGACAAAAACAGCGAGTGGCGATAGCTAGGGCCTGGCTATGGAGCCGAACGTAATGCTTTTTGATGAGCCGACTTCAGCGCTTGACCCTGAAATGGTCAAAGAGGTACTGGATGTTATGAAGTCGCTGGCACATACTGGAATGACGATGGCAATCGTAACCCATGAAATGGGATTTGCACGTGAGGTTGCTGATAGAGTACTCTTCCTTGATGGTGGAATTCTTGTAGAAGATGCCCCGCCAGAGGAGTTCTTTTTAAACCCCCAGAGCAAACGGGCTCAGGATTTCTTGCAAAAAATGCTTTAAAAAGTATATGATTTATGAGAAAGGTGATCCATGGGTCATCTTTTTCTTTTGCATTAATTTAGTAACATGGCTCTTATACACATAGAAAAACGGGAAGTATAAAAATAGAATGCCAGCAATAAGCAAAAAGTTTGCTTGTGCTTAGAACAATGGGAGAGCGATTTATGAAGTTTAGAATTGGATACCGTACGATAAAAACTTCTGCCGGGGCAGCCATCTCCATTATCATTGCCCAGCAGCTTGGATTACATAATTTTGTATCAGCAGGGATTTTAACCATCCTTTGTATTCAAGTGACAAAAATGCGGTCTTTAAGGACTGCGTGGGACCGTTTTTTAGCATGCGTTATGGCCATGCCTTTTTCAGCATTATTTTTTGAAGGGATAGCCTATCATCCCATTATGATTGGAGTTTTGCTGCTGTTTTTCATCCCGACGATTGTAATGCTCAAAGCAAAGGATGGTGTCGTAACAAGCAGCGTCATTATCCTGCATATTTATTCAGCGGGAAAGGTAACATCAGGTCTTCTGCTGAATGAACTGGGCGTCATCATCACAGGCATTGGAGTTGCCCTAGTGATGAATCTGTATATGCCGAGTGCTGAGAAGAAGCTTGACCTGTATAGATGCAGGATTGAGGAAAACTTTAGAAAAATCTTTTGTGAGTTGGTCTGCTATTTGAGAAGGAATGAAAGTGATTGGGATGGAAGAGAAATCACCGAAACGGCAAAATGGATCGATGAAGCAAAAATCCTTGCCTTTCGTGATGTTGAAAATCATTTTTTAAGAAGTGAAAATATCTACTATCAATACTTCAAAATGAGAGAGAAGCAATTTGAAATTATTGAACGCGTTTTACCCCTTGTCACCTCATTGACGACTTCCGTTAAACAGGGAAAAATGATAGCGGATTTTCTTGAAGAACTCTCAGAAAACATACATCCGGGGAATACTGCTCTTTTCTATATTGAAAAACTAATGAGGATGAAAGTCGAATTTGAAGAAATGGAGCTTCCGAAAACGAGGGAAGAATTTGAAATAAGAGCGGCATTGTTTCAATTGATTAACGAAATAAAACAATATCTTATCCTAAAAAGCTCATTTAAAGGGATTAAACAAACAGGAATTTTGGCTAAAACAGAGGCATAGATAAATGGAATACCATAGATAGAATTAATTTTTTCTTAAAAGCTTCGGGTATGAATGAAGGGGAGGAAATAGAAGCAAACTATGGAAAAAAGCAGGTGGTTGGAATGCTGAAGATTTTCTCGCCGCTCCTTATTTCGTTTTTTCTTTCTCCCCTTCTGCCGCTGGCGCAAACCCGGTGCCAGGCGATCCGTTTGTTATCGTGAATAAAAGGACAAATGAATTGGCTTTAATTCAGGATAACAGGGTCCAGACAATAGTAAGTGTTGCAACGGGAAAAACAATAGAATTAACCCCTGAGGGAATCTTTACCATTACCGTAAAGGCTAAAAATCCCTATTTCAGAAAGAAAAACATTCCTGGCGGTGACCCGAAAAATCCGCTTGGAGCCAGATGGATTGGGTTTGATGCCAACGGAACAGATGGAAGGACGTATGGCATACATGGGACCAATCAGCCTGCTTCAATTGGAAAATACGTTTCACAAGGCTGTATCAGAACACAAAACGAGGTCATTTCTTCCTTGTATCCTCTGATACCCATCGGAACGAAGGTGCTAGTAACCTCTTCCCGAAAAAGTTTCGATGAACTCGGAAAACAAAATAATGCTATCAAATAAAAAAGGGACTGTCCGTAACGGAGAGTCCCTTGAGTTATTATTTTAAAAGAAGCTTGCAATCCCCAGCAGGAGGGTTGAAGCAAGCATGGCAAATATCATTAAATAAACGACAATTTTTCTTGATTTCCGATTGGACATATTCATTCTCCTCCTCAATGCAGGCCGTAAATAGGATACAAGTCTATTTTAACTTTTCTCTGCCAATTGAACAATGCCCTTACCAGAATATTTTAGGAAGGATTTATGACATTTTTAACGAATAATAAAATTGTCGAATACTTTTTAAATTTTGAAAATGGAGGGCAAAAAATGATAAAAAAAGTCGATCATATTGGAATTGCTGTCGCTTCTCTGGAAAAAGCCCTTCCTTTCTATACGGAAGTGTTAAAACTTTCTTTATTGGGGATAGAAGTAGTGGAGAGCGAGGGAGTGAAAGTGGCTTTTCTTCAGGCAGGTGAGACGAAGCTTGAATTGCTTGAGCCTACAAATGAAGAGAGCCCAATCGCAAAGTTTATTGAAAAGAGGGGCGAGGGCATCCATCATGTCGCTCTCGGGGTCGATTCGATCCAGGAGAGAATAGATGAAATTAAAGAGAAGGGAATCCGGATGATTCAGGATCAGCCAAAAACTGGTGCAGGCGGAGCCTTGGTCGCTTTCATGCATCCAAAATCAACAGGTGGAGTTTTATACGAGCTTTGTGAAAAGAAAGGGATGGAAGAACAGCATGGTTGATATTTATGAAAAAATAAATGAATTATATGACAGGCGCCGCGAAGTAGAAATGGGCGGCGGTGATGAGAGAATAGAAAAGCAGCATCAAAAAGGGAAGCTGACAGCACGGGAAAGAATTGAACTTTTGGTCGATAAAGGCTCCTTTGTCGAATTGAATCCTTTTATTGAGCATAGAACTAGCGATTTCGGACT
This sequence comes from Neobacillus sp. PS3-34, assembly GCF_030915465.1. Classification (GTDB taxonomy): domain Bacteria; phylum Bacillota; class Bacilli; order Bacillales; family Cytobacillaceae; genus Neobacillus_A. Next base: position 3,788,874 of record NZ_CP133267.1, read on the forward strand.
TGAAGACCAGAAAGGTCCAGGAGACGGGGTTGTAACTGGTTACGGTAAAGTTAACGGCCTGCCCATTTATCTGTTTTCACAGGATTTCACCGTTTTTGGGGGAGCACTCGGAGAAATGCACGCTAAAAAGATTGCCAATGTAATGGATTTGGCCGCTAAAAATGGCGCTCCTTTTGTTGGCTTGAATGATTCAGGCGGTGCGAGAATCCAGGAAGGTGTCGTTTCTCTTGATGGCTATGGACATATTTTTTATAGAAATTCCATATACTCAGGTGTCATTCCACAAATATCGGTAATCATGGGTCCTTGTGCAGGTGGAGCAGTTTATTCTCCAGCGATTACTGACTTCGTTTTTATGGTCGAAAAAACAAGCCAAATGTTTATTACGGGACCCAAGGTCATCGAAACGGTCACGGGCGAAAAAATAAGCTCAGAAGATTTGGGTGGAGCAAGAGTGCATAATGCTATCAGTGGGAATGCCCATTTCAGCAGTGAAACTGAAGAAGAGGCATTGCAAAATGTCCGAAAGCTTCTAAGCTATCTTCCTCAAAACAATGAAGAAAAACCCGTAAGGATGGAAGTGGAAGACGGAGAGGATTATCGCCCTGATTTGACAGAGGTTATTCCGTTTGATGCTATCCGCCCATATGACGTCCGCAAGGTAATTGAGCAGGTGGCAGATGAAAATTCCTTTATGGAAATACATAAGGAGTTTGCAAAAAATATTGTCGTCGGGTTTGCAAGAATTAAGGGTGAAACAGTCGGACTAGTGTGCAACCAGCCTAAATTCATGGCAGGTGGCTTGGACATCGATTCATCCGATAAGGCTGCCCGCTTTATCCGATTCTGTGATTCTTTCAATATTCCGCTGATTACCTTTGAAGATGTAACTGGATTTTTCCCAGGTATTAAACAGGAGCATGGGGGAATCATCCGCCATGGTGCTAAAATATTATTTGCCTATTCAGAGGCGACTGTGCCAAAATTGACAGTCATACTAAGGAAGGCTTATGGCGGGGCATATGTAGCTCTCAACAGCAAATCAATTGGAGCAGACCTTGTTTTTGCCTGGCCGAATGCGGAAATTGCCGTAATGGGTCCACAGGGAGCAGCCAATATTATTTTTGCCAGGGAAATCGCGAACAGTGATAATCCGGAAGCCGTCAGAGAGCAAAAAATTGAGGAATACCGGGAGAAATTTGCCAACCCTTATGTTGCTGCAAGCAGGGGAATGGTGGATGATGTAATCGATCCAAGGGAGACAAGGATAAAGATTATTCAGGCTTTAGAAATGCTTAGAAATAAAAAGGAATCACGTCCATATAAAAAACACTCCAATATGCCATTATAATCAAGTGAGTTATTAAAATCCGTTAGTTTGCCAACCTTTCATTTGATGATGATGAATGGAAAAGGTATACTGATAAAGCGAATATATTGTACATAGTAACGGAGGGGTAAAAGGTATGATTAATCAAGAACGCCTTTTAAATGAGTTTTTAGAGCTTGTGCAAATTGATTCAGAAACGAAATTCGAAACTGAAATTGCAAAGGTTTTAAAGCAGAAATTCACAGATTTAGGATTGGATGTTTTTGAAGATGATACAACTGCGGTGACAGGCCACGGTGCCGGTAACCTGGTTTGTACGCTTGAGGGAACAAAGGAAGGCGTAGACACGATCTATTTCACTTCCCATATGGATACGGTTGTTCCTGCCCGGGGAGTTAAGCCTTCAATTAAGGACGGCTATGTAGTAACAGACGGAACCACCATTCTTGGAGCGGATGACAAAACAGGTTTAGCTGTTATGCTTGAAACGATCCGTGTGCTGAAAGAGCAAAACATTCCTCACGGTACCATCCAGTTTGTGATTACCGTTGGTGAAGAATCAGGTCTTGTCGGTGCCAAAGCGCTTGACCGTAACCTGATGAAGGCAAAATACGGCTATGCGCTTGATAGCGACGGCCTTGTAGGAAATATTGTTGTAGCTGCGCCAACACAGGCAAAAGTCACAACTGTCATTTACGGAAAAACAGCCCATGCTGGAGTGGCTCCAGAAAAAGGCGTTTCTGCGATTACGATTGCTGCCAAGGCAATTGCAAAAATGCCTCTTGGCCGCATTGACGAAGAAACAACTGCAAATATCGGCCGTTTTGAAGGCGGACAGCAGACTAATATCGTTTGTGACCGAGTGGATATTTTAGCTGAAGCACGTTCACTTGTCCCTGAAAAAATGGAAGCACAAGTGGCTAAAATGAAGGAAGCATTCGAAACAACAGCTGAACAAATGGGCGGCAGAGCGGAAGTGAACGTCCACGTAATGTATCCAGGCTTTAAATTTGGAGAAGGCGACCATGTCGTTGAAGTTGCACGCAAGGCAGCTGCAAAAATCGGCCGCAGCTGTGAATTGCAGCAAAGCGGCGGCGGAAGCGATGCCAACGTCATTGCCGGCTTCGACATCCCGACCGTTAACCTTGCAGTTGGTTACGAAGAGATTCATACCACTAACGAACGCATGCCGATCGAAGAGCTTAATAAGTTAGGCGAAATGGTACTTGCCATTATCGAAGAAGTAGCAAACCAATAATGTTTGGAACGAGGAGAGCCCTCTCGGCTTCTCCTTTTTTTGCTTATTTTACTTATATTCACAATATTAATGCTTCTTCTGTTTAACAAGTCATGCTATATTAATTGTATTACATATATAACTTAGCGCGCTGCATTTATGGAAGGAGAAACCGCATGATTGATACAACCAAAGCCGTTGTTTTTCAAATTGCAAATGAAGAATATGCGATACCTATTGAGAACGTGATTTCGATAGAAAGAATGGAAAATGTAACCCCCATTCCTCATTTGCCCTCGTATGTTAAAGGAATTGTAGAAGTCCGGGGAGAATTGATTCCTGTCATTGACATGGAAAATATTCTTTATAACCGTGAACTTGCTGTGAATGATGCCTCCAGGCTAATTGTATTGCAGTCTGCAGAAATATCGTTTGGAACACTGGTGGCGGATGCAAAGGAAATTATTGATTTACCACCTGATAAACTAAAACAGGTAGGATTTCTTACCTACGCGAAAACATCATACATTACAGGTGTAGCCAACCTTGACCACCGATTGATAACCGTTTTAGATCCAGCCATTCTTGTTGAATCTCTTGAAGGTGTAGAAGATATAAAGGATTATATGAAAAGCCGTAATTAAGGCGGTTTTTTGCACCCTTTAAAAACTGCCAAAGGCGGTTTTTTGCTTTTGAAAAGAGAGCTAAAGGCTTTTTTAGTTAGATATATGGCAAAGGAGGACGTTAATGAATACAAAATTAATAATGGTTGAAGGATTGCCCGGCTCCGGGAAGACCACCACAGCTCAACTAATAAATGAAATAGCTGCGAAAAAGGATATTGAAACGGAAATATATTTGGAAGGCAATCTAGACCACCCAGCAGATTATGATGGGGTCGCTTATTTTTCAAGAGATGAGTTTACCGCCTTATTAGCTCTAGGCGATAAAAATACCAATCTATTAATGGAAACTGCTATTATGTCAGACAGCAGTTACTTTGTTCCTTATAAAAAAATGGGTGCGGAGCTTCCGGATGATTTATTAAGTTCTATTAATAAACACGATATTTATGAATTGCCTCTTGAACTGCATATTGAGTTAATAACAGCCAAATGGGAAGCTTTTGCTAAGACTGCTATCAAAAGCAATAAAACCTATATTTTTGAATGCTGCTTTATTCAAAACCCTGTTACGATGGGAATGGTGAAATGCGGGGCACCAAAGGAAAAGGTTATTGCTTATGTCAGGTCATTATTAGAAATAATCAAAAGCCTAAATCCGGTGTTGGTTTATGTTGAGCAGAATGATATTGAGCATTCCTTTAAAAAGGCTATAAAGGAAAGGCCAAAGGAATGGTCGGTTGGGTTTATGCAATATTATAATGAGCAGGGGTACGGTAAGGAACATAATGTTACCGGTTTGGAAGGTACTCTCGAAGTATTAAAAGCGCGGAATGAATTGGAAAAACATATATTTGAAGAGTTAGAAATGGAAAAAGTTAAGGTCAATAACTCCCAATTTGATAATGAAAAATATAAAAAAGAATTAACCGACACATTAAATAAACTCCTTGTAGGTTAATATTTAAAGGCTGTTTTCGTATACTTTGTTGCTATATAAGAAGTAGTTGATTTTCACTCCAGGATGCTCGCTTTCCGCGGGGCGGGCGGTGAGCCTCCTCGGCGCAAAGCGCCTGTGGGGTCTCACCTGTCCCGCTGCTCCCGCAGGAGTCTCGCACCTTCCGTTCCAATCAACTTCTTTTTCAACGATTGCTTATATTAACCTATTTACAAAACAACAATCTTTTAGAAAACAGCCTATTTAAAAAGGGATACAATTAAATTACGATTGTATCCCTTTTTATTATTCGGCTGCCTTGGCCACTGTTTGGAGTAATTCTTCAGGCCATTTCCAATCACTGATTTCAGCCGCATCTGTAACATGATGAACTTTGCTCGCACCGATTATAGCTGACGTAACTGCTGGTTGGTTCAATACCCAGGAGAGGGAAAGCTGGGGTAAGCTCACATTGTTTTGTTCGGCAATTCTCCGGAATTGTTCGACCATTTTAAAATTATGATTTGAAAAGTATTTTTTAAGCAGTCTTTCTCCATATGCTGCCCTGCTTTCTGGTGGGACATCATTTGCATCTTTGTATTTTCCTGAAAGCATACCTCTAGCCAGAGGGCTGTACACCATAACCCCTACGCCCTCTGAGGAGCAAAACGGCAGCAATTCCTGTTCAATTTCGCGCGATAAGAGGTTATATTGCGGCTGAACAGAAACAAATTTTTCAAGGTTCATTTTTTCGCTAATCGCATGGGATTTCATGATTTGCCATGCGGTATAATTTGAGCAGCCAATATATCGCACCTTTCCCTGGCGCACTAGGTCATTCAATGTTCGTAAGGTTTCCTCAAGCGGTGTGTGAGGATCATATATATGTACCTGATATAAATCAATATAATCGGTTTTCAGGCGCCGTAGCGAGTTATCAATCTCCCGCATAATATGTGTTCGCGAAAGTCCTGACTCATTTTTGCTATTGCCTATTCGGATTCCTACTTTTGTGGCTAGTACGACTTTATCTCTTCGCCCTTTAAGGGCTCTGCCCAGAATCTCTTCCGACTCCCCTGTACCGTATTGAATCTCCTCATCCTGGCCTTTTCCATAATAATTGGCTGTATCGACAAAATTAATTCCCTTTTCAATAGCGGTATTCAATATTTCTGTAGAAGCATCTTTATCTATCCATCTGCCAAAAGCCATTGTCCCCAGGTAGAGTGAAGAAACTTCGAGACCAGTCATGCCTAATTTTTTATAATGCATCCAATTCACCTCTAAACATATTTTTCCTATTGTAATAATTGTGCAGGTTTTATCTTTGGTAATCAAGAAACATGCCTTAAAACGGACACTTCAGAATCCTTTATCCTTCATTAAATTTTTGCTATGATAAAAATAGATTCAAGCTGAGGAAGTGCCTTTTTATGAAAGAAATGTATCCGAAAAAGGGTAGAGTCATTTTGCATGTGGATATGAACAGTTTTTATGCTTCAGTGGAGATGGCGTATGACCCGGAGCTGAAGGGGAAGCCTCTTGCAATCGCAGGCAATGTTGAAGAGCGCAGGGGAATCATTGTGACATGCAGCTATGAAGCAAGAAGGTTTGGAGTAAAGACAACAATGCCGCTTTGGGAAGCAAGAAGACTTTGCCCAAATCTAATTGTGAAAAAACCGAATTTTGAACGTTATAGGGCTGCTTCGCTTGGAATGTTCGAGATTTTAAGACAATACTCGGAATTAGTTGAGCCTGTCTCGATTGATGAAGGATATATGGATATCACCGACAGTTATGAATTTGGGAGCCCACCTGAAATAGCTAAATCCATTCAGATAAGGATATTGGAGCAGCTTGATTTACCCTGTAGCATCGGGATCGCTCCAAATAAGTTTTTAGCCAAAATGGCATCAGATATGAAAAAGCCCCTAGGTATAACAATCCTGAGGAAAAGAGATATACCTGGCATTTTATGGCCGCTCGAAACAAGTGAAATGCATGGTGTAGGATCCAAGACAGCTGAAAAATTGAAAACAATCGAGATTTATACAATCGGTGATCTGGCAAAAGGGAATGACGTCCAATTAAAGACGCTCCTCGGAATTAACGGTGCCCGTTTAAAGGACAGGGCGAACGGAATTGACACAAGACTGGTAGACCCGGAATCAGTTTCTGATTTTAAAAGTATTGGCAATTCCACCACACTGCCGAGGGATTTTACGAATCAAAAGGATTTGTTTAAGGTTTTAGATGGTTTGGCAGAAAAAGTTTCAGTTCGTTTAAAACGCAAAAAGGTTGTCGCCTCAAGCCTGGGGATTACAATACGATATAAAGACAGAAAAACAATAACAAGAAGCAAAAAATTAGCCAACACGGTAAGCCAGCAGCAGGAAATTTCCGATCTGGCCAAGCAGATGTTCCTCAAAAATTGGAATGGTGATCCGGTTCGTCTTCTGGGAATAACTGGTACAGATTTAGTTGATAACGACCATGTGGTAAAGCAGCTCGATTTATTTTCGTACGAGAATGAGGCGAAAAAGGAACCTTTATATAAAACACTTTCGTTACTCCGGGAAAAATACGGGAAGAATATTATCGAAAATGCGGGTGTGCACCAGACAGATACTTCTAATAACGTAGGAACGGAAACAAGCTTCAATAAGGATTTCCTTCGTTCCTTTCCCAACGTATCTTCTGACAAGGACCAAAAAAATGATTCTTAATGCATAAAAAATGAAGTCCGACAAAATGCAGAAAGCGTGTAGTTCCTTTGAGGAATTACACGCTTTTTTTCAATCGTCTAATCATTTAGCTGGGGGGAATAATCCTGGAAAGAAGGAGGATGAAAAATATCAGGCCAATGGACATGAATAGGATTGAGGCATTAAATACAGGCCTCTATTGAATTTTAGCGGCTGATATTTTTGGAGTAAACCAGTTTCGGCGCTTGTGTGGGTATCAATATATCTTGTAATTGCACCACCGCTGCTTGAGTACCAAAAAGCAGTTAAAGAAAATATTAGTCCAGCAAAAAACATGATTTCAATAAATCGAATCGAAAGCTTAACAGAAACAAAATATGTCAATAATGATTCAATAAGGAGGGTAAAAATAAAAACAAACAGCTTCTTCTTCAAACAGACCAACTCCTTTTCTTTATTTTACCATGTATATCCAAGTATATATCTTTTCTGTAAGGGCATCCTACATATTTCCATTCTTTTATCAAAAATGAATGATTTATCTATAATACTTAATCCAATCTTTAATTCTGAAAAGAAAAGCCAATGCTAAGAATGGAGATTTTTTAGGGGATGAAAAATTGGAAACGTTCTACCATGCAATAGTGATTTTTATAGCAGGCTATTTGTATTTAAGGATAACTGGAAAAAAGGCTGTAGCCCAGATGCATACCTTTGATTTGCTGTACATTCTTATCCTTACTAATATCATCAGTACGCCCCTAGAGGCTAATAAGATGGGAAAAGCCTTAATCTATGCAGGGATTATCGTAATTTTATATAAAATTTTTGTCCGTTTATCTTTAAATAATAAATTAAGATGGATTTTATATGAAAGCCCAACAGTATTAATACATAATGGAGATATTGATCGGAAAGGCCTGAAAAAAGTGCGGATGCCCATGAATGAATTATTATCACAGTTAAGAGTACAAGGGTATACGGATACTCAAAATATAGCAATAGCGTTGATGGAAGGCTCAGGTAGTATTAGTGTTATCCCGAAATCAGATTACCGGCCAGTACAGCCTACAGATTTAAACCTAAAGGTAAAAAAAGAATATGTTCCTATTCCGCTGATTATGGACGGTCAAATACTCGACCATAATTTAAAATATCTCCAACTTGATCGAGGCTGGCTTTTGAACGAGGTCGATAAAATGGGTAAAACAGTAGAAAAAATTATGTTAGCAACTTTTTTAGAAAATAGAAAGTTATATATAGATGATAATGAAATTAAAGAACATAATGTTAATCCTTATTTTTATAAACCAGGGGCGGACAATTAATAAGGCTCTTTTCGTAATTTTTGTTACTAGTTGCAACCTAGTAAAAAGAAGTCTCCAAAATCGACACATTACATTAAATAAGCTAAAATTAAGTTAATATCCTGAAATATATAGGTGTTTGATTTGTGTGGCGAGGGGATAAACATGCATAGAAATAACGAATTACATCAATTTTTATTAGATAAAACTTGGCAGTTAACTGAAGATTGGTATAAAAATTTAGATAAAAGAGATCCTTCTGGGGTGTATGCTTCTGAAGATCCTATGGTTATCAATAGTGTAAAACAACAAAATTATGAGTTCCATAAGAAATTTTGTGAAGTATTTATAAAAGAGGAATCCAGTTTTTTTAATGATTTCGAAAAGTGGATCGTAATGGTGGCACAGGATGAACAACATTTAGGAACTCCTGTACAATTTATTATTAGAGAATTCTTTAGAACTCAAGACCAGTATCTGGATTTGATTGATCAATTCATTGAAGAACATAAAGATGAATATTCTAAAAGTGAGGAAAACTCCTGGTGTAGGATAACGATTAAAACCTTTAGTAAAATCATAGCCTGGTTTACCGAGGAACATAATAATCACTCTCAAAAAAGGCTTCAAGCCCAACAAGAATTAATTATGGAATTAAGCTCTCCTGTTATTTCTTTAAATACTGATGTAGCGCTGCTGCCTCTGGTTGGTGATATTGATACAGCTCGAGCTAAGTTTATTCTGGAGAATACACTGGAGCAGTGTGCCAGATTAAGAGTTAGTCAGCTGTTCCTAGACCTATCAGGTGTGGTTTTAATCGACACAATGGTAGCCCATCAGCTTTTTCAACTAATTAATGCGTTAAACTTAATTGGAGTAAAAACCACTCTTTCCGGACTAAGACCTGAAATTGCTCGAACTGCAGTTCAACTTGGACTATCGTTTGAAAAAGTAACAATTAAGTCCACACTTTCAAGTGCAATCAAATCGTCTAAATTATCAATGTAAATTAGTTATATACATTACTTTGGTAATTACTTAAATAAAGACTGCATAACTAATACTTTAATACATTAAAAATAAGAGATGAGTTGCTTCGGCAACTCATCTTTTATTTTGTAAGGCGATACAAAATTTTTAAACATGAATCTAAAATACTGATTAAAGCCAATGAATATCGAGATGCCCTTATTTTTCCATATAATATATAATTGTTCATAAGGAGTGATAATAAACCCGACAATAGGGGGAGTATTGGTTATTGGTGCAATTGTATTGTACTTAATCTTCAACTAATAAGGAGACTAAAATGGGGGAATGGATTTGAAAGCAATCGTTGTTACTGAGTTTGGGCAGCCAGAGGTAATGAAGTACATAGATATGGATATTCCCGTTCCCAATCCGGGGCAAGTATTAATTAAAGTGGAAAAAAGCAGTGTTAATTATGCGGATGTTAAATCGAGGTACGGCAATAAGGGTGGTGGAAAATTTCCTTTTATACCCGGCCTGGACATGGCTGGAGTAATTGTCGAAATAGGTGCAAAGGTTGACGATTTCCAAGTTGGGCAAAGAGTAATCGCATTTCCAGCACAAGGTTCATATGCGGAATATGTTGTAGCGGATGCTATCCTTACGTATGGAATTCCTGATAATGTCTCTTTCGATATGGCGGCTGCTTGTCCAACTGTTTCTTTCCTTTCCTATAAATTGCTTGCCGATATTGCAAGAATTGAACAAGGGGAAACAGTCCTCATCCATTCGGCAGCTGGCGGTGTAGGATCTACCGCTATTAAATTTGCTAAGCTTTTAGGTGCAGGTAAAATCATTGGCACTGTTGGAGATGAAACTAAAGCTTCAGTTGCTTTAAACGCCGGTGCAGACCATATCGTTTGTTATAAAAAAGAAGATTTCGCGGAAAAAGTAAATGAACTTACGGGTGGTAAAGGGGTAAATATTGTCTTAGATTCAATTGCTGGAACAGTAACGGAAAAAAGTTTAAGTTGTTTAGCTCAATATCGCCGTCTGGTTCAATTTGGAAACTCCAGCGGAAAACCGGGAACCTTTAAAACAAGTGACCTTCATTCAAGCTGCCGGTCAGTGCTTGGGTATAGTTTAGGAACTACCAGAAAGAATACGCCTGAGTCCTTAAAACATACGGCAAAGCAAGTATTAGACTATATTAGTGAAGGCAAATTAACTATTCAGATAGGCCATCGCTTTCCTTTACGAGAGGCGGTGTCAGCTCATAAATTAATCGAAAGCAGGCTAAGCACTGGGAAAATATTATTAGACATAACTGAGTAACTGTTTATTCAGGAGATAACAGGGAGTTTCAAGGATAAAGAAGGCAGGAAAATTAAAGAAGAAATTAGTACATAACTAAAAGACCGGTTTCCGGTCTTTTTTCTATAGTAGGTGTTAATCAAGGCTTATAAATTAACACGAAATCACCTGGCCGATTAAAGCCACCCCAATAGCTGCAGCGATTAAAACAAGGTTATACTCGAATCCTCCATTTGTAAGCCAATAACCATTCTTACCATGAACCGTGAAAATAGCATCTAACATAATAATGACAATTAAGATAGCACCAAACCATGTAAGAACACCTGAAGCAAATAGAAGGCTTCCAACTAATTCAAACAATCCTGCTAAAATCGCCCACGTTTTTCCTCCGGTCTTTATTCCAATCGTTCCTAACCATTCTCCGAAATTTGCTGGCTGGTCCTCCAAACCAGCCAAATAATTTTTGGGTGCCATGTCCTATAAATGTAAGTCCAATAACTAAACGAATAATCAACAGTCCAAGACTAGCCATCTTTATCCTTCTTTCAAAGATTTTATTAATTTATTCCCCATTTACACTATGTCCCAATTATTATCATTTGATAAATAAGTAAAAAAGAAATTTGTATTTTAAAAATAAGAAGGAATTCATTTTACCCATAAAGAAAATAATCAGAAAGATGTCAATTGCAAAAGGGGTTTTTAAAGTGTTAAATCAAGTGAGAATTAAAGAAATTAAATCAGTTGAAGAACATATTGAAAAGCTTTCAGAGCTTTTAGTTAAGGTAGTAGAGGATGGTGCGTCAATTGGTTTTTTGCCGCCCTTAAATCCTTCTGATGCAAAAAAATATTGGGAAAATTTATTAACTCCTGAGGTTATTTTATTTATAGCTGAAATAAACAATGAAATTGTCGGAAGCGTTCAGCTGCATCTATGCACTAAGCAAAATGGAATGCATAGAAGTGAAATAGGAAAATTAATGGCTGACCCTTTGATTAGGCGTAAAGGAATTGGCCGTTCATTAATGGAACAAGCAGAAAATAGAGCAAGAGAGGAAGGCAGAACACTGCTGGTTCTTGATACAAGAGAAGGCGACCCTTCAAATTATCTTTATAGTTCAATGGGTTTTGTTGAATCGGGAAGAATTCCGGATTACGCCAAATCAGCAAATGGAGAACTGAATGCAACCGTTTTTTATCATAAAATTTTAACATAAATTTTAAAATTACCCCTTCTGCTCAGTGCAAAAGGGGTAATTTTATCTATGCTTTAAATCCTTCTATTAAAATAACCCGTGCTGGTGAGGCATCCGTTCCCTGAAGCTTCAGGGGTGCGGCTGCCATGAAGTATTCGCCGGGGTCCACGTCTTTTAAGCGAAGTCCTTCCATGATGATGATATCCCGGGACATAAGGGCACGGTGGGTTGGATGGCCTTCTTGGGCACGTTCAATGCCAAGTCCATCAACACCGACTCCGTTTATTCCGATTTCCACTAAATATGCTGCGGCATCCTCAGCCACATAAATAAATTCGAAATTAAATTCTTCATCAAAAGAGTTTTTAGTTTTTAATAAAATAAAATCATTTTTTTGAATTTGCAGTCCCTCTAAATGGGCTTTGGTAATTTTCCCTGCAGCTTCTGTTAAATCAAATACCTTAGCAGGGCGTACAAGCTGTTCTAGTGGTATCGTTTCAAACGTTTTGCCTTCATTCATCATGTGGAGCGGGGCATCAATATGCGTACCTGTATGAACATCCAGGCACAGTCTTGATTCGGTTACATGTCCATTTGTAACTGTCTCTAATTTTGGCTGTTTTTCCGGTATGTTTTTATATACAGGCATTCCTTCAAAGATAGGAGCTGTAACATCATAAATTTTCATTTAATTGCCTCATTTCCGTTAGCATTTTTCAACTTCTAGGTCAGTAATCGGCCACCAGAAGAAGCCGTCTTTCTCAAGCAATTCATCTGCTGCTTTCGGACCTTTCGTACCTGCTTCATAGTTAGGGAAACTTTCCTCTTTCGTCTTTTCCCATACTTCTGAGATCTTATCAACAAAGCTCCATGAAAGGGCAACTTCATCCCAGTGGGTAAAATTCGTCGCATCTCCACGCATGCAGTCGTATAAAAGCTTTTCATACGCTTCTGGAGTGTTCATGCCATTTATACCAGTATTGGCATAGCTCAATTTAACCTCTGTTGCATCAAGATGCTGGCCTGCCTTCTTAGCGTTTAAATGCAAAGTAATTCCTTCGTCAGGCTGGATATGAATGACAAGCAGATTTGGATTAAGCTCTTTGTCTGTCTGGTAATAAAGATTCATCGGAATATCTTTAAATTGAATGACGATTTTTGTGGATTTCGTTGTCATTCTTTTTCCGGTACGGATGTAGAAAGGAACACCCGCCCAACGGAAGTTATCAAACATCAGCTTTCCAGCCACATACGTTTCTGTGTTGGATTCGGGATTAACCATGTTTTCTTCACGGTATGCAGGGACTTCTTCATCATTCATATTTCCCTTGCCATACTGGCCGCGAACAAAATAGTCCTTGATTTGTTCACCTTCAGGCATGCGCATGGCACGAATCACTTTAACCTTTTCCGAGCGAATTTCGTCGGTGGTCAAACGGATTGGAGGTTCCATCGCGAGCAATGCGACCATTTGCATCATATGATTTTGAACCATATCTCTTAATGCTCCGCTTGTTTCGTAATAGCGGCCGCGCTCTTCCACCCCGAGGGTTTCGCTTGACGTAATTTGGATGTTAGAAATATATCGATTGTTCCATAATGGTTCAAAAATAGCATTTGCAAAACGGATCACTTCAATATTTCGAACCATTTCTTTTCCTAGATAATGGTCAATCCGATAAACCTCATCCTCAGAGAAAGCAGATCTAATTTGTTCATTTAATTCTTTGGCAGATTCCAAATCATGTCCGAAAGGCTTTTCGATGACAAGGCGTTTAAATCCTTGCACGTCTGTTAAACCGTCCGACTTTAAATGGAGGGCAATTGTACCGAAGAATTCAGGTGCCATTGCCAGATAGAAAATCCGGTTGCCGCCCAGATTGTATTGATCATCAAGCTTTTCAGCCATCGTTTTTAAAGTAACATATGAACTGGAATCAGTGACATCGTGAGAATGATAATAAAAATGCGAAACAAACTCATCGATATTTTCGTCCCTGCCCAATGCTGTCAGGACAGAATCCTTTACCGAATTCTGAAATTCATCATTTGAAAGCGGCCTTCTGGCGACACCTATGACTGCGAACTGATCAGACAGCTTTCCTTTTTCAAACAGCCGGTAAAGTGAAGGAAACAACTTCCGATTGGCTAAATCCCCAGTTGCCCCAAAGATCATAATTAATGAAGTCGGGTTTCCATTTTGATTCACGTATAAAGACCTCTTTTCAAAATAAATTCTCAATATGTAGCGGAAAAATATTTTATGCCTGTACAAATATAAAATTTTATCGGTTTCCTTTAGATTTCGCAAATAATACGCAATAAATGTAGAACTTTGTAAAAATGACGATTCAGAAACAACCCCAAGGTTGTGGTATAGTATACCTAACAGTTTGGAAACGGCAGTTGCTGCCAATACAGCAGCGGATTTTGTTTGGAACGGAGTGGAATGATTAGTGGATATTTTTTTTCTTGGAACAGGGGCGGGGGTACCAGCAAAGCTTCGAAATGTTACATCAATTGCCCTGAAATTACTGGAGGAGCGCGGCTCCATCTGGCTTTTCGACTGTGGTGAAGCGACACAGCACCAGATCCTACACACTTCAATCAAGCCGCGAAGAATTGAAAAAATATTTGTTACCCATCTTCATGGGGACCATATCTACGGGTTGCCTGGCCTGTTGTCAAGCCGCTCCTTCCAGGGAGGAGAAACGGAAGTAACAGTATATGGCGTAAGGGAATTGAGCAATTTATTAACATAAGCTTAAGCGTCAGTCAGACATATTTGAAATATCCTTTAAAAATTATTGAGATAGATGAAGGAATCGTTTTTGAAGATGAGCAATTTATTGTTGAGGCAGGACTGCTTGAGCATGGTGTTACATCCTTTGGATATCGCGTTGTTGAAAAGGACCAGCCTGGAACTCTGCTGGCGGATAAGCTTGAAGCGGCAGGCGTAAAACCTGGTGGATTTATAAAAAAATAAAAAACGGGGAAACGGTCGAACTTGATAATGGGCAAATCGTAGATCCCGTGGATTTTGTTGGCCCGATCTAAAGGGACGGATTATTGCCATCCTTGGGGATACAAGGATTTGTGGCAATGCCCTAGAACTGGCTCGTAATGCTGACCTATTGATACACGAGGCAACTTTTTCAAAGGAAGAAGGAAAGCTTGCTTTCGATTATTTTCACAGTACAACTGCCCAGGCAGCCGAGACAGCGCTTAAAGCAAATGCGAAAATGCTTTGTCTTACCCATATCAGCTCCAGATACGACCGGCAGTTTGCATTCGAACTTTTACGTGAAGCTAGAGAACTATTTCCCAATACAGACATGGCTGAGGATTTCAAGGAAATTCATCTGCCAGCGAAATGATATTTCTTTACAGGGAGAAGTGAAAAATGAAAACAGTCTATCTGGTAAGGCACGCTAAGGCAGAGGGGCAGCCTGCTCATGCACCTTTAACCGAAAAGGGAATTGAACAAGCACAAGCACTAGTGGGATTTTTCGAAAATAAACAGGTTGACCGTATATATTCCAGTCCTTTTAAACGTGCTGTCGAAACGATCGGGCCAACTGCCTGGAACAAGGGAATGGAAGTAATAGAAGACAGCCGCCTTGGCGAGCGCGTTTTGAGCGGTATGGATCTTGAAAATTGGCAGGAGAAGCTAAAGCAAAGCTTTGATGATTTCGACCTCGTTTTTGAAGGAGGGGAATCGCATGCTGACGGTATAAAGCGGGCTGCTTCGATACTTGAAGAAGTTCTGCAATCAGATGACCAAAATATTATCCTAGTCAGCCATGGGAACTTAACCGTTCTTTTACTGCACTATTTTAATGATAGCTTTGGTTTCGAGCAATTAATGGAAATGACGAATCCAGATGTTTATGAAGTGGTCGTGACCGCTGAAAAGTCTGTTTTAAACCGTATCTGGGATGACCGGGTTTGAATCGAATGCAGGCTCTTAAGCGATAGGATGCATTTTCTGCAATATAAGGATTAACTTCCTGATAAATGGGGAATAGGTTATGTGCAGCCTGTTTTACATAATTAGGAGGGAATGTGTTGGAGTCGTTTATTCTACTAGGTGTTTATTTCTTGCTTATGGGCTCAATCGTTCTATTATTCAGCGGATTAGTCAGTTTCTTTTTACCTAAGATTCATTTCCTGGCTGTTGCCGGAATCAGCGGATTGTTAGGCGTAATTTTTAGCTATTTCTATGGTTATAATCGCTTACTACTTTTTGCCGTAATTTTTAATGTGGTGCTATCACTAATTGCAATCGGCTTAGCCAAATACGGGCGCTATTTGAAACATAAAGCAGAGTGTGAAATGGCGGCTGATGAATTAATTTAAAAGTACATATTTAGTTAACGGCCTAATTCTGTATTGGATTAGGTTTTTTCTTTTGCTTGAGAAAGAGGTTTGTTATTGGATTGACAAATTTTTGTTTAACAAATAGAGTAAACGAGTGTTAGAATCGCCATACCCGATACCTGTTTTCTAATGTTTTTATTTAAAGGAGCCTCCATCGTGAATCAGTCAATGAACAACCTTAAGAATATAAATTCCATACTCCCTAAATGGACTCCAGGCGTCCTGATTAGCATGGCAATTGCCTGTATAGCCCAATATCTTGGCGATATGTTTCCGATTATCGGCGGAATCCTTATTGCTATTTTAATAGGTATTGTGATAAAGAATTCAATTGGTGTTTTTCCTGCCGCTGAGCCAGGACTCAATCTTACAATAAAAAAATTATTGAAGTTGTCTGTTATCCTTCTAGGGGCAAGCCTGAATATTGCTCAAATCCTTGTGATCGGCAAACAGTCGTTTGCGGTGATCATAGTATCTGTTTTGCTTGGCATTGTGCTGACAACTTGGTTTGGGAGGCAGTTAAAATTAGATAAACGTCTGTGCTTGATGATTGGTGTGGGAACGAGTATATGCGGAGCAACAGCCATTTCTTGTATCAAAGGTGTTCTCGATGCCAAGGATGATGAAACAGCCTACGCGATTACAACGATTGTTCTTTTTAATTTGATTGCTTTTTTTGTCTATCCTGTTGTGGGTCATTTCTTTCATTTTCAGTCAACAGCATTCGGTATCTGGGCTGGCACTGCCGTACATGATACATCCTCTGCTGTAGCAGTTGGTTATGTTTATAGTGATAAGGCCGGTCAGATTGCAACGACCGTCAAGCTGGCAAGAACACTTTTTTTGCTCCCGGTCATCATGATCCTCCCCTTTCTGATGAAGACGAAGGGAAGTACGAAAGACTCACTTAAAAAAGCCTTTCCATGGTTTGTTGTCTGGTTTGTGCTTTTCAGTATTCTTAACTCCTTGGGAATCATTCCGCATAGACTGATAGTCATGTTTACTAGTCTTGCAAAATTCATCATTATTATGGTTATGGCAGCCGTCGGTCTCCAGGTCAATATAAAGCAATTTGCAAAGCTCGGAATCAAGCCGCTCCTGACTGGAATGTTTGCATCTGTTCTGGTTTCAATTGCCAGTTTGGTGATTATTAAGCTGATGTTTTAAATTATATAAAAATCGCATCTGCCAAAAAGGAGAGTGATGCGAAATAATGGCATAAAAAAAGGAAAGGGCAGTCCTGAAAGAAGGGACACCTTTCCTTTTTCTCTATTTACGTTTTGATGCGTTTGGCACGAATAAAGGTTTACCGTATTTTGTTTTCCCAAACTTTCCAATCAGTTTTTGTCCTTCGCTGCTGACAAGGTAGTCAATAAAGGCTTTGCTGGAGTTTGGTTTTTTCGTGCCTTTAACCCTCATGATTCCATATGGATTGAGAAGTTCAGTTTGGCCGGACATCAATTTTCCCAGTGAAGTTTTATTTGTCAAAAAGGTAGCTTCATCAGAAAGCGTATATCCTCCCAATTCATCTGCCATTCTTAACGTATCTCCCATGCCCTGGCCAGCCTTTTTATACCATGACTGTCCATCAGGATTAATGTTAACATTTTTCCAAAGGCTAATTTCTTTTTTGTTTGTACCTGAATCGTCGCCTCTTGAAATAAAGATGGATTTTGTTTTATCAATTTTACCTAAAGCTTCGGCAATTGTTTTTGAGTTTTCTATTTTAGCAGGATCATTTTTGGCGCGACCAATAAAAATTGATTATACATTAAATTGTAAGCCATTTCCCCATGCCCGTCCTTTACGAACTTATCCTCGCTTTTTCTGTCGTGAACAAGCAGCACATCCGCATCACCCTGTTCACCCATTTTAATTGCTTGTCCAGTTCCGACTGCCACTACCTTAACATCAACATCATACTTTGCTTCAAATACAGGTATAATGACGTCTAACAGGCGGAGTCCTGTGTGCTTGTAGTTGTTGCAAGGATAAATGAGCTTTCGAGCTTCGGTTTAGAAGCTACTGAAGATCCATTCTTCGTATATTTAGCGTATACATATCCATATGCATTGCTCCACTTTATTTTGTACCATGTACTGCTTTTGGACGTGCCGATAACTTCTAATACTTTACCTTTTTTTGCGGTTCCCATTTTGCCATAATTTGTTCCCGGACCCTTATGCACATCAATATTTTTCGTTGACGTGACCTTCTTTAGGACCTTTACAGATGCTATTGGTTTAGTGGCCGATGAAGCAGCAAAGGAGGGTACAACAATTGAAAATACTAGAAAAAATGCTGTGATAATTGATAATAATAAAGAACTCTTTTTCATGATTATCCCCCTGGAAAATTTGAAATTAATCGTAATTTAACAATAATGGATAATTTTACATTTGTAAACGCATTCTTGTTCATTTTTGTTTAGTTTTGTTAAGTTTTGTTGAGTGGTGATATTTTCCTTGTCAGTTATAGTAAAAGAATATACGATAACTTTATAGTAGATTTGTTGGGGGAAAAAGGAATGAAAGAGTGGCTATCACTTTTTACAGAAAATGCAATTCTTGAAATTATCAAACTCTCATTGCAAGTATCATTGACTGCAGTATTGATTGGAGGAATTCTAGGAATTCTGGCAGGGACAATACTGGGTATTTATCAATTTAAAGGAAAAAAAATGATCCTAACTGTGGTGTATACTTTTATGGGTGTGCCTCCAGTTCTTATCGGAGTCATTGTTTATCTTTTTTTATCAAGGCAAGGGATCTTGGGATCCGCGGCACTATTATTCACACCGACAGCGATGATCATCGCCCAAACCATTCTTGTTACTCCAATTGTAACAGGACTTACATACTCTGCAATTTCTTCGAATGAAAGAAAATATTCCTCTTCTGCCCTTACCCTGGGAGCAAACACTTTTCAATTATGGAAGGTTTTATTGCGTGAATCGAACCGTGGTATCATAACCGCTTTGTTATCCGCTTTTGGCCGGGCAATCTCAGAAGTAGGTGCCGTCATGCTAGTTGGCGGAAATATTGAAGGCAGTACCAGGGTGATGACCACAGCGATAATCCTTGAAACCCGCCAAGGCAATTTTAATATTGCACTTGCTTTGGGAGGAGTATTGCTCGTGATCAGCTTTTTAATTAATTTTTTTGTGCTCTGGCGTTTTATGTTTAAAACAGCTCCGTTTCAGGAGGTAATACAATAATGAATGATGCGGTTAATCTTCAGTGGCTTACAGTGAAAACGGCCACAAGAAATCTGCTTGAAATCGATGGACTGCAAATAATGAAGGGTAAAAGGTACGTTATAATCGGCGAAGTAGGCCAGAAAAAGTACTTTATTAAAGTGTATAGCCACACTCCAGCCATATAGCTCTGGTGAAGTTTGCATTTTTAATGAAAAAATGGAGAAGAAAAATAAGCGATATCTAAGAAATAAAATGGTATATGTCGCACAGCATGAAGTTATGTTCCGTGGCACTGTCGAAGATAATGTTGGCTTAGGGCTTAAATTCCGCAAGTATTCAAAAAATAAACGGCAATTAAAAATTGGAGAAGTATTAACACTTTTAGGCCTAGAAGGCTATGAAAAAAGGAATGTGGAATCTCTGTCAGGTGGGGAAATTCAAAGGGTAGCATTGGCACGTGCACTCGTTTTTGAGCCAGAGCTTCTTCTATTGGATGAGCCTACTGCAAATCTGGATCCATTAAATGTTCAATTGATGGAACGGGCCATAACTCAATATTGTGAGGAAAAGGGAGGAACCCTTATGATGGCAACCCATAATATTAATCAGGCTAAAAGGATTGGTCAGCACGTCATTTTTATCGCAAAAGGAAAAGTAGTGGAGTTCGGGCATGTTCCCTACCATTTGGAGAATCCGGAAACGGAAGAGCTGTTTGATTTTCTTGAATGGGCTTAAAATGGTGACAGGCACCTTCCAGTTTACTGGAAGGTGCCTGTCGCCATTTTTATTCATATGATTGTTCTAACTCATCAATCAGCGAGCCGACATAAGACACCGCTTTACGGATTGGATCAGGTTTTGACATATCCACTCCGGCATGCTTTAACAATTCAAGTGGCTTCATTGTTCCGCCTGCGCGAAGAACATCTAGCCATCTTTTAACGACTGGCTGGCCTTTCCTCTTGAATCATTTGGGCAACAGTGGTGGATGCTGTTAATCCAGCAGAGTAAGTATACGGATATAATCCCATGTAATAGTGAGGCTGGCGCATCCAGGTCAAGCTTGCTCCTTCATCAATTTCAACAGTATCTCCCCAGAATTCTGAAAGGACTGAGCCTGTTACTTCTGTCAGCGTTTTGGCTGTAAGGGCTTTGCCTTCCTCGGCAAGAGCATAAACCCTGCGCTGATATTCTCCTTCAAGCAAATGGGTTACAAAATTATGATAGTATGTTCCCAATAGCTGAAGAATGACCCATCGTCGCATTTGCTTATCTTCGGTGCTTCCAAGCAAATGCTGTCCCAGTAAAAGCTCATTCATCGTAGATGGAGCTTCCACAAAATACGTTGATGGGCGGGTATTCATGATTCTTTGGTTTTTATTTGCAAGGAAGAAGTGTCCTGCGTGGCCAAATTCATGTGCAAGTGTAAAAGCACCCCTCATATTATTCTGCCAAGTAATAAGGATGTAAGGGTGTGAGCCATATGGGCTTGAACAGAATGCACCTGTTCCTTTCCCTACATTATCAGCAAGGTCAACCCATCTCTCCTTAAAACCTCTTTCCATGATTTCACTGTACTCAGGGCCCATAACCTTAAGTGATTCCAGGATTACCTTACTGGCTTCTTCGTAAGTAATTTCAGGATTGAATTCTGGATCCAAAGGTGCTTTCAAATCGCAGAACATCATTTTATCAAGGCCAGAACTTTTTTCTTTAATTGTGCAAAGCGGCGCAGATGGGGTGCAAGTTCCTTATAAATGATATCAAGCTGATTATTATACATTTCGAGCGTTACCTGCTGCGGTTCTAATAGCATATGCGTTACCGATTCGTATTTACGCAGGCGTGAGAGGGATACCTGTTTGGTAACCTCGGTTGAATAGGTCGCAGCAAAGGTATTTTTGTATTGGCTTAAGGTGTTCACAAAAGAGCTATAAGCTTTTCTGCGGACATCTGTATCGGAAGAAAATTCGTAACGGCTTTCAAATAAGGCGAAGGATACTGGCAGTTCGTTTCCTCCTGCATCTTTAATGGAATCAAACTGCATATCTGCTAATTTGCCCATTTCATATGTTTTATATGGTGCGTTGTGGACTTCGCCTAGTGCTGCCAAGGCTTCTTCTGTTTCTGGGGAAAGCTTATGTTTTTTAGTTTCCAGCAGCTGAAGTAAATTTTTTTGGAAAGGCTGAAGTTCTTCTTCTTCCTGTATGTAATGTTCAACTGTTCCTTCCGGTAGAGCCAGAATTTCAGAATCGATAAAGGATAAAGCGGCGCTAAGTTTTGTCCTTAATGAAGAGAATTTTGCGGAATTTGCCTGGTTAACTGCATCAGTTCCATCTGCAGATTGCTTTAAGCTGGCATACGTCCATGCTTTTATTAGTTTCATAGAGAGCTGCTCCTGGGCACTTAGGCATTCCAGTAAAGCTTTAGAACCGCTATGTAAATTTCCTTTGAATTTTTCAAATTGGCTTGTTTCCTTCTCAATAAGATTTAATTCTGCTTCCCATGTGTCGTCAGAAACAAATAAATCATCAAGATTCCATGTTAATTCCTCAGCAACTTCAGAGCGGGTAAGCCTTTTTTCAATTGTTTTTTCCATTCAAATTCCCCTCCTGCAATATTTCGTAATGCTAAGTATTATTTTATATTATTAGAAAATTATGTCAATGGAGAAATGGTTAGAATACTTAATATTTTTATGCTGGTAAGCGTATTTTAAAAAAAATCCTTTTGTGAAATCTTTTTTCTTAATATAATTAATTATCAGTCTTATAAAAATGAAGGGTGGCCTGCAAGTGATAAGAGTAGGAATAATTGGGCTTGGCGCCATTGGACAGCGTTTAATAAAGGATTTTAATAACCATCCTGAGGTAAACATTGTTTCAATATGTGACCAAATTGAAGAAAGAATTATTGAGACAGCAAAGCAGCTTAATGATATTTTGACTTTTACTGATTACACTAAAATGCTGGAGGACACAGAATTAGATCTTGTTTATGTTGCGGTACCTCCGAAATACCATCACCAGGTGGTCTCCGATGTAATGGAAAAAGGCTTGAATGTGTTGTGTGAAAAGCCTCTGGCAAATTCAACGGAAGAAGCTGAGAGCTTATTTCTACAGGCAAAAAATAAAGGAATTATTAATGCCATGAACTTTCCGTTGAACTATAGTTCTGGAAGTAATACGTTTGCAGCTCTTATTAATGATGGGTACATAGGGAAGGTAAGAAGGCTGGAGCTGAAAATGCGCTTCCCGCAATGGCCGCGTTCATGGCAGCAAAATGAGTGGGTAGCAAGCAGAGAGCAGGGAGGCTATGTACTAGAGGTCGGCGTACATTTCATCCAGCAAATACAAAAAATTTTCGGTCCAATCCATGTCTTAAATCGTATAATACAATTTCCGGAGGATCCAAAGGCTTGCGAAAGGGCTATTCTTGCCCAACTAGAAACGGAAGATGGGACACCTTTACTAATTGACGGACTAAGCCATATTGCAGGTGAAGAAGAAATAGCTTTCACAGCCTACGGCTCAGAAGGAACACTGTCACTGCTTAATTGGTCAGCTCTTGAAGGTGGGAAAATAGGTGAAGAGATTGTAAGTATTGAGGCAGACGCTACGCTGGGTGATACGCTCATTGGCCAACTGGTGAAAGCTATCAAGGGTGAAGAAGCGAATATTATCGATTTCTCTCAGGGATATGAAGCACAGGTAGTTCTTGAACAGTTAAGGAAATAAGTAAATGGGGCATATTCATTTTGAATGTGCCCCATTTTTTTTAGTGACAGGCACCTTCCATATTTTTGGGAGGTGACAGGCACCATGAATATTTTGGAAGAATCATTCTTGCTTTACGAGGTAAAATGTTTTACTCTTTAAAGTAAAGAGGGGGAATTCTTTTATGGATGATTTAAAATTAAATGTTTCGCTATTACGACGTCGTGTTCCAAACTTAACAACTGCAGCTCGAAGTGTGGGGCTTCGTTCTGCCACGGTATCAAATTTATGTACGGGAAAGATTCCAATAGGCCGTGCTGAAGTGAAGACACTAGTTGCCCTGGCGGATTTGGCAGAATGTAAAGTGGATGAATTATTAATAAGAAGCAATAATGCCGAAATGTTGGAGACCGGTATAAAAGTAATTGATTTTTTTGCCCCGATTGCAATAGGTTCAACAGTTGGCTTTGTGGCTCGGCCTGGTATGGGACAGTTGGTCGTTTTAGCTGAAATTTTTCACAGGATGAAAGACACCAATTATACTAGGATATTTCTAAAACCAGAGAATGCTGGGGTTGGAATCCAGGATGTGGAAATGGAATGTGATATTATTTGCAAAAGCATGAAGGAAGTTCATGATCATTTATGGAGTCTCGGTCGGGAGAAGTATGTTTTGTTTGCTGCTGACCGTTCTACAGTTTTGTCGGGTGAAATATTTACCCTTCAGGATGAATTGCAAAGTGCTGGTCTTATGCCTGTCACAATCTTTTTAGTGGATCCAAGAGGGGAATCCGTTGATGAAGATGAACCTTATGGACCTCTTGATACACTATGGCAATTTGATGCAGAGTTAGTGGCACGAAAGATGTATCCCGCGATTAATCCAAATTATTCTGCTTCAACGTTACTTGAAGCCTCACACTTGGAATCTGAGCACTTTGCTGTCCAGCAAAAAGCCAGGAAAATGATGCGTAGATATCGAGAGCTGCGTCATTTAGTTGATGCATTTGGCCTTGATCATTTTTCTCAATCAGATATTCTAGCATTTGAGAGAGGAAAGAGGCTCGAAGCATATCTAACACAAGCATTCTATATTGCAGAGCCAGTTACTAAGTTGCCTGGCACTACCGTTTCCCTGAATGAAACGATTGCAGATGTTCAGTGTATTCTTGATGGTTCGACCGATGGCATGGATGCCGGGCACTTATTATATATTGGCACGTTAGAGGGGTGAATAGGGGATATGGAATCAGTTAAAGGATATTTGTCTTTGCCAACTGTAGATTTTTATTATGAAGTGGCAGGTGAGGGAGAGCCACTATTGCTCATTCACGGCATTGATTCTGATTGCAGAATGTGGGATCCCCAGTTTTTCAATTTTGCCCGTTATTTTAAAACTATTCGTTTTGATTTGAGGGGCTTCGGAAAGACGGCGATGCCGGCTGAGGAATTTCAGATTTTGGATGACGTTCAGCAGCTTTTAACAGGACTCGGCATCGAAAATGCTCATATTATTGGATATTCATATGGCGGAACGATCGCACCTGCATTCGCCTTAAAGTATCCTGAAAGTGTAAAAAGCTTAACACTGGCTGGTGCGGGAATGATTGGGCATACCTGGTCAGAAGAGGTTTCAAGGTATTTTGTTCAATTCCAGGAATCTATTAAAAATAACGACTTTAACGAAATGATGCGGCTTTTATGCTGGAAGAGTATATACGGTCCAAAGCGTAAACCGGAAGGTCTTGAGGAAATATGCGGATTGTTAAAAGAAATGTTTTTGCCCGTTGTGAAAAGAGGGCATGAGGGGAAGCCGCTTTCTCCTGGTGATTCGAGGGGCAGGCTTTCCTCCGTCAAAGTCCCAACCCTTATCCTTGTTGGAGAATTGGATTTTGAGGATTACCATCAAATTGCTGACTTTTATCACCAAAATATTCCTAACAGTATGAAAAAAATAATTCCAAATGCAGCACATTTCATGAACATCGAAAACCCAAAGCTGTTTAACGAGGAAGTCCTCAAATTTTTGAAGTGACAGGCACTATCCAGATTATTTCCGAAATATATCCTCTTTCTATTAGAAAACGCATCGGCCCTTTAACCAATGCGTTTTTAATTATTCTATTCTCTTATAAATTGAATTTCCTTTTAAGACCTGAAGAATATCCTGTGCTAGCTTTGTCATCACTTTCCCGTCCTTGCTTTGGTCACAATCTCTCCATTCATAGTGTCTGGTTGCTCCATTTATCCACACATTCAGCTCATAGGGCTCATTTGATTCCTTCTCACACTTCGTGGAAAGTTTTTTTTCTTCAAGGTAATTGGCAAACACCATGAGTTTATATATTTTATTGATTTCTTCCTTTGAAAATTGAAAATCACTTACCTCTGTGTTATCACCATTTGATCGCTTAATAATTAGCTTCAGTTCCCTTGTATTAATTTCAGTCTCGTTGCCTTCTCCATATTTCAATTGAAAAGCAAAAAGGTCTTCTTTATCAACATCGTAAGCAATTTTCAGCAGTTCGCCTATTTCCTTGTTTGGGCAGCCCTCTAAAAAATACTGTGTCTGGACATTCGTTTCTTCTTTTTTAATGCTAGTACAGTCATATGTTTTCACTTCTCCCTGTCCAAATTTGTCCTCGGTCGTATCTAATGTAAGGGAAAGCTTGCTTCCGTCATAATCCAAGGTATGGAAAATTGGGTCTCCTTCTATGGTATAACGGACGAGACGGACCTTATCTTTCATCTTTTGATTTACATTTTTTACGAACGAATCCAATCTCTCGATATTTTCCAGCCTTCCATTTGCTTCAACGATATCCTTATTGGATATTTTGGGAGCAGTGCCGTCCCCGTCCCCATTTGTTGATTTCTTTGTCCCACAGCTGATGAGAAATAGAGAACATATTAGTAACACAGCTAACCTTTTCGCCTTCATCCAAGTTACCCCCCTTTGCAAAATTAGACGGGAAATCTGTAATAAGGTTTCAGAAGGAGGGTAATTAAGACTGCATTGGAGCACGATTTGTAAAAATGATTTGAAGATGGGATTAGATATCTCTGACACAAAAAACTCCAGGATTTTCATTACCTGGAGTTTACGATATTATTCCACTTTTATTTTTCTGCCTTCCCGTGCTGAAAGACGGACAGCATCCAGAACCTTTTGGGTGGTATGCCCATTTTCAAAATCAGCTAGATAAGGGTGCTTATTTCCAGATACAAGTGTTTCATAAAGAGCATCCAACGCCCTATGGAATCCATTATAGTATCGAGCTGCAATCGCCGGCATTTCTGCAGGCGCATGACTTTCCGTTACCAATTCAACTTTTTCAAGCTGAGTATCGCCAGTAGAGAGGAGGACTTGATTGTCATCTAGCATAACAAGCGTTCCATCTGTTCCGAATATCTCCAAACACCATGTGTTCGGGGCTTTTCGCGCAGCCGTTAAAAGTTCCATTGTTACCGTCGTTCCATTTTCCAGTGATCCAATTATCTGGAAAGCGTCATCAGCAGTACGATGCTCAGAAATACCATCCGCATCAGTTTGGACAGGAACATGAATCGGAAGATTGGCCATTACCTCTTTGAATTTGCTGCCCATCCACCACTGAAGTGAATCCGTCATATGGGAACCAATGGCGCCAAGCATGCCCCCGCCTTTTTCTTCCTGGCCAGCCAGCCGCGAGGTTTTGAAATAAGGGAAGTATAGTTTGCAAATGAGCATAAATAGCGTACATGCAGAATCTCTCCGAGTCTTCCGCTCTCTATTATTTCCTTTACCTTAGTACGGGCGGGAAGGAAACGGAATTCGTGATTGATAAGGCCGAGCTTCCCAGCCTTGTTTTTTTCTGTAATCATTTCCTCCGTTTCGGCACTATCTAAAGCCATTGGTTTTTCACACACAACATGAATGCCTTTTTTATAAGCGGCAGCCACCATATCCTTATGTAAATGAACAGCGGAAGCAACAACGACAAGATCCAGCTCTTCCTGTTCAAGCATGAGCTGCCAGTCTGTGTATACATTTTCTACTCCGCTTGTAACCTTGGCATCCTGGACATTTCCTCTTGAAACACTGGAAATTGCTACAACCTCGAAACCATCATGGAAGTTCATCATTGGAGCATGCACCTTAGCTCCGAATCCAGTACCAATAATCCCAACCTTAAACTTTTTCATCATTCAGCCTCCACTCTAGTTTTATATTTTTATATTAAAGGTAAAAAGGCTAGATTGTAAATTTTTAAAGAAAAAACTGGAAGGTGTCACCTTCCAGTTTTTTGATTTTTCTTTATGATCATTGATAGCACAATTAGGATTAAAACTGTTACAAGGCATACGCTCGAACCTATTATATTATCTGTGTTTAACATAAAAGATACAAAGATAAACAGCAGGGAGGCGATGGCGATAATATTTGTGTATGGGAACCATTTTAATGGGAACGAAGGCTTGGACTTGTACTGTGGACGGAGTTTCAATTGTGCAGCACATATACCGATCCAGATTAACATAACAGTAAACCCGGGAATGGTCATAAGATAGCCAATTACCTGATCCGGAGTAATATACGCCAGGAACACACCAAGCAGTATGCAAATACTCGTAATAATTATTCCATTTAACGGGATCCCATTTCTGGTTGTTTTCAATAGACCTTTAGGTGCTTCACCACTTTGAGCCATAGAGAACAGGGTTCTTGAAGTGGCGTAAATACCTGAGTTTGCAGCCGACAGTACCGCTGTTAAAAGAACGAAGTTCATTACATGGGCAGCGCCTGGCAGTCCTGATAAACTGAAAACCTGAACGAAGGGACTATTTTCAGCTGAAACTTTGTTCCAAGGTATTAACCCGCAAATAATAAGCATAGGGAAGACGTAAAAAATAATAACCCTCCATACGGCACCCTTAATAATACTTGGCAATACTTTCTCTGAATCTTTGACTTCAGTAACTGCTACCCCGATTAATTCAGCACCGCCGTATGAAAACATGACAACTAATAAGGCACTTAATGTCCCTCCGAAGCCGTGTGGGAAGAACCCGCCATGCGCTGTATAATTAGAGAAGGGATCATGAATAGAGCTTGGAATAACATTAAACAAAATTAATGCCCCAAGAAGGATAAAAGCAATTAACGCAATAATTTTAATTCCGGCAAACCAAAACTCCATTTCACCATAATATTTGACCTGAAACAGATTAATTCCGATTATGACAACTCCACATAGAAAACTTAAAAGCCACAAAGGTGCTGATGGAAGCCAGAACTGTAAAAAGCTTCCTGCAGCCAGTAATTCTACTATAGTTACAAGAATCCAGTTAATCCAATAGAGCCAACCAACGATAAAGGAAATCCTAAATCCAAACGCTTTATGGACAAGGTTTTGGACGTTTAAATTTGGAAATACGATGGCCATTTCCCCTAAAGCAGCCATTACTATAAATAACAGCAATCCTCCTATTAAATATGAAATCACTACACTCCGCCGGCAACATTAAGCGTATCTGCGCTGCCTTTAAATATTCCCGTACCAATCATGCCTGCTAATGCAATGAATTGCACATGCCTTGGCAATAATCCTTTTTTTAATTGCTGATGGTTATTTTCCATGCTGCTCAAACCTTTCTTGTTAAAAAATAAAAAAAAAATCCCCACTGGAAAACCAGCAGGGACGAATTAATTTTCGCGATACCACCCTAATTGCAGACAATAGATGCCTGCCACTTCATTCAAATAACGGCTTTTGGCCGTCTTTTTCATCATAATAAATGAAAAAGATGCTCCAGGAGTGTAATTCATTTATGTTTTTGTACTGATTTCCACCAACCATCAGCTCTCTATTATCAAAAGGCATAAACTACTGTATTCCTATCAATGCTTTTACATTATTCAGTTTAATTTTACACTTAGACGCTTTTAAGCAATAAAGTATTTTATATTAATATATCATATTTTAGTAGAATGTCAAACAGAGATATTAACTAAGTTTCTATATCTGTTCGATAAAAAGTTAAAATAATTTAAGCATGTTATCATTTTCCTTTCCATCATTTTAAAGGAGTTCCCACGTATTCTATCGAATTATCTTTCCTAGCCGGGAGCTGGGTTGTAGAAAGACCTCTTCAAAAAATCCACCTTTAGAGAATTGGAAGTGGCATATTGGAATTTGTAAACTTTAATTGTAAACCTGAAAATGGCGTAATGAAGAACATCCTTCAGCTTCATCAAACTATTTTTAACGATTCGGAAACACTACTAAATCGATTGGAAAACAAAAAAAATTTGCTGATTACATTGGCATTGGAAAATGAAAAGGTTGTTGGTTATAAAATTGGTTATGAGCTTGATCACGACAAATTTTACAGCTGGCTCGGTGGTGTTGATGCAAGCCACAGAAAACACGGAATTGCATCAAGCCTGATGAAACTGCAACATGAATTTTTAAAGCAGAATAGTTACAAAGTCGTTCAAACTAAAACGAAAAACAAGTGGAAAAACATGCTCATTTTAAATCTTAAGCATGGCTTTGATGTGATTGGTACATATACGGACGAAAAAGGGGAGCCAAAAATCATTCTGGAAAAAAAGCTTTGATTTTTTGAAATTAAGGGAGTGGAACTAAATAAATGAAATATAAAATGTTGATTGTTCTTCTCTGTTGCGGTCTTATTTACGTTTCGGTTTTGCAGTATAAAATCCATCAATACAGTGATAACGAAGCCATATCAAACGCGGATTATCTAATTGTTCTTGGAGCTCGGGTGAAAGGAACGAATCCATCGCTTGCGTTAAAGTACAGGATTAATGCAGCTGCCCATTATATGAAGAACAATAACCAGACCATCGCGATTGCTTCTGGTGGCCAGGGGGCTGGCGAAGACATTTCGGAAGCGGAAGCAATCAAGAAGGCCTTATGAAAAAAGGGATAGATGAGTCGAGAATTATTTTAGAGGATAAATCGACCAGTACAGTTGAAAATCTCACTTTTTCTAAAAAATTAATTCCTGCCAAGGCGAAAACCGGAGTGATTGTCACAAATGATTTTCATATGTACAGAGCAAGCAGTATGGCCAGGGATCAGGGACTGAAATTATCCCCTCTGCCAGCAAAGACACCTCTCATCGCCATTCCAAAATCCTATGGACGAGAATATCTAGCGATTTCAAAATATTATTTGTTGAAGATTTTTTGATAAGGAGCTTTGGAATGAATACAAAAGAAGGTGTGAAGGGTCTCCAACTGGCCAATATAACAAAGGAATTTGAAAAGGAAGCCAGGGAGCTCATTCTTGATGGATTTAAGGAACGGTTTGGCTTTATCGATTGTTCCTTAAATCCTGATTTAAAAAATATCATCGGGACATATAGCAAACCAGGCTGTCTTTTTCTGGTTGGTTTAATAGAGAACATAGTAGTCTGTACTGGTGCTTTTACGTTGGAGGCTGAGGATACTGGCAGAATTGTCAGGATGTCTGTAAATAGAGAATACAGAAGGCTGGGCATTGCACGGAAAATGATAAATGAACTGGAGTCGCAAGCAAAACATCTAGGTTATAAAAAGCTCGTGCTGGAAACGAATCATGAATGGACGAGTGCTGTGCAATTTTACAAAAAGAATGGGTACAGTGAGGAACGGAAAGAACTTTCATGCATTCACTTTTTGAAATTACTCTAACAGACTAATTAAAAGGCTGTTTTCGTATACTTTGTTGCTATATAAGGAGTAGTTGATTTCCACTCCAGGATGCTCGCTTTCCGCGAGGCGGGCGGTGAGCCTCCTCGGCGCACAGCGCCTGTGGGGTCTCACCTGTCCCGCTGCTCCTGCAGTAGTCTCGCACCTTCCGCTCCAATCAACTTCTTTTTCAACGATTTGCTTTTAACAACCTATTTGCAAAACAACAATCTTTTAGAAAACAGCCAATTAAAAAAAGGAAGGCTCCGTCAATCGGAGTCTTCCTTCTGTATGAAATTAATACATCCAGCCACGGCCATACTGCTTTGGCCCTTCGATTTCATAGCGCAGCTCTTTTGCAGCTGTGCGAGGCCAATAAGGATCACGCAGGAAGGCGCGCGCTAAAAAGATGAGGTCTGCACGGTCATTTTGCAATATTTCCTCTGCCTGCAGGCCGGTAGTGATCAGTCCGACAGCGCCGGTCGCAATGTCCGCCCCGTGCTTAATCGTTTCGGAAAATGGCACCTGATAACCAGGATAAGCATGGATTTCGGCTGGCGCAACAGCTCCTGAGCTCACGTCAATCAAATCAACGCCCTGTTCCTTCATCCATTTGGCCATAACTGCATAATCTTCGGCCTTTCATGCCTTCTTCGTGATAATCATAGGCTGAAACCCTGACAAACAGAGGACCGTTCCAGACTGTATTTACAGCTTCAATCACTTCGCGTAGGAAACGGTAGCGGTTTTCTGCTGAACCGCCATATCCATCCGTTCTTTTATTGGAAAGAGGGGATAGGAATTCATTTATCAGGTATCCGTGCGCCCCATGCAGCTCGATGACCTCGAAGCCTGCTTTCTTTGCTCTTTCTGCTCCCAATCTAAAAGCTTCAACTGTTTCTTTGATATCTTCCGTTGACATTTCCTTTGGTGTTTTTGATTTTTCATCAAACGCGATAGCAGAAGGGGCGAGGATTTCGCCTTCCAGAACAGCTTTTCTGCCGGCGTGGGCCAGTTGGATTCCTGTTACGGCTCCATGTTCTTTCATTAAATCAGTTAATTCTTTTAATCTCGCTATATGATCATCGCTCCAGATGCCGAGATCCTGCGGTGAGATTCGTCCTTGCGGTGTGACAGCTGTTGCTTCCGTAATAATTAATCCGGCCTGTCCTACTGCTCTGGATGTGTAATGGGTACGATGCCAATTTGTTACCATTCCGTCTTCTTTAAAGCAAGAATACATGCACATGGGTGCCATGACAATGCGATTTTTCAAGGTGACTCCTTTTACGGTATACGGGGTGAATAGTTTTACTGTTTTCGGCATTAAAAAAGCCTCCCTCTATTTCGTTATACTAAATATCTACAGTATAGCAAATGCATTTTCTAATTGAAAAAAATCAGTCTGCCCTATTCATTTTCCTTAATTCACTTAGCTTATACTTCGTTCCTCTCCATACGATCCCGCCCCGTTTAAAAGTAAGGAAACTGGCCTTTATGATTGAATAAATAAATATCAGCCCGGTAAGCGGAAAGACAAGGAACATAAAGGGAGAGAAGCGTGTCATTTTCTTTATGATCATCCAGTATAAAAGGCCAATGGCAAGAATGTTCGCGAAGCTGAGCAGAGAGATGTTCCGGTCGGGCATAAAGATGGTGAAAAAGGGAAGAACATGTGACACGAAAGTTCCCACAACGGCAAAGATAACCATGCTGATCCGGTAGTTGAGCCCTGCAAATGTATTTTTTTCAAGTCCAATCAGTGCTTCCTTTAGGCTGTCGTACCACTCTACTTCTATCAGTTCAAGCGCTGTGGCAATTCGCTGCCGGTAGCCCGCTCTTTTCAATTTCATTCCAAGCTGAAGGTCATCATCCGGACGCATTTTAATTTTTTTATGTGTTCCCATTTCTTCATATGCTTGTTTTGTGACAAGATTAAATGCACCTATTCCAGTGCCATTTTTGGAATGAGGGTCGTTAGCGGTCCATCGCCGCTTAAAGTAGGAGAATCCGAATAAAAAGAAGCCGACAAACGATTTCAGCCAGAATTCGTTCCCGCTTAAATTGGGAGCAGCGGTTAAATGGTCAAGCTGAAGCCTTTTAAAATAGCTTAAGGCTTTAGCAAAGGCTCTTTTTGATAAATGACATCCGCATCAGTAAATAGCAGCCACTCACCTGAGGCCGCCTTTGCTCCTGAAAAAAGAGCGTGGTTCTTTCCAAGCCACCCTTCAGGCAGCTCTTTAATATGAACGACCCTGATACGCGGATCATCTTTTTTCAGTTCCTCCATGATTTCACAAGTCCGGTCAGTGGAACGGTCGTTAATGAGCAGCCACTCAACATTCCGGTAACTCTGCCTGAGCTGGCTGTTGATGCTAGCACTTATCTGCTTTTCTTCGTTACGGGCGGCGACAATTACAGACAGCAGCGGTCCGTTTTCCAGTCCGTCTTCTTGTTCAAGACAGTCAAGTTTTCGAAGTCCTATCGCAGCATCAATGATAAAAACGAGCCAGATCAGGAGGCTTATTGATAATAAAATGACCAGCATGATTGTGAATCTCCCGTCTCATTCAATTATATTTGTCTTCTTTTCTATTGTAATAATAGCAGCGACGGAAATTCAAATTCAGGATGGCTGTTTTTTTGAATCAAACTCTGTGCTTAACATCTTTCCAAGCTTTTGGGACTGGGCAGTAGCCTCCTTGATGCAATCAACGATTGCTGCCTGGACCTGATGGTTCTCAAGTATTCGGATTCCCGCCTCGGTCGTGCCACCTGGACTGGTTACTTCATAGCGCAGCTGCCGTGACGGCTTTTCAGATTTTGTCAGCATCTCTGCGGCGCCAAGCAGGGTTTGGACGATCAGCTCCTTCGCCAGCTGTTTTTCCAGGCCTATTTCCAATGCGCTATTTTCCATTGCTTCCACAAGGTAATAGATATAAGCTGGGCCGCTCCCAGACAGTCCAGTAACTGCATCAAGCTGTTCCTCCTCCACAAAAGCCGCAAGACCGACAGTTTCAAAAAGCTTCTTTGCCATCTCCGCCTGTTCCAAAGTGACTTGATCATTCATTGCCAGACCTGTAGCTGATTTTCCAATTGCAGCAGAAGTGTTCGGCATGGCCCGCACTGCTGCGAGCTGTTTACCAGCGAGCGTTTCAATGGTATGGACAGAGATGCCGCTAGGACAGAAATAATTAAAGCTTTTTCGGTTAAAAAAGGGCTGATTCTTTTTATCCCTGACAAAGCGTCCTTGGGTTTCATCGCCAAAACTATCACATCAGCATCCTTAAAAAGCGCTTCTAAATCATAGGTAATACTAACGCCGTATTCGAGGTGCAGACGATCGAGCTTTTTTCTGTCACTTCTATTTGTGACCCAAATATTCTGTTTTTCTAGCAAGCCGTTGGAAGTGATTCCTGAAATCAGGGCTTCAGCCATTGAGCCTGCACCAACCACTACTAATTTTTTCATTGGAATTCCCCCTTTAAATGAATACAAAAAGGCCCCTCATCCGCAAAGGACGAAAGGCCATTCTTCCGTGGTACCACCTTCATTTGCCTTTTTTAATTAAAAAAGGCTCACTCAAGTCCAATAACGCTGGATTCGCGGTTAGGTTTGCCTAACAGCTCATAAGGTAGGTTCAATGTTCTATTGGGCGGTGAAGCCTTTCAGCCGCTGAGCTTCACTCTCTTTCGCCTTATCCCATTTACTGGCCCTATTCATTGCTTTTCTGTTTAAAGTTTGTAAATTCGCCGGTACTTTATTATTTTTTCAAAAGTTTTAATTGTGATTATGCAAGAATCTCAGCTTGTCTGTCAAGCGGCTTTTTCCAGAAATTTTAAAAAAAGTATTAATAAATTATGTGAAAATAATGACAATGGTTCCGAAAATCGATACACTTAATTTTATAATTATAACTGTATAGTGTTAGGGGAAAAACCCATTTTCTGTTTTGTATATAAATATAGTATTTAAGGAGTATGTGAAATGACGGAATGGATAAACGGAATTGCAAAAATCAGCCTGCCAACTCCTTTTGCGGTTGGTGATGTGAATGTATATGTGATTAAGGGGGAGCGCCTTACGCTTGTAGATGCAGGGCCAAAAACAGAGGGAGCATGGAAAGTGTTGAAGGAGGAACTGTCTTCTTTGCAGTTGACTCCCGGCGATATTGATCAAATCATCCTTACTCACCACCATCCTGACCATGCCGGGCTGCTTGACTTCTTCCCAGATGGGCTTAAGGTTTATGGCCATTGGTTAAATGAACGCTGGATTAAGCCTTCCGATGCTTTTTTTGAGGAATATGAAGCTTTCCATCGCCAGCTATTTGCGGATTTTGGCCTGCCTGAGGAATTCAGCCCTTTTATTAATCAAATTAGAAAAACTTTAAAGTACTCCTGTGACAGGTCGCTTAGCGGTGAACTGGCAGAGGGAGATTCACTGCCTGGATTGGAAGGTTGGAGAGTGATTGAAACACCCGGCCATGCACAGAGCCATATTGCCCTTTTTCGAGAAAGTGACGGTACCTTAATCGGGGGAGACCATATTTTAGCTCATATCTCACCTAATCCGCTGCTTGAGCCGCCAGTACCAGGAGAAACAGAAAGGCCGAAACCGCAGCTTCAATATAACGATTCTTTGAGGAAGCTTCTTGGTTTTCCGATCAGGCTGGTTTATACAGGGCATGGCGGTGAGGTCACTGAGCTGCCTGAGCTGATTGAAAAAAGACTGAAACGCCAGCATGAACGGGCGATGAAGGTTAAGGGCTGGCTTGAAGCGGAAGAACTGACGGTGTTTGAAATATGCCGCCGCTTATTTCCATCTGTCTATCAGCGTGAATTGGGCCTGACTCTATCCGAGACTGTTGCCCAGCTTGACTATTTAGCCTCGATAGGGGAGATTGTTAGTATTGAGGGCAGCTTGCCTGTTCTTTTTAAAGCCAGATGAGGTGATACGGTGTCTGAACGATTAAAGGATAAAAATATAATCATAACCGGGGCATCCGGAGGAATCGGAGCTGAAATTGCCAGGCTGTGCGCGCAGAGGGGGGCAAATTTGTCCCTTCTCGCAAGAAACATTGGCAAGCTACAGCTTTTAAAAGAAGAACTTGAACAACGTCACAGCGTCAGTATTTATGTTTATCAGTTAGATGTTTCACAAACCGAGCGGGTCCATGAGGTTTTCACCAGGATTAAGGAAGACATGGGGGAAATCCATATTCTCGTGAATAATGCCGGATTCGGCATTTTTCGTGAAGCGCATGAAGTAACAATTGATGAAATCAAAGGTATGTTTAACGTCAATGTCGTGGGCTTGATGGCCTGCACGGGCATGGTTTTGCAGGAAATGCGTACCCGTCGTTATGGGCATATTATTAACATCGCTTCCCAGGCCGGTAAAATTGCGACCCCGAAATCAAGTGTCTATTCTGCGACAAAGCATGCTGTGCTCGGCTATACGAACAGCCTACGGATGGAGCTTGCCGATTCCAATGTTTTGGTTACGGCTGTCAATCCTGGCCCGATTGCAACTAACTTTTTTGAAATTGCTGATGAAAAGGGTACATACGTTAAAAACGTCCAAAAGTTCATGCTTCAGCCTGAATATGTTGCCGGGAAAGTGGTCGATGCCATGCTGACCCCGACGAGGGAAATCAATCTGCCGGGCTGGATGAACATGGGTAGTGTTGTCTATGCTTTATTTCCGCGGTTATTCGAGCGTATTGGAAAGCGAGCTTTTGATAAAAAATAATCATAAAAAGCTCTATTATTACTTTTGATAGGGCTTTTTACATTGATTAAGCATTGGGGTGGTTTTGGTGAGTAAATACCTCCATGAAAAGGCACTAACATTTTTAATGAAGTCTTTTCCATTTTCGGAGAGAGATCTTCACTTTAGGAATTCTATTGAGGAAGTGGATTATCTCTTTTTAACAAAAGAAGAAGCTGAGATTTTAACGAATATTTATTTTGAATTAAAAGACTTATATTTAAGAAAGTTAATCCTTAAGAATTTATCTCGCTGTAAAGAAATTCAACTAGAAGAATTCTTTTTAAAGGCCTATAAAAAGGAACGCTACTTGGATATTAGACTGACTGCAATCCGCGGGTATGCAAGATTTGCTTCACATAAAGAAGTAGAAAAGGTCATGCAGAATTTCATGAAGATTCTTATTAAAAGACAGGAAAATACCCCTAATAATTATCAGGAATATGCATTCTTGCTTTCCCCTGCCGGGCTTCCATATTTAATAAAAAAGTATGGATACGATTGCTTTCAAATTGTTTATGAGCAAGCTAAAGTTCAATATGATGCTATGGAAGAACAGTATAAAAACCGCTTAACCTATGACGAAGAAGGCAATGCAATTACTATAACTAAAGGCATGAGAAATGCAATAAAAAAAGAAGACAGAAATAAGTTATGAACTTGGTAGAGGGCATACTCGCTAGTTGTTCTAATTGAATACTGTAACCTCATTTTATTTTATAAGTTGGGAAAAAAATATTCTGCTTCTGCAACATTGCAATTTATAAATGGTATATTTATATTAAATACATAAAAGATTAAATTTTTAAAAAACTTATATATTTAACAAAGGAGCAAAGACAAATGAGTGATACATACGTAAATATCGGAGAAATCCTTCATTCATTGAGAGTTTATAAGGGCTTGGAGATAAACGAACTTGCCGATAACATTTGTTCCGTTGAGGAACTTGCTTTAATTGAAAAAAATAAACAAGATCCAACTATTGACCAGCTTTTTAGATTCGCTGAAAAGTTAAATGTTAAATTAGGGGATTTTTTTGATTTGGCTTCAGCAGGTTCGGTTAATTATGTGTCTGCAGTCAGCGATCTGATTAAAAAATACAAAAGAGAACGAAATTATTATGCCATCAATGAAATTGTCCAAAGAGAGAAGGAAAATCCTTTATTTAATTTTCCTTCCAGCAGACAATTCCTGCTCTGGCATGAAGCGATATGTTTGTACTATTTATCTGAATCAGAACAAAGAGATAAAGAGTACTCAATCCAGATGCTTAACGAAGCAATTAATATTACAAATCCTTTAGGAAAAGGCCTGACCGAACGGGAAATTGAAATTAAAATGGCTGTAGCATTGATTGAAAAAGACGCTCAAAACTTTGAAACTGCCATTACGATTTTAAAAGAAATTTTAGAAGATATGGACACGCTTCCTGGATTAACGGATTCCCATGTCCGGCTTCGGGCTTTGTTTGGTTTATCGCAGTCACTTTCAAGAATTGGTAAATATGAAGAATCGTTGGTTTATAGTGAAAAAGGGATAGAGCAATGCATTAACGATGAAGTATTATATCTGCTTGGTGAGTTTTTATACCAGGCTGGTTTGAATTATGAAAACGTTGGTGACTTAATCATGGGTCGGGAGTATTTCACGAAATCACTTCAAGTCTTTGATCTACAAAAAAATGAAATTTTAGGAAATATAGTAAAAGCTGATTTGGAAAATCTATCAAAACTATGATAATATTAACATAATAAAAATCTTTCTAAAAAGGAGATATGAAGAATGAAAAAAACTCTACTTGTATCTGCTCTTGCAATTGGTGTCTTGGGAGCAGCTAGTTCTTTCGGAGTGAAGGATGTTAAACTAGCTGAAATGCCAACGCAACACAGTGTGAATCCGGGAGTTCAGCTTGCTGAAATGCCAACGCAACACAGTGTAAATCCGGGAGTTCAGCTTGCTGAAATGCCAACGCAACATAGTGTAAATCCGGGAGTTCAGCTTGCTGAAATGCCAACGCAACACAGTTTGAATCCGGGAGTTCAGCTTGCTGAAATGCCAACACAACACAGTGTAAATCCGGGAGTTCAGCTTGCCGAAATGCCAACACAACACAGTGTAAATCCGGGAGTTCAGCTTGCCGAAATGCCAACGCAACACAGTGTAGATCCGGGAGTTCAGCTTGCCGAAATGCCAACGCAACACAGTGTAGATCCGGGAGTTCAGCTTGCTGAAATGCCAACCCAGCACAGTATTACACCTGATTTATTAGCATAAAGAAAAGGGACGCTGTATCTATAAAATGGATTCAGCGTTTTTTAAAACACCCCTTTATGCCCATCTTATTGCGTGATAAGAATGAGCCATATTTACCTAGAAAAATTTGTAAAAAAGGATTATTCTTTAATTTGTAATAGTACGGATTAGCGGAAGGGGTATACAGGTTGGCGAATATCCATGAGAAATATTGTCCGAATTGTTTGAATTTAATTTTTAATAAAAAAGATTTTCAAGAAAAAATTGCTTCATTAAAGAATACACTCTTGTCTAATAGAGAAGATTTTTTACCTAGTGTAGAAGAATTTTTACTTTTACAGAATGCCCCGCTTGATTTGATCATGGGAGTTCGCAAGACAATATTGGACGAATTAAACAGGAAGACAATAAATAGTGTTGATGTAATGAAAAAAACGACTCAGGCAATTCATTTTAAAAAATGTTGTTTTTCATGCGGTTATTTGGTTGCGGAACATGAAGTTAGTACCCTCCATAAAAAGAAATTTTTTGGACTGGGGCTTGGAAGGTTTCTTAGATTCGGAAAAGCGAATTACTAATAGATTGTCGGCTTATCAAAAAAGCATCGTGTAAAAATCGATGCTTTTTTTGTGTTTTTAGAAAAACTCTCATCCCGTTATAAATTCATAAACGGAATCATTAATGATTTCATGTAACTCCGCTTCAGGCTGCTGTTCTTTTATTAACACAATCCGTTCATATAGCTCCTCGTAGTCGTCCTTGCTTAACGGCAGGTTTTCACTCTTCGCGTAATATTGTTTAAAGCAATTTTGGATCATTTTAAAAATAAATTTTTTATCCATTATTTGCACCTCAAAAATGATTATACCGCTTTTTTGTCGAGCATCCACCATGGAAAAGAATCCTTAATCATGAAAACTGTCGTAAAATTTCCATTGAAACCGAACGCATATTCGCTTAACATGATGGGTAGAATGATATAGAACGGATGTTCGGTGAAATAACACAGTCATTTACTTGAAATTCATCTTCGGAGGCAGAATTATGGTTGATTACAGCAAAGTGCCGAAAAATAAAATTTTATGCGTGGATATGAAAAGCTTTTACGCAAGCTGTTCCGCTGTCA
Organism: Neobacillus sp. PS3-34; assembly: GCF_030915465.1. Classification (GTDB taxonomy): domain Bacteria; phylum Bacillota; class Bacilli; order Bacillales; family Cytobacillaceae; genus Neobacillus_A. The sequence goes on from NZ_CP133267.1 coordinate 3,828,625, forward strand.
TGAATGGCCTTGATCCATTAAATTGCTATCTGGCCGTTGTCGGCAACAAGGAACGGTCGGGGAGCGTCGTTTTAGCCGCCTCTCCCCGGCTGAAAAAAGAGTTTGGGATTAAAACGGGTTCCCGCATGTTTGAAATTCCCAATGATCCTAGGATCGAAATCGTTGAACCGAAAATGGCAACGTATTTGCGCATCTCCACTGAAATTTCTCGCGTTTTTAACCGTTATGCCCCAAAGGAGGCCGTCCACACGTACAGCGTGGACGAAAGCTTTATAAAGGTCGATGGTTCCCTGCATCTATGGGGAGATGCCTGGACCATTGCCAGAAAAATAAAGGATGACATCGAACGGGAATTTCAGCTGCCCTGCGCAATCGGAATTGGTCCCAACATGCTGATGTCAAAACTATGCCTTGATTTAGAAGCCAAAAAACACGGAATTGCCGAATGGACATATGAGGATGTCCCGGAGAAGCTTTGGAGCGTTTCTCCGCTCAGGGAAATGTGGGGAATTGGCAGGCGGGTAGAAAAGACGCTAAATGGAATGGGCATTTTCACTGTCGGCCAGCTTGCGAGATACGATTTGGAAAAATTGGAGAAAAAATTCGGCATTATGGGCAATCAGCTTTATTACCATGCATGGGGAGTTGACCTTTCCGAAATGGGCGCCCCAATTATTGAAGGGCAGATCAGCTTTGGAAAAAGCCAGATATTGCTCAGAGATTATAAAGAGGTACATGAAATCAAACATGTGATTCTGGAAATGTGCGAAGAGGTAGCAAGAAGGACACGGGCGCACCGAAAGGCAGGGCGGACAATCAGCCTTGGCATCGGCTACAGTCAGGATGAATTCGGCGGGGGGTTTCACAGGTCGAGGACGATTGCTCAACCGACCAATGTGACAATGGACCTTTACCGCGTATGCCTTGAATTGTTTCATGAGCATTATGCAGGGAAAACGGTCCGGCAAATTTCCTTGTCGCTTGGCAATATTGTTGATGATGGTGAAATTCAGCTAAGCCTGTTCGATCCCGGGGCAGTAAAAAGACGTGAGCTTGGCTATGTGGTGGACAGCATTCGGAATAAGTTTGGATCGGGTGCCCTGCTGCGCGCTGTTTCCTATACTTCTGCAGGAACCGCAAAGCACCGGGCAAAGCTCGTCGGCGGACATAAAATGTAACAGAGAAATGAGGGGAAAGCGATGATTCGTGACCGCGGTAGAATCAAATGGACGTCCATGATGCTTCCCGAGCATGTGAAAATGCTCAGGGATTGGGTGAAGGAGGACGTGTACGAACAGGAAAAAGAAGTAGATGAACAGCAGCTTGAACTGATGAACGATATTTTATCTGAAGCGATGGAATTCAATCAGTCTGTTACAATTACCCATTACCGGAACAGAAATTACGAGCTGGTGCTCGGTATAATTCATTACTGGGACGAATTGGAACAGAAGCTCCACATTGTCGACAAGTTCGAAGAAATCCATCGCATCCAGCTGAAATACATTGCCGATGTCCGGCTTTCCGGTGATGACCAGGTATAGAAGCATCAGTTCCCATTGGAAATAAAAGAGCGATTTCTCGGAGAAATCGCCCATCCCATTATTCTTCGTTCTTTTGAACACGTACTTCGGATTTGAAAACCCCTTTATGTGACGCATCACAAAACGGCATGTTTTTAGAAAGGCCGCAGCGGCAAAGGGAAAAAGCTGGTTTCGTTTCAATTACATTTCCTTCTCCATCGAGCAATTCAATATCGCCAGTCACACGAAGCGAGCCGTTATCATTCACCTTAATTTGAACTTTTGACATGCAGGACACCCCTTATATAATGATTGTATACTCTAATGATGTTAAATGCAGCTGGCTGAAAAAGCAAACAGAAAGAAATAATCTGTCCCCTATGTTAAAATGATTTTATGAAATGGTAGGGGGAAAATGATGGAAATTAACATAACAGAAACTGCCTTGCAAAAAATAATTGAAAGAACAAGCGAGAGCAGAGGTTATTTAAAGCTGAAATACGATACGGATGGCTGCGGCTGTGCGGTCAATGGGGTAGCAGTCCTTTCCATGGAGCAGGATTTGGATGAGGGTGAGATTGCAATTAAGACCAATGGGATACCGATTTATATACAAAAATCAAAAGCCGTTTTCTTCGATGACAAAATGACCATCGATTTTTCGAAAGCAGTGAACTGCTTCCAACTGAAAAGTACAAGTGAAATACTAAACGGGCGCATGAGCCTGGTAATACAGAAAAAAACAGACTGATCCAGGCGGCAACGGGTTTACTTGTAAGGTACAAAACGGTAAATCGCAGACCAAATCAAATAGCAAATCACATAAACTTCACAGTCAAATAGGCTTAGAGATGCAAATATCTCTAAGTCTTTTTTTGAATTTTCTTTTTTTACTAAAGCACCCGTAAGTTGTACAAGTTCATTAGACGCTAAAGCGAGTTTGATAAATAAGCGGAGAAATTTCGCTTACTTAGGAAATAGCACTGAAAATAGCTTAAATAGACGGAAAGATTCCGACTATTGACTCAAAAAACGTGAAAATGGTTAATTTTGCTTTGCTTAATCGGAAAACCTCCGCTTATATACCCCGAACCGAGCTCTATTCTGCAGTCTAACCGAAAAATCTCCGCTTATTTTAAATAGCACTGGTTACTCAATTAAGGATAAGACTTCTTACTAAATCACAAATAATTCACACACCCTCCAATAATTATTTCATACCCTGTGATTTACTATCTGAATTAAGACAAAATAAAGCAATTAAAATTTGCTAAAATGTTGATAAATCAATAAAAAACGGACTGTGAATTATATCGTGAATTCAAGTGCGTTTTCATATGTGTTTTACAATGTTTGCACCTCTAAAGTAAACCCGTTATCCAGGCGGACAGTCTGTTTTTTTGTTAGAGAATTATAATTAACCTGGTATAGCTGTATTTTTAGTATCAGGTAAGCTGACATAGGTATTTAAAAATTCATCGATGGCTTTTTCGTAATCATCGGAATTTTCTCTAAGTGACTGGGCGTGTGCCCCGTTGATGGCCATATAAAGCATTTTCGGCCTTTTTTCGTTCGAATAATTCCTCCGTCATAGATGGAAGGATAAAGTCATCCTTTTGACTGTGAATAAACAGGATCGGGTGCTGGATGTTTTCTATGACCGAAATGGGTGACACTTCCGCAATGGAATATTTGTCCCGAAACTTTAAAAATAAGTCAGCTAATGGCAAAAGCGGTACTGGCACCTTTAATTCCTCTTTCAGACGGTAAGTGAGCTGTTCCTTAAAATCAGAAAATGGGCAATCAGCAATATAAAAATCGGCTCCATCCTCAAGCATGCCGGCGTAGAGCAGCAGGGTTGCCGCCCCCATTGACTCACCATGGATGCCGACGTGGAGGTCCGGGCCCTTTTCTTTCTTGAGCCAATCGAGTACTTCTTTTAAATCGAACTTTTCATAATGGCCGTAGCTCGTCGTTTTGCCGCCTGATTCGCCGTGCCGCCGATGGTCATAAATAAGTGCGTTGAAGCCTCTTTTTAGAAAAAGATTCATATATTTGATGGAGTTGACTTTATTCTCGGTTACACCATGGGCGATGATGATGTACCGGTTAGTATGATGCGGCTCGAATAGCTGGGCTTTTATCGTGTATCCGAACGGTGAAGGAATGGATACTTCCTTCTTGGGAAGGGCATCGAGTTCCTCGGGATTAACCCAGCCCGATTCTGTCTCCCGGTTATAAATAAATTGATCATCTTTCCTCTTCATATACATAATCCGGTTTGTAAAATAAACACCGATGGCAGATAAAAAAAACAGAGACGAAAAAAGAACCTTAAATGCTTTTTTCACAAATAGTCCCCCTATAAGCTGAAAATATGGAGCTGCCCGAAAGAATAGCAGCTATAGCCTTCTTCTAATTTTACCATTTGGCTGGAAGCAAGACACGCAAAAAGCCGCATCAATCTGCGGCTGTGTTAATCCCTTAAATAAGAGTGTAATTATTGCTCAGAATTTTGCCGTTTTGTTGGGTGCACGGCTTTTTCAATCTCCTCGGCAGCAATCATCCGCTTACCAGTTCCTCCTGTTTCAGCGGAAGTCTTTCCTTTTTGGTTATATCCTTTATCGCGGTTTTGGCTCATCGTCATGTCTCCCTTCGAAAATGTCTTCATCTATAAGATGGATAAATGGGAGGCTGCTTATTCGCGCAAAGCTAGACGGTTTGAGCATTAAGGCGATAAAAAGTGCTGTCAATCGGCCTTGACAGGTGTGGACGCACGATGTCTATAGCCTCAACTAGCTTATCCAGATTAACTCCTGTTACAATTCCCATCCGCTCAAGCATATAAACGACATCTTCTGTCGCGGCGTTCCCGGCAGCACCCGGTGCGAAAGGGCATCCGCCAAGCCCTCCAGCTGAAGTATCGAATCGGTCGATTCCAGCCTGAAGAGATGCGAAAATATTGGAAAGAGCAAGCTTCCTTGTGTCATGAAAGTGCGCGGTCAAAAGAATGGCCGGGAAAGCAGCCTTTAGCTGGGAAAATAGCGAAAATGCTTCTGTTGGAGTTGCCATGCCAATTGTATCAGCTACACTTAATTCATCTACGCCAGCATCAACAAACTCTCCGCACAGCCTCTTTGTATCCGTTGGGTCAATTTTTCCCTCGTAGGGGCAGTAAAAGGCAGTAGAGATACACGCACGCACAAAATACCCCTTTGCCTTCAGTTCATGTATAAGCGGCTTTAATTCAGCCATAGCTTCTTCAGTCGTTTTGTTGATATTTTTCCGGTTAAAGCTGTTGCTGACACCAACAAAAACGGCAACCGCATTGCATTCAGTCATATATACTCGCTCAATCCCTTTTTGGTTAGGGGCAAGGACAAAGTTCCGAGTGGATGGGTCAAGGCAATCGGATACAATCTCTGCGGCGTCGCCCATTTGCGGCACCCATTTTGGCGAAACGAATGACGTCAGTTCGAATTCTTTCATTCCTGCTGCCCTTAATCCTGAGATAAATTGTTTTTTTATTTCAGTTGGGATGAAGGCTTTTTCATTTTGAAGGCCGTCACGGGGCCAACCTCAATAATCGTTACTTTTTCAGGCAATTGAAGCGTCATGTTCTCCCTCCTCTTTTCATAATTTTATTTTAGGGGCATTAAATTCCAAAAAGCAAGAATTATAGAAATTTTGACAAAATAAAAGGAATTTTGTGTTTTCACTAGAAATAGTTAAAGGTGAAGAATGGTTGGAAAGGAAGATGCAAATGAGACAGACAGAAGTGGTAATCGTTAGTGCAGCTCGCACAGCGATTGGTAATTTTAATGGGAGTTTAAAGGATGTTTCCGCAACTGAATTGGGAGCAACAGCAATAAAAGCGGTACTGGAGCAGGCAGGAGTAAAGCCGGAGCTTGTTGATGAGGTCATTATGGGGAATGTTCTTCAGGCAGGGCTAGGTCAGAATCCGGCAAGGCAGGCTTCTTTAAAAGCGGGAATTCCTGAAAGCGTTTCCGCAATGACAATTAATAAAGTATGCGGATCGGGATTGAAAGCTGTGCATCTTGCCGCCCAGGCCATTATCGCGGGAGATGCGGAAATTGTCGTAGCAGGCGGAATGGAAAATATGAGCCTGGCGCCTTATTTATTAAAAAGTGCCCGCGATGGCTTTAAAATGGGTGACCAAAAGCTGGTGGACAGCATGATTTCAGACGGATTATGGTGTGCCTTTAATGATTATCATATGGGAGTTACAGCTGAAAACTTGTGCACCCAGTATGGATTAACAAGAGAAGAACAGGACGAATTTTCCGCATCGAGCCAGGAAAAGGCAAGCAGGGCAATCGAAAAAGGCCGATTTAAGGATGAAATAGTACCTGTTATCATTCCTCAGCGAAAAGGGGATCCAGTTGTATTTGATACAGATGAATACCCGAAGAAAGGTACAACGGCGGGCAAATTGGCAGGTTTGCGTCCGGCCTTTAAAAAAGATGGCAGCGTGACGGCAGGAAACGCTTCCGGAATTAATGACGGGGCAGCAGCAGTTGTCGTGATGAGCAGACAGAAAGCGGATGAGCTTGGAATCACACCGCTCGTAACAATAAAAGGAAATGCCAGTGCTGGTGTTGACCCAAGCATCATGGGGATTGGACCTGTAACAGCCGTTAAGAAGGTGCTTGAAAAAACAGCTCTTAGCCTGGACGAAATCGATTTGATTGAAGCGAATGAAGCGTTTGCGGCACAGTCGCTGGCAGTCGATCGGGAGCTCCAGTTTAATAAAGATATTTTAAATGTAAACGGCGGCGCGATTGCACTTGGCCATCCAATCGGTGCGAGCGGAGCAAGAATTCTCGTAACACTGATTCATGAAATGAAGCGCCGTAATGCCCAAAAAGGATTGGCTACACTTTGTATCGGCGGCGGACAAGGCGTTGCCACGATTGTGGAGCTTGCCTAAGAACTTTTTAATAGAAAGGAGTCAAAAATGATGAAAAAGATTTGCAGTTCCTTTAAAGAAGCTGTTGCAGATATTCATGATGGTGCGACACTGATGGTGGGTGGTTTTGGACTATGCGGCATTCCGGAGAATCTGATTCTCGCTTTGGTTGAAAAAGGGGTAAAAGATTTAACTGTTATTTCAAATAACTGTGGTATCGATGAATGGGGACTCGGCTTACTTTTACAAAATAAACAAATCAAAAAAATGATTGGTTCTTATGTCGGTGAAAATAAAGAGTTCGAGCGCCAGGTGCTGACAGGCGAACTTGAAGTGGAACTTACCCCACAGGGGACATTGGCGGAAAAAATCCGTGCCGGCGGCGCTGGAATCCCTGCTTTTTATACTCCGGCTGGTGTAGGAACACCGATTGCGGATGGGAAAGAGACAAGAAGCTTTAATGGAAAAGAATATCTATTAGAGGAAGCGCTGACAGCAGACTTCAGCCTGGTTCGCGCCTGGAAGGGCGACCGCATGGGGAACCTGGTGTATCACAAAACAGCCCGAAACTTTAATCCGATGATTGCCGCTGCAGGCAGGGTAACGATTGCAGAAGTGGAGACTTTACATGAAATCGGCGAGCTTGACCCGAATTTTATCCATACTCCAAGCATTTATGTCCAGACAATAATTGAAGGCAAACAGGAAAAGCGGATCGAGAGATTGACCGTTAAAAAATAGATCAATATTTACAGAAAGGAGATTAAAGAGATGGTAAATGTACGTGAAAAGATAGCCATAAGGGCAGAAAGAGAAATTGAAGACGGCTTTTATGTGAACCTTGGAATCGGAATGCCCACACTCGTGGCCAATTATATTTCGGATAATAAGCAGGTCGTGCTCCAGTCAGAAAATGGACTGCTCGGCATTGGCGATACCCTGAAGAAGCTGAGGTTGATCCGGATCTAATAAATGCCGGCAAAGAAACGGTAACAGCGATAAGTGGTGCGGCTTATTTCGACAGTGCCGAATCGTTCGCTATGATCCGTGGTGGCCATATCGATATCGCCATCCTGGGTGGAATGGAAGTATCAGAAAACGGGGATCTAGCCAACTGGATGATACCTGGAAAAATGATAAAAGGCATGGGTGGCGCAATGGACCTTGTCCACGGTGCCCGGAAAATCATTGTCATAATGGAACATGTTAATAAAAACGGGGAATCGAAAATATTAAAGCAGTGTTCACTCCCGCTCACAGGTAAGGGAGTCGTCGACCGAATCATTACCGATAGGGCTGTTATGGATGTAACTGAGAACGGCGTAAAGCTGGTAGAAGTGGCAGAAGGCTACACGGTCGAAGAGGTTATCCAGTCAACTGCAGCGTCTTTACAAGTTGATGACAGCGTTAAAACGAATGCATTTTAGAAATGGATTACGAAAAAGTGTGATTTCATAACAGGAAATCACACTTTTTCATATTAACTCGCGTTCCTGCCCATTCGCATAGAGGAGTTACCAGGCACATGATATAATATGGATACACATAGTAAAAGGAGAGGTATGGATGAAAAAACAACGAAAGCAGCAGCCAGCCCCGAAAAAAGATGATTCTGCTGTAACGCTGGGAGACCTCATAAACCAGGATTTAATCAAGCAGTTAAAAGAAAAGAAGCACGAGTTAAAGGCAGCAGAAGAAAGGAAAATGGAAGAAGAAGAGCAAAAAAAGCGGGAAGAAAGAAGGCTGCGTGAAAAGAATAAATCGTTCGAAGATCTTTTGAATGAAAGCCCCATGAACTGGAAGGAATTTAAGTAATGATTCCGCGCAAGGTTGAAGTAGTGCCTTACAGAGAGGAATGGAAAAGCTTATATAATGATGAAAAGAAAAGATTAATCAGCATACTTTTACCCGATGAAGTATTCGTCCATCATATCGGAAGCACCTCAATCCCTGGATTAAGTGCGAAACCGATTATTGACATCATCGCAGAAGCTGCTGATTTGGAGATTTTTGATAAAAAAACGCCTGAGCTAAACTCGGCAGGGTACATTGCAAAAGGGGAAAACGGCATAAAGGGGCGCCGTTATTTTTTCAAATGCAGCGAAAATGGCGAAAGGCTGTTTCATCTGCATGCTTTTGAAAAAGGAAGCCCACAGGTGAAAAGGCATCTCGCATTTCGGGATTATTTAGTAGTGAGTCCGGAAGATGCTGCACGTTATGCCAGTATAAAAGAAACAGCAGCACGCAAATTTCCTTATGAAATAGAGTTCTACATCGATTATAAGGATGCGATTGTTAAAGAAATAGAGTCAAAGGCACTGGAATGGTGGAATAAAAGAGCAAAATAAAAGAGAGTCCGACGGGGCTCTCCTTTTATGTTTAACGGTGTTCCTGGTAACTATCGGCCTTTGTAAGAGACTGAATCATCTGCACTTCCTCTTTTGACAGCGGTGCGCTTTTAACTGCTTTTGCATTGGATCGGATTTGTTCCACTGAACTAGCACCAGCAATAACAGAAGCAATAACAGGATTCGCCAAATTAAACTGCAGTGAAATTTCGGTCATGGACCGTGACTGCGCTACTTTTTCTTTCAAAGCTGGCAGGGTATGGCGAAGGTCTTCCAGACTGTACTCCAAATAGCCTTTATTAGAAGACTTTTCGAGCAATTTTTCGCTTAAAAGCCCTTTGGCAAGAGGCCCTCGTGTCACTACGCTGATCTCATGCTGGTGGAGAAATGGTAAAACTTCTTCAGGGCGGCGGTCTAAAATACTGTATTGCATCATGATAGAAATGATGGATGATTTATTAACATACTCGCGAATAACATTTGGACGGATAGAGGATATTCCGTAATAACGTATATAACCTTCCGCCTTCAATTCCTCAAATGCAACAATAGTTTCATCAATTGGATCGTCAATTGTTCCGCCATGCAGCTGGTACAGATCGATATAATCGGTTCCAAGCCTCTTCAGGCTGGCTTTAACCGCTTCCTTTATATATTCCTTTGAGGGATCCCACGACCATCCGTCTTTATTTTCATTCCATCGGTTACCCGCCTTTGTCGCAATGATGACCTTATCTCTTACATGCTTTAATGCCTTTCCAACAATTCTCTCATTTTCACCGAAATCATATAAATCGGCTGTGTCAAAATAATTGACGCCCTCATCTAAAGCCGCTTCAATGATCTCTTTCGCCTTTGTTTCATCCGTTCCGATCGACATGCAGCCAAGTCCAAGTTCAGTCACCATTAAATCTGAAGTTCCAAGTCTTCTTTTATTCATTCAGTCAGCCCCGTTTCCTTTTTGCCCTATTGTAAGGGAGAAAAGGAGGTACAGCAAATTCTAGCACTTTTTGGGATTCAAGGATTGAATCCATTCCGCAACGGAAGAATATTGCTTATTGTACTCTTTTAGCTTCTGTACCACTTCCCAGCCCTTGCCGACGAGGATAAATCCCTTCCCATGCAGATAGACCTTCATGATAATCCCTCCAGTTAATGTATGGTAAAATGTATGTGCAAAACATAACGGATTAGAACAGGAGTGAGGGAAATGAGCCTTGAGGAAAAAACATTACATACCGAGGAAATATATTCTGGTAAAATAATCAGCCTGCAGCTGCAGGACGTCGAACTTCCAAATGGAAAAACCTCTAAACGTGAAATCATTAAACACCCGGGAGCAGTCGCTGTAGTGGCAGTAACGGATGAAAATAAAATTGTAATGGTAGAGCAATACCGAAAAGCACTTGAAAGAACAATTGTTGAAATACCGGCAGGGAAACTGGAAAAAGGCGAAGAACCGTCGGTTTGTGCGCGTCGTGAGCTGGAGGAAGAAACAGGCTACGAATGTGAGAGCATCGAGTTGCTCGTTTCTTTTTATACTTCGCCTGGCTTTGCTGACGAAATTGTCCATTTATATGTAGCAAAAGGACTTAAACAAAAAGAGAATGCGGCAGCTCCTGATGAAGATGAATTTGTAAATCTAGAAGAACTGACCCTTGAGGAAGCTTTGCAATATATGAAAGAACAAAAAATATATGATGCGAAAACTATCTATGCTGTTCAATACTTACAGCTACAAGAGGCCTTATCGAAAAAATGAATCGATATTACGCAGATCTTCACATCCACATAGGACGAACTGCTTCAGGGAAACCGGTAAAAATCACAGGGTCAAAAACACTGACATTCTCAAATATTATCGACCATGCAAGAAATGAAAAAGGGCTGAATATGATTGGGATAATTGACAGCCATTCGCCAGAAGTCATTCTAGAGATGGAGGAGCGCATTTTGCGTGGTGATATCAGTGAGCATCCGAATGGGGGACTGATTTTCGGGGACTTAACGATTCTCCTTGGGTCTGAACTTGAAATTTATGATGAAAATTGCAAGGGTCCAATTCATGTGCTTTGCTTTTTTCCAACGCTCTCCATCATGAAGGCTTTTTCAGCCTGGCTTGCCGGCCATTTGAAAAATATTCAATTGAGTTCGCAGAGAATATATGTGACAGGCATTGCCCTCCAAAAAGTGGTCAAAGAATTAGGCGGGTTATTTATTCCAGCTCATATTTTCACCCCATTTAAAAGCCTGTTTGGAAAAGGGGTAAATCGGACATTAACCGAGGTGTTTGACCCTGAGCTGATTGATGGGGTTGAGCTTGGATTAAGCTCCGATACTTTAATGGCTGACGGATTAGAAGAACTTCATCAATACACATACCTGACGAATTCAGATGCCCATTCGCTTGCAAAAATTGCCCGGGAATATCAAGTGATTCAGATGGAAGAGCCGACATTTGCCGAACTGGAAAAAGCATTGAAAAGGGTGGACGGAAGGGGAATTGTTGCGAATTATGGCTTGGACCCTATGCTTGGTAAGTACCATAAAACAGTTTGTATTGAGTGCATGGAGACAATAGATCCAGAAACCAGGGTATGTGAAAAATGTGGAAATGCCAAAACGATTAAAGGCGTTTCCGACCGTATTAGAGAATTGAAGACGGCGGAGAAGGTGCATGGAGACCGCCCTATATCCACCAGGTACCGCTTGAATTTATACCTGGTTTAGGACCGAAAATGCTTGATAAATTGCTGCAGCATTTCGGCACTGAAATGGATGTGCTGCATGAAGTTCCTTATGAAGCAATGAAGCAGGTCGTTCCCATGAAAATTGCTGATTTGATCATGAGAGCAAGAGCTGGAATGTTAAATCTGGCTGCAGGCGGTGGCGGTAAATACGGTAAAGTAACGATAGAATAAATTTTTTAAGTGAAAATCCCTAAAAAATGCGAAACCGGTTTGCCATGAAAAATGGGAACCGGTTTTTTTTTGTCCTCCAATCTTTACCCATCTTTTTGTCATACAACAAAAGGACAGGCATACAATGTACTAACTTAGCTGTAGGAGGAAACGGAATGAAGAAACGTATGTACCAGAACGTCGCAGCCACATATTTTCGAGAGCATTCCTCAATTTTTTTGTTTGTTATTGTCCTCTTCTTGATGGGTGTCATCTTTGGGCCGTGGTGGTTAATAGTATGAGCCTGACACAGAAGGAGGATCTATTCTATTATTTGTCACAGTTTTTCGGTCAGATTTCCAGCGGTAAAGTCGCGGCTGATCAGGATTTGTTTTTACAAAGCTTTTTTCATAACAGCAAATTTATTGGGCTAATGTGGATTCTTGGAATCTCAATCATAGGACTTCCAATCATACTTATTCTCCTTTTTATTAAGGGTATGGTGATTGGCTTTACCGTTGGTTTCCTTGTCAATCAGATGGGCTGGAATGGATTTCTCCTCGCATTTGTTTCCATTCTCCCTCAGAACCTAATTATTATTCCAGTATTTATCATCATGGCAGCCATATCGGTTTCTTTTTCATTAAAGATGATCAGCAGGCAATTTATGAAAAAAATCGGTCAGCCCATCATGCCATTATTTCAAAGATATATTGTTGCCCTGCTGTTCGCGATCATCTTTATTTCAGCTGCATCAGCTATTGAAGCATATCTATCACCTGGCTTAATGAAGGCGATTGTACATGCAGGAAATAAATTATAATCATTATTATTTAATATTAATTATTCTATCTTCTTTATAATTATTTTAGTTTGAATCTCTCTTTCCTTCTGCTATAATGAGAATTAACAGTAGCGAGGGAGGGACCACGGGATGGAGACTAGAATTGAAAGAATTAAGAAGCTGTTGCATTCCTCGAGCTATAAGCTGACGCCCCAACGGGAAGCTACCGTTCGAGTTTTACTGGAAAATGAAGAGGATCATTTAAGTGCTGAAGATGTATACCTCCTCGTTAAGGAAAAATCGCCTGAAATTGGGCTTGCAACCGTTTATCGGACTTTGGAATTATTAACTGAATTAAAAATTGTAGACAAAATCAACTTTGGTGACGGGGTTTCCCGTTATGACCTCAGGCAGGAAGGTGCCGCACATTTCCATCATCACCTCGTATGTATTGAATGCGGTGCGGTGGATGAGATTCAGGATGATCTTCTTGAAGATGTTGAGGCAATTGTCGAACGTGACTGGAATTTCAAAATCAAGGATCACCGCCTGACTTTCCATGGTATTTGCTATCGCTGCCAGGAAAAGGACGCAACAGAAGAACCAACAGAATAACGTAAAGAAAAGCCTTTTCTAGATGAAAAGGTTTTTATTTTTATATAAAAATAAGGCTATTTTCTAAAAGATTGTTGTTTTGCAAATAGGTTATTAAAAGCACACCGTTGAAAAAGAAGTTGATTGGAGCGGAAGGTGCGAGATCCTCGAAAATGTATCGCATTTCCTTCGTGCGGTGTTGATTCTAGGAAGCTGATTCAACGTCCTGCGGGAGCAGCGGGACAGGTGAGACCCCACAGGCGCTGTGCGCCGAGGAGGCTTACCGCCCGCCCCGCGGAAAGCGAGCATCCTGGAGTGGAAATCAACTACTCCTTATATAGCAACCAAGTATACGAAAACAGTCAAAAATAAAGAATCACCCCCGAAAGGTATAATTCTTGTCCAAATTGGCATACCTTTTATTAAGAATGTTTAGCTTAAGCACCTGATACAGCGTGCAAAAGCTATTCCTATGACGGTTTGGGGGAAAGCGGAGTGTTTTCTTTTTTGAAAATGGTGCTTCAAACTTTAAAAGTGTTTATTTTGTTTACGGGATGCACGATCCTTTTTTACTATGGTATCATGTGGATGAACGAAGAGTATCAAAATTACCACCGCTATGACGAACCGGAGGGCTCCGCGATAAAAGTATCCAATGCGGTAAAAGAAGATAGTTCTTCCTGGTTTGACAGGCTATTATTGTTTTATTTAAATGGGGAGTAATGCAGCCGTGGAAGATCATTTAAAGGATTTCATGCATTTTTTAATTGTAGAAAAAGGACTTGCAAAGAATACGATCGTTTCTTATGAACGTGATTTAAAGAGCTATATACACTATTTGAAAAATGTTGAAGCTGTCCCTGGACTAAATGATGTCCAGCGCGTCCATATTGTCCACTTTCTCGGGCATTTAAAGGAACAGGGTAAATCGGCGAAAACTCAAGCGAGGCATGTTGCATCTATCAGGTCGTTCCATCAATTTTTACTAAGAGACAAAGCTGTAGATCATGATCCTTCAGTCCATATAGAATCCCCGCAAATGGAAAGGTCGCTTCCGAAGGTCCTTAGCCTGGAAGAAGTGGAAACGCTGCTTGCATCACCAAAGCTCAAGAATCATTTCGGCTTTAGGGACAGAGCGATGCTGGAGCTTTTATATGCGACTGGTATCCGTGTCAGTGAGCTTATTGGGTTAAATATGGGGGATGTCCATTTAACGATGGGGTTTGTCCGTTGTATTGGAAAAGGGAATAAAGAAAGAATTATTCCATTGGCCGTACCGCTTCAGCCGCCATCCAGGAATATTTAGACAGGGGAAGGCCAGAGTTTGTTTCAAAAAAGCACAGAGAAGACGCCCTATTTTTGAATCTGCACGGAAAGAGGCTAACCAGACAGGGCTTTTGGAAGATATTAAAAAAGCTGGCCAGTGAAGCAGGAATTCAAAAAGAATTGACTCCGCATACTCTTCGCCATTCCTTTGCCACCCATCTGCTGGAAAATGGAGCTGATTTAAGAGCTGTGCAGGAAATGCTGGGACATGCTGATATTTCGACTACCCAGATCTACACGCATGTTACGAAAACAAGGCTGAAGGACGTTTATCGCCAATTTCATCCGAGAGCTTAATAGTCTGCTAGAAATGTCGAAAAGCTGCCATAAATTCTTGGCAGCTATTTCTTGTAATTTCTAAAACTTTTAGTAAAATAGAGATGTCAGACTTCTGACGTATTAATAAACATATTTTGGTTAACCGCAAGCAAAGAGGGTAACATATTGTTGTAAATTTTATTTGTATGTAAACGTTTTCAGTTTCTATCAATAAGGAGGAGAAAAAATGACTTCTGCTACATATAAAAGAATCTTTTTGATTGTCATGGACTCAGTAGGGATTGGCGAAGCGCCTGATGCTGAAAAATTTGGTGATAAAGGATCGGATACATTCGGGCATATTGCTGAAAGAATGAACGGGCTCAACATGCCAAATATGGGGAAGCTTGGGCTCAGTAATATCAGGGAAATAGGCGGAATTGAGAAAGCTGGCAAGCCACTCGCATATTACACAAAAATGCAGGAAGCTTCCAACGGAAAAGATACAATGACAGGGCATTGGGAAATCATGGGTTTGAATATCCAAACACCGTTCCGCGTTTTTCCAGACGGTTTTCCGCCTGAACTGATTGCAGAACTTGAAAGCCGCAGCGGCAGAAAGATTATCGGCAACAAGCCAGCAAGCGGTACAGAAATTCTTGACGAGCTTGGTGAGGAGCATATGAAAACTGGTGCACTCATTGTCTACACATCCGCTGATTCCGTGCTGCAGATTGCTGCACACGAAGAGATTATTCCAATTGAGGAACAATATAAAATCTGCAAAATCGCACGCGAATTGACACTGGATGAAAAATATATGGTAGGCCGGGTAATTGCAACGCCGTTCCTGGGCGAACCGGGCAATTTTAAAAGAACTGCCAATCGACATGATTACGCGTTAAAACCATTTCGCCGCACAGTTATGAATGATCTAAAGGACGCAGGCCTTGATGTTATTGCGATTGGGAAAATTTCCGACATTTATGACGGCGAGGGTGTCACGCAATCGCTTAGAACAGTTTCTAACATGGACGGAATGGATAAACTTCTGCAAACTCTTGATATGGACTTCACTGGATTGAGCTTCCTGAATCTTGTCGATTTTGATGCCCTGTTTGGTCATCGTCGTGATCCTGAGGGATATGGAAAAGCATTGGAAGAATATGATGCGCGCTTAACGGAAGTATTTTCAAAGATGAAGGAAGACGATCTATTAATCATTACGGCAGACCACGGTAATGATCCGGTTCATCCTGGAACAGACCATACACGCGAATATGTTCCTTTGCTGGTTTATTCTAAAGGAATGGCAAAGGGAGAAGAACTTCCTATCCGAGAAACATTTGCTGATATTGGTGCAACTGTCGCTGAAAACTTTAATGTCACTATGCCTGAGTTCGGAAAAAGCTTTTTAAAAGAGATTAAGTAAAAGAGGGATAAAAATGAATGTTGAGAAAATTCAGGGGGCAACAGCCTTTTTAAAAGAAAAGTATAACAACACACCGAAAATTGGGCTTATTCTCGGCTCCGGACTTGGTGTATTAGCAGACGAAATCGAAAATCCGGTTAAAATTCCATATGGCGATATTCCTGATTTCCCGGTTTCAACGGTTGAAGGACATGCGGGACAGCTCGTATTTGGATTGCTGAATGGAGTAGAGGTCGTGGCCATGCAAGGACGCTTCCATTATTATGAAGGCTATTCCTTTGATAAAGTAACATTCCCTGTCCGCGTTATGAAGGAGCTTGGAGTGGATACTCTTATTGTTACAAATGCTGCTGGCGGTGTGAATGAAGGTTTTTCAGCTGGGGATTTAATGATTATTTCAGATCATATTAATAACATGGGATCAAATCCATTGATTGGCCGAACGATTCCCGTCTTGGCGTGCGTTTTCCTGATATGTCAGAGGCATATTCAAAAGAACTCCGCACCATGGCGAAAGAAGTGGCATGCGCCTCAATATCAAGGTCCAGGAAGGCGTATATGTTGGTAATACCGGACCAGTCTATGAAACTCCGGCAGAGGTTCGGATGATTAGAGTGATGGGCGGGGATGCTGTTGGAATGTCTACTGTTCCGGAAGTTATCGTTGCGCGCCATTCAGGCTTAAGGGTATTGGGGATTTCCTGTATTTCAAACATGGCTTCGGGAATCCTCGACCAGCCGCTAACGCATGATGAAGTTATTGAAACAACGGAGAAAGTTAAAGCTGACTTCCTTAAATATGTGAAGGAATTGGTTAGAAACCTCTCTAAATAATTTGTTTTTATTCCTAGTAAAGTGGTGATAATGATGAGAATGGTTGACTTGATTGAGAAAAAGAGAGACGGTCTTGAACTGACAACAGAAGAGATTAATTTTATTATAAACGGCTATACGGATGGATCCATACCGGATTATCAAATTAGCGCTTTTACCATGGCTATTTTCTTTAAAGGAATGACCGAGCAGGAAAGAGCAGACTTGACGATGGCAATGGTCAATTCCGGAGATCAAATTGACTTATCCCAAATTGAAGGAATTAAGGTGGATAAGCATTCAACCGGAGGAGTAGGCGACACCACGACACTAGTACTTGGACCGCTTGTAGCAGCACTTGATGTTCCTGTTGCAAAAATGTCTGCGCCGTAGCTGGCCATACAGGCGGCACAATTGACAAACTGGAATCAGTTGAAGGCTTCCATGTAGAGATTGAAAATGAAGAGTTCATAGAGCTAGTTAATAAAAACAAGATTGCTGTTATTGGTCAAAGCGGAAATTTAACTCCTGCCGATAAAAAACTGTACGCATTGAGAGACGTTACTGCTACAGTTGACAGCATTCCCCTTATTGCCGGTTCAATCATGAGCAAAAAAATAGCTGCGGGTGCTGATGCGATTGTCCTTGATGTAAAGACAGGTGCAGGAGCATTCATGAAAACGCTGGATGATTCAAGAGAGCTTGCCAAAGCAATGGTCCGAATCGGCAACAACGTCGGAAGAAGGACAATGGCTGTTATATCCGATATGAGCCAGCCGCTTGGCTATGCAATCGGAAATGCTCTTGAAGTAAAAGAAGCAATTGATACTCTGAAGGGTGAAGGCCGGAAGATTTAACAGAGCTATGCCTGACGCTGGGCAGCCATATGGTATACCTGGCAAAAAAAGCATCCTCTTTAAAAGAAGCGCGTGAAATGCTTGAAAAAGCAATTAAGGATGGTTCAGCTCTAGAGAAGCTTAAAGTGTTCCTAAGCTCGCAGGGTGGGGATGCTTCTATTGTTGATGATCCGTCAAAATTGCCGCAAGCTCAATATACATTTGAACTTGAAGCAAAAGAAGACGGTTATGTTGCTGAAATCGTTGCGGACGAAGTGGGAACAGCAGCAATGATTCTAGGGCAGGACGTGCAACAAAGGAATCTGTTATTGACCTTGCCGTGGGTCTAGTCCTTCGCAAGAAAATCGGTGACGAAGTGAAAAAAGGCGAATCCCTCGTTACCATTTACAGCAATTTCGAGAACGTTAATGTAGTAAAGGAAAAGCTGTATAATAATATCACCATCTCGTCAACAAAAGTGGATGCTCCAATCTTAATCCACGAGGAAATTACTGAATAACAACCATTAGCCATGCGGATACATTCCCGGGCTTTTTTCTGTTAGTTTAAGGCAAATATTGTATAAAAACGGTCTTTTTGGAAAAAATGGAGGCTATAAAGAATGGAGGGTTATGCGAATGAAACGAATCGTCTCAATATTGATAGCATCTTGTTTGCTTTCAGCCTTATGGATTCCATCTGTTTTTGCTAAGGAAAACAAGGATGGTGATCTCGTCAGTAATGTAAAATCAGCTATTTTGATTGAACGCGATACAGGAAAGGTCCTATACGACAAAAACAGCAATGAAAAGCTTCCTCCTGCCAGTATGACGAAAATTATGACGATGCTTCTGATCATGGAATCCATTGATAAAGGAAAGCTTTCCTGGAATGATAAAGTAAGGGCAAGCGAATATGCAGCTTCAATGGGTGGTTCACAGATATTTCTTGAGCCAGGAGAAGAAATGACAGTGAAGGAAATGCTGAGGGGAATCGCGATTGGCTCAGGCAATGATGCTTCTGTTGCCATGGCGGAAAGAATTGCCGGATCAGAGCCATCATTTGTAAAAATGATGAATAAAAAAGTAAAAGAATTAGGCCTTAAGAATACAGTCTTTAAAAACACTACAGGACTGCCTGTAGGCGGGCATTACAGCACTGCCCATGATATGGCCATAATGGCAAAAGAATTATTAAAATATGAGGACATTACCAAATTCACTGGAATGTATGAGGCATATTTGCGTGAAAATACGGATAAAAAATTCTGGCTCGTAAACACGAATAAGCTGGTCCGTTTTTATCCAGGTGTAGATGGTCTAAAAACCGGATTCACTTCTGAAGCAAAATACTGCCTGACAGCAACTGCTCAAAAAGATGGTATGCGCGTTATTGCTGTAGTATTTGGGGCGCCAACGTCCAAAGAGCGTAATGCACAGGTGACAAAGATGCTTGATTATGCTTTCAGCCAGTATCAAACACATCCCATGTTCAAGAGGAATTACCCAGTAGGAAAAGCGGCAATCAGCAAAGGAAGTACTAAAAATGTCGATGCCGTTACAAGTGAGCCTATATCCTTATTAACCAAAAAAGGCGAGAAAACCGAAAAGATTAAGAAGAAAATTATTCTAATGAAGAACCTGCAGGCTCCAATTGAAAAAGGGGATAAGGTGGGAGAAATTCAGCTAATCAAAGATGGTAAGGTTTTAATGGAAAGCCCTCTTGTCGCGAAAAAGAATGTTAAGGAAGCCAGCTGGTGGACCCTTTATAAACGTGCGTTTGGAATGTTTACAAAAGCTGGCGAATAAAAATTATTCATTGGATTAACCTGATAACCCAAAAGAATGAGTCCAATGTCGAAATGCATGAAATAGCCGCTTCTTTTAGCGAATGTCCACTAGTTTTGTCTCAATGGAAGGATATTATTGTACCTTTAGAGAATTGACTCACTATACCAGATTAAGGAGGCTTGGGATAGTGAGTCTTAACATTGAAATGGAAATTAAACATGACGTTTTATGCATTCGTTTAAGCGGTGAATTAGACCATCATACGGCTGATGAACTCCGTGAAAAAGCAACAGTGACAATTGAAAAGTATCAAATTCGCCATATTGTCATGAATCTGGAACAGCTATCTTTTATGGATAGTTCAGGTTTGGGAGTTATTTTGGGAAGATATAAACAAATAAAGCAGCAGCATGGTGAAATGGTAGTATGCGCAATTTCCCCAGCCATTCAGAGATTATTTGATATGTCGGGCATGTTTAAAATTATTGGCATGGAACCGTCAGAAGAATATGCTTTGCAAAGATTGGGGGTTGCCTGATAGTGAAGAATGAGATGAATCTTCAATTCAGTGCTTTAAGTCAAAATGAGTCGTTTGCAAGGGTTACGGTGGCTGCATTTATTGCCCAGCTTGATCCAACCATGGATGAATTGACTGAAATCAAAACAGTTGTATCTGAAGGTGTAACGAACGCGATTATCCACGGCTATGAAAATGATCCGGAGGGTATTGTTTATATCAGCGTGTCCATTGAGGATGGAATGATTGAACTGTCCATTAAAGATAATGGATCAGGGATTGCAGATGTGGAAGAAGCTCGTCAGCCATTGTTTACAACGAAGCCGGATTTAGAACGCTCCGGTATGGGTTTTACCATCATGGAAAATTTTATGGATGAGGTAGAGGTTCATTCACAACCTGGCACAGGAACCGAAATAAGATTACGTAAGCATTTGTCAACGAGCAAAATGCTTTGCAATTAAGGAGACTTGCCGATGGATGTGGAGGTCAAAAACGATCATAAAGAAACATATTTAAAGGATCATGAGGTAAAGGAACTCATCAAAAAAAGCCAGCAGGGGAGCCAGGAAGCCAGAGATTTAATCGTAGAGCGGAATATGCGCCTTGTCTGGTCAGTGGTACAGCGTTTCCTGAACAGGGGATATGACCCTGATGATCTTTTTCAAATTGGGTGTATAGGACTGTTAAAATCAGTAGACAAATTTGATCTTTCCTATGATGTGAAATTTTCCACCTATGCTGTACCGATGATAATTGGAGAAATCCAACGATTTATCCGCGATGATGGAACAGTCAAGGTAAGCCGTTCATTAAAGGAAATGGGTAATCGAATTCGAAAAGCTAAGGATGAATTATCAAAAGTCTTTGGAAGGATTCCGACCGTTACTGAAATATCAGAGCATCTTGGCATGTCCCCTGAAGATGTGGTTTTAGCCCAGGAGGCGAGCAGGACACCAACCTCCATTCATGAAACGGTTTATGAAAATGATGGTGACCCTATTACGCTCCTTGATCAAATTGATGATGGGAATAACGGGAAATGGTTTGATAAAATTGCATTAAAGGAAGCGATTCTTGAATTGGATGAACGTGAAAGGCTGATTGTCTATTTGCGTTACTATAAAGATCAGACTCAATCTGAGGTAGCGGTTAGGCTTGGAATTTCGCAGGTTCAGGTATCAAGGCTGGAAAAAAAGATACTGCAGCAAATGAAAAGTCGTATGGATATATAAAATCCATACGGCTTTTTTTGTTTTTTTTTGGCTCTGTTAAACGATACTGGCTATTGATTATTGTAAGGGAGCAATTTCGCCGCATTTACTAAAAAAATCAACACTATACGTTAACAGAGCCTTTTTATAAGAAAGTACAAATAACCCATTTTTTGGATTTCATGAAAAATTTTATTTAACTCATACTACTTATACGAGGAAATCAATGTGTGGGAAGTGAATGTTTTGGAAAAAACAATCTACCTTCGCATGCGTCAGCGTGTTCAGGTTCGTCCGGACGAAAAAGTCATCTTAAAAGATATAGCACAAATTATCGCACCGGAGGAAATGCTTCAGTCCCTTCAAAATTTGACTGTTCACCAAGTATCACAAAAGGACCAGAGCATTGTTATCATTGACGTCATGAAAGTGATCGGGGAAATTTCACATGTTTTTCCGGAAGCAGAAATTCAGACAATTGGTCCTGCCCAGACGATTATTGAGGTCATTTATAAGAAAAAAGGAGTTTCGATTCCTTTTTTTCTTTTAATATGGTTTTTATTATTTTTTGGGTCAGCACTTGCGATCATGAATTTCCATGATGATGTCAGCATGCGAAGCGTTCAGGAAAAGATATTTACTATTATTACTGGAAGGACAGAACCAAAACCTTATCTTTTTCAAATACCCTATTCGATAGGTATAGGGTTGGGAATGATTTTATTTTTTAATCATGTGTTTCGCAAGAGGATTAATGAAGAGCCGAGCCCATTGGAAGTAGAAATGTTCAACTATCAGCAGGATTTGGATAATTACGTCATTATTCATGAAAACAAAGAAAGCATAAAGCATATCGATGATCATTAAAATTCTATTTGTTGCATTTGTTGGCTTTTCTGGCGGGCTCGCAGTTGGAGCTGGGTTTGTTGCATTTCTTACAGTTCTTGGCGTTATTCCACGGCTCACACAGCTAAGCAAAACAATGAAGATGATTCACTGGTACGAATGGGCGGTAGTGATTGGAGTTATGTCAGGCATTCTCGCAAGCTTAAGAGATCCAACGCTGGGAATTCACCCTTATTTTTTAATTCCGTTAGGTTTAGCAGGAGGAGTATATGTAGGGTTGCTGGCAGCGGCTTTAACAGAGGTATTAAATGTGCTTCCTATTTTGGCGAAACGCATCGGCCTTGATGGAGAAATTGTCACGCTTTTAATGGCAATTGTACTGGGAAAAATATTTGGATCAATCTTTCAATGGGTTTATTTTATTGATAAATAAGACCATAAATAACAATACAAATGAAAGGAACAAAATAGGATGAGCAAAAGGCGGCGGGTAATTCTCATTACTGATGGAGATGATTATGCAAGAAGAGCAATCGAACATGTAGCGGCTGAAATAGGGGGGCGCTGCATTTCGCATTCGCATGGAAATCCAACGGTGTTATCAGCGCCGCAGCTGATTAAGCTGATTAATAAAGCTGAGCAAGATCCTGTTTTAGTCATGTTTGACGACAGCGGCCAGTTAGGGGAAGGATCAGGCGAAATGGCTTTAAAATATGTTGCACAGCATAAGGACATTGAAGTGCTTGGAATTATTGCAGTTGCTTCTAAAACCAGGCAGGAAGAGTGGACGAAAGTCGATGTATGCATTGACAGAGATGGAAATCTTACTCCATATGGAGTCGATAAATTCGGGGTTCCTGAACTTGAGTTAGGGCGAATAAACGGTGATACGGTATACTGCCTTGATGAATTGGATGTACCGATTGTTGTAGGGATTGGTGATATTGGAAAAATGGCCAGGCGCGACCATTTTGACCGTGGTTCTCCGATAACAAAAAAAGCAGTAGAACTAATATTAGAAAGGAGCGGGTATGAATGGAAGATATAGGAAAACAAAAATGGCCGATTCCGGAGTCCGTCCAAGAAATTGAAAATTACATGAAACAAAGAGTCGGATTGGGTAAAAGCTTCGATCTGGGTGTGAGGAAGCTAAAAATTCTACGAAAAGACGTTCATATCTACTATGTAAACGGATTATGCGATACCCGTTTTGTCATTGAGATTATAGAAGAATTGGTCGGCATAAACGACCATGAAAAATTATCGGCCGATTTATTTAAAATAGTTGAAAATCGCCTCGTCAATCAATCTGTCCAGCTGATCAAAACATTTGATGATATGACTGTTCAGGTACTTTCCGGTTTAATCGCGGTTGTGGTTGAAGGGGCAGGAACAGCACTAATAGTCGATGTCAGAAGTTATCCCGGAAGAAATCCTCAGGAACCAGACACCGAAAAAGTGGTAAGGGGTTCACGGGATGGCTTTGTAGAAAATATTATTCTCAATACCGCTCTGACAAGAAGAAGAATCCGTGATGAACGCCTGCGCTTTGAAATAATGAAGGTTGGTGTACGTTCTAAAACTGACGTGGCACTTGGTTATCTTGAAGATGTGGCTGACCCTGATTTAATAGAAATTATTAGAAAAGAGATTAAAAATATAAAAAATGATGGAATACCAATGGCAGATAAAACCATCGAGGAATTCCTATTAAAGCAGGGGTTTAATCCATATCCCCTTGTAAGGTATACAGAAAGAGCGGACGTCGCGGCTGCGCATATTCTGGAAGGCCACGTCATTATATATGTTGATACTTCTCCAAGTGTAATCATTACGCCGACAACTTATTTTCACCATGTGCAGCATGCGGAAGAATACAGGCAATCTCCTGCAGTTGGGACGTTCGTTCGCTGGACCCGATTTTTAGGGGTATTATCTTCGCTCTTTTTGTTGCCGCTTTGGCTTCTGTTTGTGCTGGAGCCCTCGATGCTGCCTGAAAAAATTGCTTTTATAGGACCAAATGAACAAACCAACATCCCAATCATAATTCAATTATTCCTCGCCGATATGGGGATTGAGTTTTTAAGAATGGCAGCAATCCATACGCCAACACCGCTATCGACGGCAATGGGTTTAATTGCTGCCGTGTTAATCGGACAAATAGCCATTGATGTTGGATTATTTGTTCCAGAAGTAATCCTTTATGTAGCGGTCGCAGGTATTGGTACCTTTACGACACCGAGCTATGAATTAAGTGTCGCTAATAAAATTACAAGGCTAACGTTGATGATATTTGTATCCTTATTTCACGCACCAGGTTTCATTATTGGATGTACCCTTTTCTTTATGTTAATGGTTAATACTAGGGTTTTGAATACACCCTATTTTCGCCTCCTCCCTTTCGAGCCAAAAGCATTTTTGCAGATCCTAATTCGAAGGACTGTTCCAGGATCAAAAATCCGTCCAAGCATCGTCCATCCAAGAAACCGCTACCGGCAGCCGCATAATCCATAAACAGAAAATATTCAATTGCGGAATAACTGCCTTGTATGATAAAGTAATTTTAATTTAATAAAGGGATAAAGGAATCAAACTAGACAGTTTCTTTCGGGGATTCTGTCTATTGTTTTTAAATGGATTACGGGGAAGGGTTGCTGAAAATGACAGTAAAGGTGAATGAAAAAGGACATTTAGAAATTGGGGGAACAGATGCGGTAGAGCTGGCACAGGAGTTTGGTACCCCTCTTTATGTATATGATGTAGAGCTTATTAGAGAAAGGGCGAGGGGATTTAAAGATACCTTCAAGAAAAAAAATATCACCGCCCAAGTCGCCTATGCAAGCAAAGCTTTTTCGACGGTGGCGATGGTGCAGCTAGCCGATCAGGAGGGCCTCTCACTTGATGTTGTTTCCGGAGGGGAATTATATACTGCATTAGCTGCTGAATTTCCTGCTGATCGAATACATTTTCACGGCAATAATAAAAGCCGAGAAGAATTGGAAATGGCTATCGATAATAAAATTGGCTGTATAGTAGTCGACAATTTCTTTGAAATGAGATTATTAAACGAGATCTGCTCAGAAAAAAATGCAGTGGTCAATATTCTTTTAAGGATAACGCCTGGTATTGAAGCCCATACACATGATTACATTCTCACCGGGCAGGAAGACTCTAAATTTGGCTTTGACCTTCAAAATGGGCAGGCAGAAATGGCTTTAAAGCAGGCCCTTAATTCAAAATGGTTTAATGTTTTAGGAATCCATTGTCATATTGGATCGCAAATATTTGAAACAACCGGTTTCCTGCTGGCAGCCCAAAAGATATTTGAAAAGCTGGATTTATGGAAAAAAGAAATTTCATTCGAATCAAAGGTACTAAATTTAGGAGGGGGATTTGGAATTCGCTATACAAAAGAAGACGAGCCAATCCCTCCATCACAATATGTTGAAGAAATTATTGGAGAGGTTAAACATCTTGCCGAATCCTATTCTATGAAAATGCCTGAAATCTGGATCGAACCAGCCGCTCTCTTGTTGGAGATGCAGGTATTACCCTCTATAGTGTGGGATCATCTAAGGATGTTCCCGGCGTCAGAAAATATCTGGCAGTCGACGGGGGAATGAGTGATAATATCAGGCAGGCATTATATCAGGCGAAATATGAAGCTGTTTTTGCCAATAAGCCGCTTGCTCCTTCCAGTGATATTGTGTCAATTGCCGGAAAGGCCTGTGAATCAGGCGATATGCTGATTTGGGACCTTCCAATTCCAGAACCAGGGGAAAAGGATATTTTGGCCGTGTTTTCTACTGGTGCATACGGCTATTCCATGTCAAACAATTATAACCGCCTGCCCCGGCTGCAGTCGTATTTGTTGAAAATGGGGAGTCAACCCTTGTTGTCAAAAGGGAAACGTATGAGGACATGATTCGAAACGATCTGCGATTGTAGTAAATATTTGAAAAAGCCCTGCTCACTTTAATAAAGTGCAGCAGGGCTTTTCTTTTATTTAAACAATGATTTAATGGCATCAATGAGGCTGATAAAAAACTCTTTTAATTTTTCCAGAAAGCTCTGTCCTTCTTCTGAGGACAGGAATTTCGAGATGCGGTCCTTTGCTTTGTTGAGCTGATCTCCAACCTGATTCCAGTCAATATTTAAGTCTTTAAGCTTATTAAAAAGATCCATTAGTTTTTGAATTTCCTGCTCTGTTAGATTAACCTTTAATTCCTTTGCGGCCTGTTCAATAATGTTGCGAAGCTCTTGATCATTTTTCGGTTTGTTTTTGGCAACATCTTCTTTTATTTTAGCAATTAACGCTGCCGCATTCTCCTGGCCGATACTATCACCGAGCTTTGCGGTCTGGACCATTTCCTCATTCGCTGCCTGCTTAACATCCTCAGGAATCGTTTTGTCGGCTGAGATTTCATAAGCTTTTATGATTCCGGTTAATGCGGCAGTCCCTGATACAGAGACAGGTGCAGTAATATATATTTTAGCGTCCTTGACCCCCGCAGTTATAAGAGCATTGACATACATTTCATCTGTAACCCAGGTGATATTTTTCGTTTTTACCGAAACTCCATTTCCTTTTGGCGCGATGGTAATGGCAGAAGAGGAAAGCGCCTTCGTTCCAATCAACGAATTTGATACGTATCTACCCAGATACTTATGTTCTTCCTGGTTAGAAACGGTAATGATTTGTACATCCTTAGGAGCGTTCATTTCGGATAAAAGGTTATTTTTTTGCTGGTCAGTTAAATTCTCTCCGAGTGTGACAATCATGTCGCCTTCAGCCATATCAGCAAAACTGTGGATTGGCAGCAATAACATGAGAGTTAATGTTAAAAATAATATCAATTTTTTCATGTACATTCTCCTTATGGTCTTAAAAGTTTTATCCCATTACCTTATTTTTCCCAACGTGGCTATTAAAGTAAACCACATATAATAATGTTATTTTTATTGAGGAATTTCAAGTTTTTACTCAATTAGAAGAGAGAACCGCACTTAAAAGAGATGATGGATTAATTTTTTTATTTAGTGTAGAATGGAGGACATTAGTGCAAGTCCTTTACATGTATTATTGGGGGTACTCATAGGAATGAAAACTAACAACTGGGCCCTTTTTGGCATCATTTTTGGCATCGCTTTAATGTGGGGCATTCTATATATCTTATTTCTTGTTTTTAGAGGAACCTGATAATAAGTTTGATGAATTACTCATAATTAGGTATGATGTTGAGTAACGAAACATTAAGCTTCCAAAACATATAATAAAATAAAAACTGCAACCGATGTTTAATATACGGCTGATTTAGGGAAAAATAGGTTATTAAAAAATTTTTCGTTTGTTTTATTTGAAATAATGAGGGATCAATATGTTAATTCGTTATAAAAAAGCTTTTGAGAAAATTGCAATGGGTTTACTATCCTTTATGCCTAGCGAAAAGGATTTGAAAAAACTTCAGAACACAATGAAACAATATGAAACCGAAGAAGATTGGCATCTTTTTCTTTGGAAAGAGGAAGATATCATTGGCCTTCTAGGTTTGTTATCCGTCTCACCTGACATATACGAGGTCCAGCACATTTCTGTCAATCCATCTTACCGCTACCAAGGGATTGGCAAAAACATGGTTAAGTGCATGACATGTTTCCTGATAAACAGATAAGAGCAAGCGAAAGCACTGCACCTTTCATTGAAAAATGCAGTTTGAATGATGGAGATACAGAAAAAGGCAGCGAATAATTTTATTCGCTGCCTTTACTTTTTTCTCTCAGTGCAAGTTCTCTTTCTTTAATCACATCACTTCTGTCTCTTGAACTGTGACGGTTAATGATATGATTTGGGGGCAAGCCATCATCGCACCATACCATGTCATGCTGTTTGCAAATGGAAATGCAAAGAATGTTTAATTCGGGGTCCTTTAAAGGAATTTTAAAGTTGGTATAGCCTACTTTTAAATGCATTGAAGATAGACGATTATTCATTTCGCCAAGCAATAGGCTGTCCTCTATACCTAATCGACGGATAGCTTCAATTTGGGTTAAAAAGATCTTAGAGGCTTTTTCCATAGTTCTGATTGCGCCCTTGAAGTTGCCGCGCCGATGGTGATAAAGGGAAACTGCAAGAAGGATAAAACCAACCCAAATCGATTCTTTATTACCTGAGTCAACCTTTTTCCAGTATTCTTCAAGAATTTCGTGGCATTCAAAATAATCGTGGTCTCCATGAAAATGCATTAAATATTTAATAAATTCATTGGGATACATCCTTTAGCCTCCCCCATAAGTATGTATAGTGTAGCATAACCATATGAGTGCTATCGAGTCACGGAACAGAAAAAACCCGCCACTAAAGCTGGCGGGCTGAACCGGATACATTCTTAAAACCAGGATGCACCTACAATTATTAGTAAAATGAAAAGAACTACGATTAAAGCAAAACCTGAACCAAATCCGCATCTTCCATCAGACATATTAAATTCCTCCTTAATAATTTTGGACTCTTTTCCCTTCCATCATATGTAGGAGGTATACATTGTGTTATAGGCAGATGCCATGGTTGCGGATAATAACAAAATAAGACTGTAGAATAGTTCCGCTTTCTTACTGAAGGTTGAATTTTCTATTGGATAAGCTATATGAATCCTCTATACTATTAATAGTCGAACAACAAGGCTCTTTTCATTTATGTGAAAACAGTCAACAGCAAAAGACGAATTTGTGCAGAAAAATTGGTGAGATATAATGCAATACAATGTGAAGATTGATGCCTTTGAAAGGCCACTCGATTTACTACTCCATTTGATAAATCGACTTGAAATTGACATATACGATATACCGGTTGCGGATATTACCGGTCAATACTTGATGTATATACATACCATGAAGGAATTGAAACTGGACATAGCCAGTGAATATCTTGTTATGGCAGCAACCCTGCTGGCTATAAAAAGCAAAATGCTGCTCCCTAAGCATGAGGAATCATTTGATGAAGATGCCGAAGAAATCCAGTTTGAAGAAGACCCGCGGGACGAGCTAGTTGAACGGCTTATTGAATACAAAAAATACAAAGAGGCTGCCCATGACCTGAAATCTCTTGAAGAAGAACGGAGCCTAATGTATACGAAGCCCCCAAGTGACCTATCCGATTTTGCAAAAGACATACAGCCGGAAAGGGTGGAAATGAATATATCCCTCTACGATATGCTTGGCGCTTTTCAGAAACTATTGCGCAGAAAAAAACTGCAGAGACCAATGGCCACAAAAATTGCCAGACAGGAAGTTTCCATCGAAAAAAGAATGACAGAGATAATTTCAGAGTTAAAAATGATCAAGGGGAGACGGAGCTTTAACGAGCTGTTTCCATACCCCGACCGTGAGCATATCGTTGTAACTTTTCTGGCCATTTTGGAATTAATAAAAAGAAAAGAAATTGATGTTGAACAGCAGGGGAACTTCGCTGAGATATTTGTTGAAGCGATCGTGGAAGGAGCATAAACCAATGGACATCATAAACTGGAAAAGCATTATAGAAAGTCTTTTGTTTGCCGCAGGGGATGAAGGACTTTCGTTAAAGCAGATTGCCGAAGTTTTGGAAGTCGAACCCGAAGCCGCAAAAGGCATTATCGAAGATGTTAAGGATGAACTGGAGCAAAATAATGACCGGGGAATCGTTATCGTGCAGCTTGCAGGAACCTACCAGCTTGCTACGAAAAAAGAAAATGCCCCTTACTTAAAAAAGCTAGTAGATTCACCGGGAAATACGACACTTTCCCAGGCAGCTTTAGAAACATTGGCGATTATTGCCTACAGGCAGCCGATTACCCGAGTGGAAATAGAAGAAATCCGCGGCGTCAAAACGGAAAGGCCGCTTCACACTCTAATGTCAAAAGCATTAATAAAAGAAGCAGGCAGAGCAGAGGGGTCGGCGGTGCCTATTTATACGGCACAACGAAGGAATTTCTCGACTATTTTGGCTTAAAGAGCATTGAGGAACTTCCACCGCTCCCTGATAAGGTAGAAGAGGATTTTATCCAGGAAGAAGCGGACCTATTTTTCGAAAAGTTCCAGGAAACCATTAACTCATAATTTTCAAAACATTCCCGTTCCATGTATGATAAAATAGGAAGTACTTTAAGGATATGACAAGGGGGAATAGTCTTTGTTAATCAAGGAATGCCAAGGTTATGAACTAGTTAAAGAAAAATCAAATACTTCCGAGGATTTCTTTAACAGAAGCGAAATTACTTTTACAGAAGACGGGGTAGAAAAAACGCTGCATGTTTTATATGTGCGATATTTTGACGAAGCCTTTCAGGAACTGACTCCTTATGGACAAGATCCGCTCTTCAATGAAGGGGGCAAGGAAGTTGCTTTTAAGGATATTGTGGCACTTGTCTGCCTTCTGAAAAATCCTGGACTTCGTCATCGGAAACGCCTTTATATTAGTTCCAAACAAGAATTTGCTGCGTATTTTCAGGGAATTGATTTCGAAAAACTTCCGGAGATTTTCCGTTCACTTGCACAAAAAAATGGTTATGAGCTCCGTTCACCGCTTGATTTTATTGTTCAGCCAGTCTGAAGGCAAATTAACCATCCGGAGGTAAAAAAAGTGGGAAATACATTAGTTGAATCGCAATTGCAAGATGTTAAAAATTTTTTGGGACAGACAATTACACATCTGGAAGAATTTCTTAATGAAACAACATTGTCACATCTGGCAAAAGGCTATGAAGAGGATGAGGAATACTATAAGCGCATCCTTTCCAATTTACGAAAGCTGCTTGTATATAGTGAAGAGACTAGCGAGTCTTGCACTATTATCCTAAACAGCGAGCCGTTTCAAAAAGCAGCAGCCGAAAAAACACTTTACCGCATTTTTCATCAATGCATTGAAGAGTTCTTTTCACCCAAAAATGATGCTTGGTATGAGGATAGCCGGTCAGCCTACACAGGAAAAAACTCAATAAAATTTTATAAACCAGTTCCAGAATTACTTGGGAAATTATTAAAGGGGCTTGAAGGCGAATTTCAGCGTTTACGAGAAGAACTTGAATTCTATGAAACAGATTATCGGACTAAAATGATCCAGTCAAAATAAGAAAAAGGCGGCATTGAAGAGGCAAACTCTTCGATGCCGCTTTTTTTATCGTCTAGGAAATTATAAAATTAAATGATGTGAATAACTTCTACAAGTTGTATTAATCTAGCTCCAGCGCCCAGCCCCTCGGGGTCATAAGCCAAATCACTCTAGAAATCAGGATTTCCTGCGTGATTCGTCTTATGCCTGTCGGGGCTAACTAGGGCGCTTGCGCCTTTTGTTCCTAGGCTGTTTTCTAAAAGATTGTTGTTTTTATATAGGTTTTTAAAAGCAAATCGTTGAAATAGAAGTTGATTGGAGCGGAAGGTGCGAGCTCCTCGAAAATGCTCTCGCATTTCCTTCGTACGGTGTTGATTCTAGGAAGCTGATTCAACGTCCTGCGGGTGCAGCGGGACAGGCGAGACCCCACACGCGCTGTGCGCCGAGGAGGCTCACCGCCCGCCCCGCGGAAAGCGAGCATCCTGGAGTGAAAATCAACTACTCTTTATATAGCAACAAAGTATACGAAAACAGCCTTTTTTTAAGACCTCATACCCATCAGATAAACAAATACACGTGAACACTGCCATTGACAGTTCATACAATATCACGAAGCCGTGATATATGGGAGGAACAAAATGGATCGATTTCGTCGATATGTAAATGAATTATTTGTGTGGAATGAGCAGATGAAAGAATTTCTTGATAATGAAGATATGAGTGCTGACTTAGAACTGTGGGAAAAACTTGAACGGTTTACTGGAGTCATTGAAGGAGTTTCAGACACACTATCAAATAAAGAGCTGCTTGATTTACAAATGGAAGCCGAAACAATTCATGATGAGATGGAATCCTATTTTAAAAGAAAACAAGAATATGGGACGATATGGATAAATGAAACGGTTGTTCCCTCGGGGGGGCACAAGCTTCCTAAGCTTCCATACTCTTATAAAGCATTAGAGCCCTTAATTTCAGAAGAAATCATGCTTTTGCACCATGACAAACATCATCAATCATATGTAGATGGGTTAAACAAGGCAGAGATAAATCTTAAAAAAGCCAGAGAGGTGAATGATTTCTCACTGGTTAAATATTGGTCCAAGGAGCTTTCTTTCCACGGGTCCGGTCATTACCTGCACACTATTTTTTGGAATAATATGAAGCCTGGTGGCGGTGGGAAACCGAAAGGAGCACTTCTGGCGAGTATTGAAAATTATTTTGGAAGCTTTGATGCTTTTCAAAAACACTTCTCTGAAGCTGCCAAGCAGGTAGAAGGGTCCGGATGGGCACTCCTTGTATGGTCACCAAGATCGAGGCATCTGGAGGTACTGCAATCAGAAAAACATAATGAGCTAACCCAATGGGATACCATACCGCTGCTTGTCCTTGATGTCTGGGAGCATGCCTACTATTTGCAGTACAAAAATAACCGGGCCCAATATATCGAAAATTGGTGGAAGCTTGTCAATTGGGAGGATGTAGAGAAACGCTTTGAGGAAGCCCGTCAACTAAAATGGCCTGCATATTAAGAATGAATTTTTGGAAAAAAGAAATTCGCTTTTCCATTCTAAACCCAGCCAATTTCTCCGTTGGCTGGGTTTTAGTCATATCAGTCCCTGTTTTGCATAAACTTGTACAAACCATATAAGGAGACGAGGTTATCAAATGGTAAGGATCTGGAAACCAGGCATTATTGCCCTCATTGTCTCGCTTTTTATTGCTAATTTTCCTTATACTGTGGATGCCGCAGCTTCTGTAAGTGCTAAAAGCGCTATTTTAATGGAACAGAAGACTGGAAGAGTCCTGTATGAGAAAGATGCTCACAAAATAAGCAGGATTGCGAGCATAACAAAAATCATGACAGCGATCCTCGCCATTGAATCAGGTAAAATGGATGAGTATGTGAAGGTTAGTAACAAAGCAACGAAAGCAGAAGGTTCTTCAATTTACTTAAAAGCTGGAGAAAAAATAAAACTCAAGGATCTGGTCTACGGTTTAATGTTAAGATCCGGCAATGACGCTGCCGTTGCTATTGCCGAATATGTGGGCGGGAGCGTGGATGGTTTTGCATTTTTAATGAACCTAAAGGCAAGGGAAATAGGAATGGAAAATACCCATTTTTCCAATCCACATGGACTGGATGACCATGAGAACCACTATTCGACAGCTTATGATATGGCCCTTCTTACCCGGTATGCCATGATGAATAAGGAGTTTAAAAAGATTTCATCGACCAAAATTCATCGGGCACCAAATCCTTCTGAACAATGGGACAGGGTTTGGAAAAATAAGAATAGGCTGCTAACTAAATATAAATATTGTACAGGGGGAAAAACAGGATATACCAAAAGAGCAAAAAGAACCCTTGTTACAACTGCTGCAAAGGGAGATATGAAACTGATTGCCGTTACACTGAATGGTCCTGATGACTGGAACGACCATATTTCAATGTATGAGGACGGCTTTAAGGAATTTGATATGGCAGAAGTCCTTTCGAAAGGAAAGATTGAGAATATCAAGGGTCCTTATAAAAAAGGAATGTTGTTCTTGAAAAATTCAATCGTTTATCCGGCAACTACGGAAGAGATGAAGTTATTTAAGGTAGAATATAAAATTGCAAAATCATTTAATCGCAGCAACGAAGGTAGCCGGGAGCCGGAGATTGTTGGAAAAGCTATTGTATATTTTGACGGAAAGCAGATCAAACAGACACCTGTCTATTATCAAGGCGGAATCAAGGGAAAAAAGGAAAAAAAGGAAAAAAGCCTTCGGGATTACTTTTCACAGATATTCCTATTCTTTATGGGCGTGAAAACTAATGGTTAATTATGTTTGGGTGTTTATGACGATCTTTGGAGTCATATTTGCGATGGTGAACGGAACAATGGATAAAGTTAATAAAGCAATTTTCAGCGGAGCGGGAGATGCTGTCACACTGTGCATCGGTTTGATCAGCATTCTCGTTTTCTGGCTTGGAATGATGAAAATAGCTGAAGAATCTGGACTTCTTGAAAGATTGTCCAGACTATTTCGACCTCTGGTCAAGCGGCTTTTTCCGGATGTGCCCCCAAATCATCCGGCAATGGGATACATTTTATCAAACATGATTGCCAATATGTTTGGACTGGGAAATGCAGCCACACCCTTAGGGATTAAAGCGATGGAACAATTAAAAGAGCTGAATGGCGGAAAGGATTATGCCAGCAGGTCAATGGTAACCTTTCTCGCAATTAATACGTCCAGTATTACCCTGATTCCCACTACTGTTATAGCCATCAGAATGACCTATCACTCTGCATCGCCAACTGAAATTGTGGTGCCAACGCTGATTGCAACCTTGATTTCAGCAATCGGAGGAATTTTAATCGATCGATATTTTTATTTTCGAAGAAGCCGTAAAGGGTGAAAAATTTTGGAGGCACTTTCGCTAATTTCTCTGTGGTTCATTCCTGTTTTAATCGGTTTTATACTTTTATATGGAACCTTTAAAGGGGTTCAAACGTATGAAAGCTTTGTAGAGGGCGGAAAAGAAGGAATCAAGATTGCCATTTCTATCATCCCATTTTTAGTGGGCATGCTGGTAGCCATTTCGGTATTCAGGGCATCTGGTGCACTTGAGTGGCTGACAGATTTTATTCGCCCAGCCCTGAAAGATATAGGCATCCCGGCGGAAATCGTTCCACTTGCGATAATTAGGCCGATTTCAGGAACGGCTGCACTTGGAATGACTGCTGACCTGATAGCGGTCCATGGACCAGATTCTTTTCTTGGCAGGCTCGCTTCAGTTTTGCAAGGTAGTACTGATACCACTTTTTATGTTTTAACAGTCTATTTCGGCGCTGTTGGGATTAAGAAGATGGGTGATGCCTTGAAGGTTGGTTTGCTTGCCGATGTCGTGGGGATTGCAGCGGCAATTTTTGTGGTAGCATTTTTCTTTTGAACAAAATAATGATATCCGAGTAAATTCCGTCTGTCTTGGCAGTTTTGCCTTAGCATTCGGTTTTTTTTTATGAAAAAATAACCGTTACTTTGAAATTCGACAAACATGTGTCATAATTCAGTAGGATAGAATTAATAGGCTTACTTTTAGTAGTATAAAGTTTGGAGTGAAACATAGATGGAAAGATTGCAAAAGGTTATCGCAAGGGCAGGGATTGCTTCCCGCCGCAAAGCGGAAGAATTAATTAAAGAGGGACATGTAAAGGTGAATGGAAAGGTTGTTACGGAGCTTGGAACAAAAGTAACAGCATCTGATAAAGTGGAAGTGGACGAGATTCCAATCGAAAAGGAAAATCCTGTATATTTCCTGATGTATAAACCGCGTGGAGTCATTTCAAGTGTTAAGGATGACAAAGGCAGGAAAGTAGTGACCGACTTTTTCCCTCTACTGAAGGAAAGGATTTATCCTGTAGGAAGGCTGGACTATGATACTTCAGGCTTATTGCTTCTTACAAATGACGGGGAATTCGCCAATCTTCTAATGCATCCAAGAAATCAAATTGACAAAGTGTATGTAGTGAAAACAGAGGGAATTCCAGCCAAGGAAGATCTCCGTAAGCTGGAAAAGGGAATCAAGCTTGAAGATGGCAAGACTGCTCCCGCAAAGGTTAACCTTCTTTCAGCGGATAAAAGAAAGCAAACAGCTATTATTGAAATTACGATTCATGAAGGTCGGAATCGCCAAGTCAGAAGAATGTTTGAAGCGATTGGCTTCCCGGTCTTGAAACTAAAAAGGGAACGTTATTCATTTCTGACACTAGCGGGATTAAGAACAGGGGAAATCCGTGAACTGACACATCACGAAGTGAAGCAGCTCCGGGCAGCAGCAAATGAGTCTCTTCATAAGAATTCATAAAAAGTTCACAAATTCTTTTAGCGTAAACACTATCGATATAGTGGCAAATGTTATAATTTAGACCAACTAATGATGGGAGCCTGGGGGGTATTTTCTTGAAAAAACGGCGTTTATATGTAAGAAGCATTATTTTATTGATTTTAGGGGCTGCCGTTGCCTATACACTTTATGCAAATTATACAAAAGATGATCAAATGAAGGTAGCGGTAGGGGAAAAAGCTCCAGATTTTGTTCTTACCGATATGAATGGGGTAAAGCACCGCCTTTCAGATTATAAAGGTAAAGGTGTATTTTTGAACTTCTGGGGAACATGGTGTAAGCCTTGTGAAACTGAAATGCCATTCATTAATAACCAATATCACCAATTTAAAGATAAGGGTGTCGAGGTTCTTGCAGTGGATATAAAAGAATCCAATCTTGCGGTTACGAAATTTGCAGAGCGGCACAAGCTTGATTTTCCGATCATGATCGATAAAGACGAGCAGGTCATGACTGAATATGGAATTGACCCACTGCCGGCGACTTTTTTAATCGACAAAAATGGATATGTAGTGAAATACCATACTGGCCAGCTTACAGAAGACATGGCAAAAGATCTTATGGAGCTTATCAAACCATAATGCATAGGGAGTTTTTATAATGAACGATGTTAAATGCGAATGCGGGCATGTAAATCCTCATGGCACCGTTTTGTGTGAAGCATGCGGAAAAGTACTGGATGAAAAAGAGAATGAAAATGAACTGCTGGATATGCGGTATGAAGGCAGTGCCCGCCGTTCCATAACGTACAACAAGACAATTATCGATAAAATTTGGAACTTCTTTTCCTCAGTAAAAGTGGGGGTATGGCTCATCGTCGTGACGCTAATTGCTTCCGCAGTGGGTACAATCCTTCCTCAGGAAATGTATATTCCTCCACAAATGCAGGCAGATGAATACTATCAGGATCAATATGGATGGGTAGGAAAAATTTATTACGAGCTTGGTTTTCATAATCTGTTCAGCTCCTGGTGGTATTTGATCCTGATCGCTTCAATCGGTGTTTCGCTCGTTATCTGCAGCCTTGACAGAGTCATACCTTTATATAGGGCACTAAAGGCGCAGAATGTAACAAGGCATGAAGGGTTTTTGAAACGCCAGCGAGTTTTCGGGGTGACCGAAAACACCAATACGGAAGATTTGATGCCATTATTGAAGGAACGTTTGAAGGCTAAACGTTACAAAGTCAGGGAAGATAACGGTGACATTTTAGCTGAAAAAAACCGGTTCTCCCGCTGGGGTCCATACGTTAACCATGTGGGTTTGATTATTTTCCTCCTTGGGCCATGATGAGATTTATACCCGGTATGTATATTGATAAAGTACTCTGGATTCGGGAAGGCGAAACAAAGGTCGTACCCGAAACTGATGGCAAGTATTATTTGACCAATAATAAATTCATTCTACAAATCTATGATAAAGATAAAGATAGCAAAGTGTTTGAAAATGCGATCGACAGAGCAGGCAAAATTCCCAAGAACTATCAGTCAAACGTAATCCTCTATAAAAAGGAAGGCAATACATTGGCAGGGGAAAAGCCTAAGCTAAAAAAAGTAAAAGACTATAAAATTCGTGTAAACGAACCATTAGAATTTGAAGGTTTTTCTGTTTACCAGGTGGATTATAAACTAAATGAGCTGAATTCCATGAGCTTTTCATTGATCGACAAAAATACAGAAAAGCCTTATGGTGACCTGACCATTAATCTTTATAATCCAGAGCAGAAATATGATTTAGGACATGGGTACTCTGTTGAACTGCTCAGTTATTTCCCTGACTTTGAGTTTGGAAAAGATGGTGAGCCTACAACCAAGACCAGGCTTCCTAATAACCCTGCTTTCGTATTTCGTATGAAAACCCCTGATAAGCCAAAAGGGGAGACAAGCTTTGTTGCGATAAAGCAAACCATTGAACCATTCGGGGACAATAAGTACAAGATGAAATTCAGAGGTGTCAAGACGAATAATGTATCCGGTCTCACTGTCCGCAAGGATTCCACTTTATGGGCAATCATACTTGGCGGAATCATTTTTATGATTGGCGTTGTTCAGGGTGCTTATTGGAATCATCGCAGAATATGGATACAGCGTAAAAATGGGGATGTGTGGATTGCAGGCCATACAAATAAAAACTGGCACGGATTAAAAAGGGAAATTGAAGGCGTGTTAGCAGATACAAATCTGAATGAGCCAGCTGACAAGCTTCAAAATGAACATAACGGAACGGAGAAGGAGGGGTCATAATTGGTATCACTTAGCAGTAATTTGCTTTTAATCGCCTTTATTCTATATTTAATTGCTACCCTATTTTTTGGAGGGGCAATTAAGTCCAAAAAGGGTGAAATTGAGAAAAAAGGCACGAATAAATGGGGAAAAATAGCGGTCTTTATAACGATTATCGGATTTATTTCACAGCTTTCATTTTTTGTAATCAGGTGGATTGCATCAGGGCATGCACCTGTAAGTAACTTATTCGAATTTACAACCTTTTTTGGAATGGCACTTGTAGGTGCATTTCTTATCATTTACTTTATTTACAGAACACCATTGCTTGGGCTGTTCACGATGCCTGTTGCAGTCTTAGTCATTGCATATGCAAGCATGTTCCCAAGGGATATTACACCTTTGATACCATCATTGAAAAGCTATTGGCTTTACATTCATGTTACAACTGCTGCTATCGGAGAAGCTATTCTTGCAGTAAGTTTTGCAGCGGGGCTTATCTACCTTGTAAAGACAATCGATCAATCCAAAGCCAGCAAACGAACCTTTTGGCTTGAAATCGTCATGTTTTGCTTGATTACGACACTAGGGTTTATTTTCGTATCAAGCGCTTTCTCCCTTGCTGGATATCACGAAACATTTAATTGGGTTGATAAAGGTAAAAACGCGGCAACAGTGGAATATACGATGCCAGCGATTGCAGGTCCGCATCAATGGGAATTAACAACTAAAGGTAAGTTTGAACCTGTTTTTGAAACTCCAGCAATGGTTAATGCAAAGAAACTCAATACCGTTATATGGTCGGTCGGTGCAGGGCTTTTGCTTTATTCATTGTTCAGATTGATTTTGAGAAAACGGGTGGCAGCATCACTTAGGCCTTTTGTTAAAAATATCAATCTAGATCTCGTGGATGAGATCAGTTATCGATCCGTCCTTATTGGTTTTCCGGTTTTTACATTGGGAGCCTTGATATTCGCGATGATTTGGGCGCAGGTGGCCTGGACCAGATTCTGGGGATGGGATCCAAAAGAGGTTTGGGCATTAATCACCTGGCTGTTTTACGCGGCATTTTTGCATCTTCGCCTATCAAAAGGCTGGCATGGTGAAAAGTCAGCATGGCTGGCTGTTATCGGTTTTGCTATCATCATGTTTAACCTAGTTGCGGTAAATCTCGTTATTGCGGGATTACATTCATATGCAGGGTCTTAATTTTATCCTGATTATTAATAGCCTTCACTTTTTAAAAGTGGAGGCTTTTTAAAAAATTGCGAGAGATAATAAGGTTTGCTGCTGTTTACAAAACTAAATTGTAGACAAATGGTGAACCTTTAAATAATTATTAAGTTTATTCACATGAAAAGCATGGTAAATTGACAGTCCATTTTGTAAAATATCTGCATGAGGGGGAATATTGATGGATAAAAACGTTAAGATTTTAGTAGTTGATGATGAAGAGAGAATCCGCCGCTTATTAAAAATGTACCTAGAGCGAGAAGAGTACACCATTGACGAAGCAGAAGATGGAAACGAAGCTCTTGTTAAAGCATTAGCAAATGACTATGATGTTATTCTTCTGGACCTCATGATGCCTGGAAAAGACGGGATTGAAGTTTGCCGTGAACTTAGGGAGAAAAAAGCTACCCCTGTCATTATGCTGACTGCAAAAGGTGAAGAAATTAACCGTGTCCAAGGCTTTGAAGTAGGGACAGATGATTATATTGTAAAACCATTCAGCCCACGTGAAGTGGTTCTTCGAGTGAAAGCACTTTTACGTAGATCCTCACAAACAAGTTATTTACAAACGGATACAACAACGAAGGATGTCATTGTGTTTCCGCATTTAACGATTGATAACGATGCTCACAGGGTAACTGCAGATGGCAAAGAGGTCAGTTTAACTCCCAAAGAGTATGAACTTCTATATTTCTTAGCAAAATCACCGGATAAAGTATTTGATCGTGAAGCACTTCTGAAAGAAGTGTGGCATTATGAATTTTTTGGTGACCTCCGTACAGTTGATACCCATGTTAAAAGGCTTCGAGAAAAGCTAAATAAGGTTTCAGAAGAAGCAGCAAGAATGATCGTAACAGTTTGGGGTGTGGGGTACAAGTTCGAGGTTGTGAATGAATGATTTTTTTAAGAAGTGTTGTAGGTAAACTATGGTTTACCATTCTTTTGCTCGTTTCATTTATACTGTTTATTTTAACGGTATTGTTGCTTGAGTTTTTTGAAAGTCACAATATAGATGTTACCAAGAAAGCACTCACTGAGACCGCAGAGAAAATTGCGAATGTTTTGGAGCAGCATAAAAATGATCCAATTGGTCTGGAAATTTCTTGGGAAGTTATTGATGATGTGACTAAGGTAGTAATCATTAAAAATGATCATGAAATTTATTACTCTCCCAATACTGAAAAGGCCAAGAAGCTGACGCTTGCCGATATTAAGAGGGATCCGGAGTTATCCAAGGTGTTTAATGGGAAGAAACAAGTTGAGAAGGTTTCTTCCCTATCTCTTGATAAGGGTAAAAATAGCGGTGCTGTTTACTCCATAATCGGTGTTCCACTTCATCAGGCGGGTGGAAAAAATGGTGCCGTTTTTATTTATCAATCTCTAGAGGTCATTAAAGAAACAACCAGTTCAACGACCAAGTTTATTATCCTTGTCGCCGGAGTAGCGATTGTATTAACAACCATTTTCGCCTTCTTTTTATCTACAAGAATTACCGCACCCCTAAGAAAAATGAGGGAAGCTGCTTTTGAGGTTGCAAGAGGAAAATTCGATACGAAGGTCCCTATTCTAACTCGTGATGAAATTGGCGAACTGGCGACAGCCTTTAATCAGATGGGCAGACAGCTGAAA
This sequence comes from Neobacillus sp. PS3-34, assembly GCF_030915465.1. GTDB lineage: Bacteria > Bacillota > Bacilli > Bacillales > Cytobacillaceae > Neobacillus_A. The sequence continues at coordinate 3,869,798 of NZ_CP133267.1, forward strand.
TTTAACATAAATGCCCTCAGCCAGGAGAAAGAACAGTTAGCGAGCATATTAAGCAGCATGGCGGACGGTGTTATTACGTTTAACAGGGATGGTACAATCCTGATTACCAATCCGCCTGCGGATCGTTTTCTCCAGCATTGGTATTACGATAAAGACAGCAATATAACAAATAATGAAGCAGTACCTTCGCAGGTGATGGCACTTTTCCAACAAGCGGTAGACACGGAGAAGGAACAAATCGGTGAAATTTCTCTTCAGGGGCGGTATTGGGTCATAATTGTCAGTCCGCTTTACAGCAATACGTTTATTCGTGGAGCAGTTGCAGTTGTCAGAGATATGACTGAAGAACGGCAGCTGGATAAGTTAAGAAAAGACTTTATTGCAAATGTTTCTCACGAGCTGCGAACACCGATTTCAATGCTGCAAGGATATAGTGAAGCGATTATAGATGATATTGCCGGTACAGATGAAGAGAAAAAAGAAATGGCAAGAGTTATTTATGATGAATCATTAAGAATGGGCCGCCTTGTAAATGAACTTTTGGATTTGGCGCGTATGGAAGCCGGGCATATTCAGCTGACTATTGATGAAGTGAACATTTCCACCTATATCACTAGGATCATCCGTAAGTTCCAAGGACTCGCAAAGGACAATGACATTAACCTGACGACAAACATAAGCAGTGAGGATCTCCGTTTTTCCTTCGATCCCGACAGAATTGAACAAGTTCTAACGAATCTGATTGATAATGCCATCCGACATACCCCAAAAAATGGAGAAGTATCTGTCTCGGTCCATCCAGAGGAAAAAGGGATCGGTGTGGAAGTAAAGGATTCTGGCTTAGGAATACCTGTCGAAGACCTGCCATTTGTTTTTGAAAGATTCTATAAGGCTGACAAGGCACGCACAAGAGGAAAAGCAGGTGGCACAGGTGCATTGCAATTGCTAAAAACATTATAGATGCGCATCGAGGCCATATATCTGTTCAGAGCAAAGAGGACCAGGGAACGACATTTTCCTTCTTTTTACCTCGAAAATAAGAAAAATAACAGGCTTTATGCCGATTGTTCTTGATTCACGGGAAACATTCCGAAATATATGCCTGCTTGATAAGGACCCATCTCTTAAAAAGATGGGTCTTTTTACGCTCTGTTTTTACCAAATAATCCCTTCCTTTTTTTGTATAAACAGTCTATATTTAGAGATGTAACTTTTTATAAATAGAATACGACTAATTTAATGAACGGGGAGGGAAATCGATGGACTCCGTTTTCGATGAACTTTATCAAAAATATCATCATGACGTTTTCCAGTTTCTTTTTTATATGGTCAGGAATAAGGAACAAGCAGAGGATCTCGTCCAGGAAGTTTATATACGTGTTTTGAAATCATACGGAAAGTTTGAGGGGAAAAGCAGCGAAAAGACCTGGCTGTTTTCAATTGCGAGGAATGTTGCGATTGATTTTTACCGGAAGCAAAAAGGCTGGAAGCAAAGGATATTGGAAAAGTTTGATTGGACAACACAGCAAGTTAAAGATGAATTGCCTTTACCACAGGAAATAGCCCTGCAAAGGGAGGAAATCCGATGGATGTACCAATCATTAGATCACTGCACAGTTGATCAAAGAGCAGTAATTATTTTAAGGTATCTTCAGGAGCTATCAATCGCGGAAACAGCTGAGACTCTGGGGTGGACAGAAAGCAAGGTAAAAACAACCCAGCACCGTGCGTTGAATGTACTTAGAAACAAAATGGAAGATTTAGTAGGAAAGGAGGGTGTGAAAAGTGAAAAAGTCAGAGTGGAGCGATAAGCAGCTCGAAGATTTACTAAGGCAGATGCCGAACATACATGATAATCGCAATCCGCATGACATTTATCAGAGCCTTTCCATAAAAAACAGAAAACGAAAACATAGAAGCTGGCTAATGCCAGGCTTGGCTGCGGCAGCAGCACTGCTGCTGATGTTTATTCTTTCACCAGGTTTATTAAACTTTGAGAATCATAAAGAAAATAAGGAACTGGCAGATACCTCATCGAAAAAAATGGCAGATTCAATTGAAAATAAATCGTCGGAAAATATAGTCCTAAAAAAGTCTGTAGGGAATCAGGATAAAGCCATGTTAGCTAGGGATACTTCCAAGCCTGCTAAATTGGACGAATCTGAAGGAACGACCGCCCTGTATGAAGAAGAGGCCGCAAAGGGAAAGGTTCTAACCTATTGGATTCCTGACGCCCAAGCCGTGGTATTAGTGCCAGTTTCTATCGTAGTAAAGCAGGATCAAAGTAAAAGCTGGCTGGATATGTATAATGAGCATATGGCGGAGCTTAAGGAAAGCCAGTGGGGGTTAAGTGACTATTATCCTTTAAATGCAAGCTTGAAGCTTGACGAAAACGGGAATGCAGTAATTGTTGATGTACCGGCAAATCATCAATATGGACAGGGCAGTACAAATGAAACTTCATTTGACGATATTATTCAGAATACTGTCAGATCGAATAGTAACATTAGGAATATAAGATATACAACTGAAAACAAACAAGGGATTGAATTTGGCAACCGTGGGTTAATATCGGATGAAGCCGTTCAGGATAGAAATGGTTCAGCTTATTTATTTCTTGTTCCTGATGGGAAAAATGTACCTTTTTTAGTCCCAACAGCTAATTCATATCCAGACATAAAAGCTGCATTTCTTGCCATGCAGCAGGACCTGCCAGGGTTAAAAGCATCGGTTTCTCCGGATCTCCATATAGAAACTTCATCTTTTGAAGATAAAACACTTTATATTTCCTTGGGTGCTGATTCCAAATTGGAGAATAATCCTGAGTCTTTGTATTCCTTTGAAGCAATTATGCTCACAGCGAAGGAATTTGGAGCAGCAAAGGTGAAGCTGGTAAATGCTCCGATACAAAATTTGGGTCCATTTGATTTGAATACTGAAATCAAAGTACCAGTTGGAGCAAATTACCGCCCATCACATTAAACCTGTTTAAATCGGAGAGGCAGATTATATCGGCCTCTTCTTTTAGAAAAAAATGCAATTCGACAATTGGTTCGAAATAAATTTTAAAAAAGATAAGAAGTTATTTGAATAAAATAAACAAAAACCTCCAAAATATAACAGTATCCTTTTAAGCTCTTTTAGCTGTATGTTCTATTCGGATTTAAGCATTCATATGGTGAGTAACAGAGGATAGTGTATAAGGAGGAAAAGAATGCGAGATTACATAGTACGTTTTTTAATCGCCGGAATTATGGCGCTTCTTGTCAGTTTATTATTTATCACAGGAAGTCACTCACAGGCTAGTATGCTGGAAGTGCAGGCTGACAATTTGCATTGGAGATGGCCGGCAGATGGAGTGATAACGGATAAATTTGGAACAAGGCAGGGAAAACATAAAGGAATTGATATAGCAGGAGAAGTAAATGAAGAAGTATTTTCAGTTGATGATGGTTTTGTAGAAAAATCTTATTTTTCGAGCTCATACGGGAATGTGGTTTTTATTAAACATGGGAATACCTATGTTACAGTATACGCCCATTTAAATAAGCGTTTAGTGGAAGAAGGTCAAAGGGTTAAACGCGGAGACCTAATTGGAAGAATGGGGAGCACAGGACAATCGACAGGAGTCCATCTTCATTTTGAGGTTCATCAAACAGAATGGACTTTTGATAAAAAATATGCAATGAACCCAGAAGAAGTGCTGGGTACAGCGCATCTAGGGGAAGTGGTCCAGGCAGGAACGGTTAATTCAGGGGCAAATGCCATGGAAGCCGTTTCCCGACTGGAAGAAAAGGATAAAGAAATGGAACAAGCTATGCCAGTTGTTGATCATAGCCAGGAAAAAACTCAATACGTTGTAGTTAACGGAGATACCTTGTGGTCCATCGCAGAAAAAAACAATTTGGCGGTCGAAGAGCTGAAAAATCTAAATGATTTACAAACAGACCTAATATTTCCATCACAGGTATTAGTACTCGGGTCGAAAAAATAACAAACATGAAATCCCCAGGCTGGAATAGTCTGAGGATTTTTGTATAGTTATTGCCCAGTTTAAATAAATGTCTTCTTCTTCACAAACTGATTACTTTCCAGTATAATAATTTAGTACAATAAAAAATATTAGGTCTATCTTCGGGGCTGGGTGAAATTCCCGACCGGCGGTAATGAGATTTTTTCTCTGAGCCCGCGAGCCTTTTGGGGCAGGATTTGGTGCGATTCCAAAGCCGACAGTAAAGTCTGGATGGGAGAAGATGGAGGTTCTGCGTGCGTTCAAAATCATTGTATTTGAACGTTTATTAAGCGTGCCTTTGTAAATTCTCCCTCAAGTGATATACTTGGGGGTTTTTATTTGCAAAGGAACCAGATGCTTTAGCTGAACCTTTCTTCTAAGTGGATGGATCACAAAAGGAGAGAGGAAAATGAAAAAAATGAACGTCAAGGCTTTTGTCTCTATTGGAATGCTGAGCAGTATAGCATATATTCTTATGTTGTTGAATTTCCCGCTGCCGCCATTTCCTAATTATCTAATGATTGATTTTAGTGACATTCCTGCCTTAATTGGGGCTCTTATATTTGGCCCTGTAGCTGGAATTCTAGTCGAACTTTTCAAGAATCTGCTCGATTATTTTATGACTGGCAGTGCAACAGGTGTGCCAGTAGGCCATATTGCTAATTTTGCTGCAGGAATTTTGTTTATACTGCCAACGTATTATTTGCATAAAAAATTAAAAACAAGAAAGGGCATGTCGCTTTCTCTTGTTATTGGAACTCTATTAATGGCAATTTCAATGAGTGTCCTAAACTATTTTATCATTTTACCTGCATACACCTTTTTCTTGCACGCTCCAGCGATGTCTGCCCATGAAGCAAGGAAGTTAGTGGTTGCGGCAATCCTTCCATTTAATTTAGTTAAAGGCCTGTTGATGTCGGCAATTTTTATGCTGCTGTTTGTAAAGATGCAAACATGGATAGAAAAACAAACCGCTATTAACGAAATTTAGGTCCATATTATAGAACAAAGCAGCAGGAAGCTTTCCTGCTGCTTTTTTGAAATCAGAACAAAAGGCGCAAGCGCCCTGGTCAGCCCCGACAGGCATAAGACGAATCACGCAGGAAATCTTGATTTCTGGAGTGATTTGGCTTATGACCCCGAGGGGATGGGCGCTGGAGCTAGATTAATAAAACTTGGTAGAAGGTATCCGCATCATTTAATTTTATAGGTTCCTAAACGAAAAAAAAACCCCCAGGGACTGGGGAGTAACTTAACTATATGATCATGAACAATTATTATTCGAATTTAGTTGCATTGCCGTCAAATGGCTCATCAGCAACCTTAATTGAATCAGTTGGGCATCCTTCGAATGCATCCATCATGTCATCAACTAAAACATCAGGAATTTCTACAATACCTTCGTTGTCGTCAAGTGTTACGAAAGCAATGCCTTCATCATCGTAATCATAAATGTCCGGTGCAGCTGCTCCACATGCACCACAAGCGATGCAAGTTTCTTTGTCAACAATAGTGTACTTTGCCATGAAAATAACCTCCCAATAAAATAAACGATATTTAACCTGTTTCCATTAATTAATGGAAACGTATTCCTCATTCCTATTGTAAAACTGAATGGTCAACTTTTCAATAGAAAATGTTATGAGAATGCTTATCACAATAGGATTCCTCTTGCACTTTTCAACATTTTTCAACAATTAAAAACATACTGCTGTACTGTTTCATGTTAAAATATAGGGAAGTATAGTTAACCTGAAATTATTTTTATAAAAAAATATTGTTCTGAAATAACATAAACCTGACACAGCCATTTTTTAAAAAAGGTGTTGGAGTCCATGGCTTTTATAGAAAAATTAATCCTTTATTGTATTCACCAGCTAAATGGTGAAAGAACAATCTATTCAATCTATCACCTATTAAAAGGAAAGAAATCTTCTCAAACGATACAAGATGCACACTTATTCTCTCTGGCTAAATATTTCGGTGTTTTTGGACATTTATCCAGAACGTTCCTGGAGGAATTCGTTGAGGCTGCTCTTCAAAGGAACTGGATTAAATCATGCTCAGGAGATAAGCAGCATTATATTCTTACTGATCAAGGGAAAACAGTTCTTGAAAATCAGCTTCAGATAAATCCTCTTCCGTTATATGTGGATGGATGGAGAAAAATCCAAAAAACTCAATTGGTTTGGGAAAGGCTGTCCTTACTCGTTCAGGTTGTATCTAACCTTGTTTTTAAGGAAAACAGGTATATTCCCATCCAGAAAAATAAAGATGCCCACCGTTGGCTGAAGGGTTTTCTGCAACAGTTCAGCAAGAAAAGGGAGGAGCTTGGCAAGATATTATTTGAAGAACTTACATTTTGTCTCGGACTGACAGGAGACCTTGCCCCCGCAGTTTTGATTTATAGATTGACTGGGAACAAATGTATTGGATTGACTTCCCAGCAGGCCGCAGAGGAATTGAAGATGGAAATCTCCGAATATGAAATCCAGTTTTTAAACTGTCTTCATTACCTGATTGAGAAAATTGAGGGAAATCATGATCAATATTTACTGCTTTCAAATTTGCTTTTCCAAACTGAACAAGAATATACACTTACCCAGTCAGCCCAAAGAACATTTGAAATGATTCAGAAGGGGTACTCTCTTGAGAGGATTGCTGGCTGGAGGAAATTAAAGAAGAGTACGATAGAGGATCACGTTGTAGAAATTGCCTTAAATGCTGTTAACTTTTCAATAGATCCCTATGTGGAAAAAGATTTACAAGAGGAAATACTACAATGTGCCAAAGATATTTCATCCCGCCAATTAAAAACGATACGGGAGAAAGTTGAAAAAGCAAATTACTTTGAAATTAGGCTCGTCCTTGCAAAGCTTGGTGACAGAAAATGAACTTAGAAAAATTGTTATATAAATATTTTGGATACCAAGATTTCAAACCAGGCCAAAAAGAAGTAATTACTTCGGTATTGGATGGTAAACACACACTGGCAATGCTTCCTACTGGTACAGGGAAATCTCTATGCTATCAGCTTCCAGGCTATGTATTGGATGGTACGGTAGTGATCATCTCGCCTTTATTATCCTTGATGCAGGACCAAGTAGAGCAGCTCATGAAATTAGGCGAGAAACGCGTAGCAGCCATTAATTCCTTTTTAACTCAAACGGAAAAACAAGTGGTAATGAATAACTTGGCCAAATATAAGTATATCTTTATGTCTCCAGAAATGGGCAATTCCGATACCATGATAAAAAAGCTGAAAGAGATTTCGATTTCTCTATTTGTTATAGATGAAGCGCATTGTATCTCACAATGGGGCTATGATTTTAGGCCGGATTATTTAAAACTTGGTGACCTTCGTAAAAAACTAGGAAATCCTGTCACCCTTGCCTTGACAGCTACGGCCACCATGCAAGTCCGTGAAGATATTATAGAAAATTTGGGATTAAAAGATATCACCAGGATTGAATCGACTGTCGACAGACCCAATATTGCATTTCTCTTAGAAAAATGTAACGACTATTCAGAGAAGTATAATCGATTAATTGAATTGGCAAAACAGCTGGAACCCCCCGGCATCATTTACTTTTCAAGTAAAAAAGCAGCCGAACAAACAGCACTTCTGCTCAAGGAACGCGGAATAGGAAGAGTCATGGCTTATCATGGCGGCATGGAGCAGGAACAGAGAATTTTGGTACAGCAGCAATTTATTAATGGACAACTGGATATTATTTGTGCCACTAGTGCTTTTGGAATGGGTGTGAATAAGGAGGATATCCGATTTATCATTCATTTTCATATGCCCTTGCAGCTTGAATCCTATCTTCAAGAAGTCGGCAGGGCTGGGAGGGATGGAAATCCAAGTGTGGCTATCCTCCTTTTTGCGCCTGGTGATGAACAGCTTCCCTTCCAGCTGGCAGAGAGTGAACTTCCTTCTGAAGCTCAAATAGACTGGATCTTTTCTTGGATGAAGGGAAATGAAGGAATAGTCAATGAGATCCCAAATGATTTGAAAAATATTGGCGGTTTTTCCGATGTGCAATGGAGACTAATTGAAGATTTTCTCTCCATTTCGAAAACACAACCCGAACGTGACAACCAGGAAATATTAAAAGCCTTTGTCAGAGAACGGTTAGATGTGAAAAAAGCTAATATTAATGAAGTGAGAAAATGGATTGCTTCTTCCGAATGCAGAAGGGACTATATCTTAAGCTACTTTGATGAGCAGGCACGACGGAATTCGATGCCGTGCTGTGATATTTGCGGAATAACCTTAACCACATATGAAGCTAGGGGAGTTCAAAAAGCAATTGGAATCATTCGGAATGATTGGCGAAGCTATTTAGAGAAAATCTTAATAGATAAGTGAGCTGGAAAATGAAAAATAGGTACAATGAACTGATTAAAGAGCTAACTGATCGAGAATTGCTTTTTCATCTTTATGCTACTCAAATTTTACTATTAACTATATCGTTCATTTTAGGTATTATATTGTATGATCATTTTTCTTTTATAAATAATATCAAATGGCAAGATCCTTCAGTGATATGGGCTGGGGCTGGCAGTGGTGTCGCAGTTGTTATGGTTGATATTATTTTGATGAAATTGCTTCCCCCGCCTATTACGATGATGGCGGGCTGAATGAAAAGCTTTTTAGGAAAAGAAGTTTTCTGCATATTGCTTTTCTGACTGCCCTTGTAGCATTTAGTGAAGAACTTCTTTTTCGCGGGGTGATTCAAACAAAAACAGGTCTTATAATGGCCAGCCTGATTTTTGCTATTATACACTACCGATATTTATTCAATTGGTTTTTATTTATTAATATTGTGTCGCTTAGCTTCTTTATTGGATTTATATATGATTGGACTGGCAATTTGGCAGTCACGATTATCATGCACTTTATTATTGATTTTCTTCTGGGTGTTTATATTAAAGTTAAGCCCCACAAGAAAAAAGAACAGGAAGGGTTGCAAAATGAGTAAAGAAGATCCTTATCGTGACCAGGCAGAACGGCTAAGGCAAAGAATAGAAAAAATTAATGATCCCAGTTCAAAGAAGGAAAAATTGCCTCCGAGAAGCGACTTACATCGTAATAAAAAGAAAAAAACAAAGTGGAAGCTGAAATATCCTGTAATACGACTGTTGGTACTGTTTTTTATTCTTCTTCCCGTCACTATATTCAGCGTCTATACCTATCTACAAGATAAAGGCAGCTTTAAGCAAATTTCCGGAGATTCACAGGGGTATGAAATGGTTAATTTAGAAAAAAGTGATACAGTTGAAAACGATAAAAAGAAAAAAGCGACGTCTTCTGTTAACCAGACGGACGCCGTTGTTTCTTCAAATGACGATAAAAAACAATCAGTTACACTTGTTACGGAAACGGCTCCAAAATTGTACGGACAAAAAGATACTGATAAAAATGCTGCTCCATCAAAAAAACAAGAAGGCAGCACATCCCAGGTCTCGTCTTCTCCCGGGTCAAAAATGGTTTATCATACAGTTCAGCCACAGGAAACATTATTCCGTATTGCTATGAAATATTATCAATCACAGGCGGGAATTGAACGGATTAAGCAAGCAAATCATATTCAAGGCAACGAAATAGAAACAGGACAAGTATTAAAAATACCGATGAAAAATTAAACCGGCCCTGCGCCGGTTTTTTCATACATATTTTTTAGGACAAGTTCATAAAAATGTATGAGAAGTGGAGGTGATAGGATGGGATCTTCAATTCTTATGCTGGATGATCGGACAGATCAGGCGACAAAACAAATGCTGGAAAATGTAATAAAGAGAAAGAATAAGTTTGACCTCTATAAACGAAGACACCTTATAGCCGTTTGGGCTACCATTGGCATTGCTTCGTTTTATTTTATCTATTTGTACCAAACAATAGCTGCAGTCTATTCTTATTCATTTGCTGCCATGTTTTCTGCGTTTGTCAACGACTCACGTAACTTTTATTATCTTGTATTTTGCGTTGGTGTCTATGGACTTATGAATTTATTGAGGGAAAAAGAGAAAAAGCAGAAAAGGAATATCATGCCCTTAGATGTGAAATTGTCGATAGGAGCAAAGATTTATGGAAAAAAGAAGACGAATGGAAGAATCGTCATCTCGTATTTGATTTCATGAAAGAAAAGTATGATATTAATTTATTCCATGAAAACAAATAGAAAGCAGCCAGTGAGCTGCTTCCTTGATTTAAAAGAATATTTTACGATCTCTTTCTTCTTTTAAAATTTCTACCGCTTCTCTAAAACGCTGTGAATGAATGATTTCTCTTTCCCTGAGGAAACGGAGTCCATCATTCAAATCTGGATCATCACTGAGATTAATAATCCATTGATAGGTGGCCCTTGCTTTTTCCTCGGCGGCAATATCTTCATATAAATCGGCAATAGGATCGCCTTTTGCCTGGATGTATGTGGCTGTAAACGGGATCCCGGCAGCATTGTGGTAAAATAACGCACTGTCATTGTTTGCGTAATGTTCTCCTAATCCTGCTTCTTTTAATTGATCAGGAGTCGCATCCTTCGTTAATTTATATACCATGGTCGCAATCATTTCCAAATGTGCAAATTCCTCTGTTCCAATATCTGTGAGAAGCCCGATTACTTTGTCAGGAATAGTGTAACGCTGATTTAAGTATCGTAAAGCGGCGGCCAGTTCTCCATCTGCTCCGCCGTATTGCTCAATTAAGTATTTAGCCAATCTGGGATTGCACGAGCTGACCCTAACCGGATATTGCAGTTTCTTTTCATAAACCCACATATGTGTTCAGTCCCTCCCTCATTTCTACACTTGCCAAGGCCATGGAGAATCAGACCAGTTCCACGGATAGGCGGAATAGCTGTTTCCGTACTGCATCAAAGGTCCAAACTGGCTTTCGAACAATTTCTTTATCCGTTTTCTTTCCTTGGCATAATGATTAAATTGATTGATTGCCTCGGCATCGTCAGGATGAGTGTCTAAATAGAGAGTCAGCTCCACCAGTACAAAATCTACTGCCTGAAGCTGTTCTAGAACCTGATAGTACTCAGCAGGAACCTGTGTCATGAAGTTGGCCCTCCTTTAACCTGTTCATAGGGGCTGTAATAAGGGTCATAAAACGCTTTCCATAATGTACCTGCCTTTAAGGCTTCAATCAGTGAAAATTGTTCAAGATTTGCAGGCTGAAATCCCATATATAAATGAGGCGGGGTAGAGAATGTTTTCGCTTCTATAGGCTTACAGGGGTCAAATGGACTGAAGTAAGGAAAATAGGTTTTATGGTGGGTATTCATCTTTGCCCTCCTTTTTGTCAATATCAGTTCATTTTATGAAGAAACTTCTCTTTTATGATATAAATCTTTAATAGGAAAAAGGGATTTCTTGAAATTTGTTGAAATATATTAATTAGGCAAGATTTTTCCCTTGAGGTGATTAAAATGTTTGTTAAAAGTATTATGATTCCTAAATTTAAATGTGTCACAATTCAACAGGATGAGAATCTGAAAAGTGCCCTTGAAACACTGGAAGCAAATCATATTGACGGACTGCCGGTTTTAAATGGAGAAAAGTATGCAGGTGTAGTTACCCGCTACCGGATTTACCAAAACTTCTTTAATTCAGGGGTGGAAAAAGAAGAATATCTAACTCAGACATTAGTTAAAGATATAGCTGCATACCAGGATAAATACCTTGAGGGCAGTGAAATCTTTGAGAAAACTCTAATGGAATTGAAGGATTTCCCGCTGCTGGCTGTTGTTGACAGCCAAAATAAATTCCTTGGTATAGTCACTAGATTCGACGTAATGGAACAATTCCAAAGTGCGTTTGGAGTGAATCGCCCAGGAATACGAATCGCCTTTACCTCGGTAGAAACAGAAGGAAGAATTGCTAGACTTGCTGAAATTGCACACCATTTCCATGAACATATCATTTCACTTGTCACCTTTGATGAAACAGATAAACTTGTTCGAAGAATAGTTTTAAAAGTGGAAAAGAAAGATAATGTTGAAAAATTCATTAAAAAGTTAGAAGAACACGGCTTCCGTATTTTGGACATTAACGAAGACTAAGTTTCGGATGACAAATAAAACGATCCCTCTCATACATTAGTATGGGAGGGATTTTTATGTGGGGAAAAACAGCACGGCTGCTTACAGGAGTTTTTTTTGGTTATTTATATATAAAATGGATACCAATCCATTCACCTTTTCATTTATCAGAGTTTTTTATTGGTTTGATTGTAGATCCGCTTAAGTTTTTTGCAGCATCTATTGCATTTACAATAGGATTCATTATTACAGGTATCCATATTAAAGAAGGAATTTATGAGACCAGGCAGATTTTGAAAGGAAGTAAGCGTATTAGTTTCAGTACATTCATTTCCTATGCAGTCTTTTTCAATTTCTGCTTTCTTTTTCAAATCGGTGCAATACAAGCAATAGTCTTTTTCTGTTTTGCACTGATGTATGTTATGATTTCAATATGTTTTTAGAAAAAATGTTAGGAGCCCAGGGCGATGATGATTTTAGTAGCAGTGCTTGCTACAGGGATAGCATTATTAATTTATATGCTGCTAGAGGCATTTGGAAATAAGGTTGAGGAACAAGAGCTTCTTTTTCCGGAATTTCCTGAATCATTCGGAAAAGTTTCTATTTTTTTCATTTCAGATATTCATCACAGAGTAATTTCAGATAAAATTATTTCAAAAATAAAAGGTAAAGCCGATTTAGTGGTAATCGGCGGTGATTTGACTGAAAAAAGGGTACCATTCAAGAGGGTAGAACAAAATATACATAAGTTAAAAGAGGTTGCTCCCGTTTACTTTGTCTGGGGCAATAATGATTATGAAGTCGATTTCCATCAATTAGACGCAATTCTCCTGGAGAATCGGGTAAAAATTCTAGATAATACATCCGTTACCTTTGAATCAACAGAAGGTGATAAATTATGCCTGCTTGGAATCGATGACATCTCACTGAAACGTGATCGCCTTGACCTTGCTCTATTGGATTCCGAGGAAGGCAGCTTTAAAATATTGGTTAGCCACAATCCGAAAATTACGAATAAAATCAAACCTGAACATAATATAAGCTTTGTTTTAAGCGGACATACACATGGCGGCCAGATTCATCTAATGGGATACAGTCCATATGAAAGAGGGAAAATCAAGAAATTAAAGCAAACAACTATTTTGATCAGCAATGGGTACGGAACAACAACACTCCCATTAAGGTTGGGCGCCCCTGCGCAGTGCCATCTGATTTCAATAAAAAGGAAATAAAGATAAGAACATTTAATGCACATGCAAATTTTACGAGTTTCCTTGAAATTAAGTATAATCTTTGTAAGAAATTGTTTGTATTATTGACGGAGGAAAGAGAATGGCTGGACAAGAAGGCAAATATAATATTAAAGCTGTATCAAAAATGCTCGGGATACAGCCTGGAACACTTCGTGCCTGGGAGCGGCGATATCAAATGATTGCTCCTGTCCGCAATGAAGCCGGACACCGTTTATATACAGAGGGGCATTTAAGCATTTTGAAATGGCTGATTGGAAAGGTAAACCAGGGATTTACAATCAGCCAGGCGGTTGCCTTAATGGAAAAAAAACAGGTTAATAAGAGTATATTTCAGCAGGAAAATAATGAGATATCCAGTTTGTCAGATGAACTGCTGGATGCCCTCATTCATTTTAATGAAGTAAGGGCACAGGAGTTAATAAATAAATGCATGAGCCTGTACACGACAGATAAAGTGTTGGTGGATATTCTTGGCTCACAGCTCGTAAAAATAGGTGACCTTTGGGAAGAAGTGTAATAACAAGTGCCCATGAACATTTTGCGACTGCCCTGCTTCGTTCCAGGATTGGCAACATTATGCATAGCTTCCCCATAAACGCGCTTCTGCCAAAGGTTGTTTCAGTGTGTGCACCCGGAGAATGGCATGAAATGGGACTGCTTATTTTTACATTATTTTTACGCCGGAAGGGGTTTGAGGTAATATATCTCGGTACAAGTATAGCTGAAAAAGATATGGATGTTGCCCTAGAGACAATTAATCCGAAGTTCTTGTTCATGTCATGCACATTGAAAGAAAATGCTTCTGCGGCCATTAATCTGGCAGAGCGTCTTTCAGCAGACTACGAATTCCTGATCATTGGAATGGGTGGGAATGCTATGGAGACCCTTTCGCAAACCCAAAAATCACTGGCTGAACAGTATATAGTTGGAAGCACTTCTAATGAATGGGAAGAATGGCTAAAAGAAAAAATCCACTCTGTGTAGACAATTCACCATCCCTCGCTAATGACATAGACTAAAAACAAGAGTAATGTCATGGCAGGAGGCAAAATCATGCGTTTGGAGCGCTTAACAGCCAATAAAATAAAGATTTTTTTATCCTCTGATGACCTATTTGAAAGAGGGCTTTCCAAAGAGGATATTTGGAAGGATTCAATAAAGTGGCACCAGCTTTTTCATGATATGCTCGAAGAAGCAAGCGAGGAATTCGATGTAGAGTTTGAAGGCTCGGTTGCAGTAGAGATTTTTTCGCTGCAGGCGCAGGGAATGATTATGATTATTACAGTAGATGAAACAGCGGAAGACGAGGAAGTTCTTTACGATGGTTTCATTGAAATGCAAGTCAGGGTTGAGGGCAATGATGATCTTCTTTTCATTTTTAATACCATTGAGGATGTTATCGCTCTGTCAAAAAGATTGAATTGCATGGGTATCCAAGGAGGAAATTTATTTTCGTTGGATGGCTGCTATTTTATGCACATGCAGAAAATCAATGCCGCAGACCTGGAAAGAACCGCTTCCATTTTATCTGAATATGGTGATGCCTCAATTGCCAGTCCCCATTGGCTCATGGAATACGGTAATTTAATAATAAAAGATAACGCGGTGGAAACTCTTCTCCATTTTTTTAAATAGTTTTATTACTATTAAATCAATGAAGGGGATTCACCGCCTCTTTATGTAATTTTTATTTAATATTTATGCAGTTTTTAATTGGGGTAAAAGAATGTAAATCATATGAAATTATGTGGAGATATTACATTAAAAACAGTTGTGGGAGCGTTTACATAAAATAAGCGGAAATATCCCAAAAAGAGGATTTTTATTCTTGCATAAATCAACTAAACATGTATACTAAGTCATGAAAGCGGACAACATTCGTAAAAGCAATTTCTTTAGGAGGTTTACTAATGGTAGCCGAGAAAGGTAATGAAAATACAAATCATGAAGAAAAACACGATGTTCTGAAATCTACTCAAACCGTTATCCATAAGGCGTTAGAGAAGCTGGGTTATCCGGAAGAGGTTTATGAGCTCTTAAAAGAGCCAATTCGGATGATGACAGTAAAAATTCCTGTGCGCATGGATGATGGCTCTATAAAAATCTTTACAGGCTACCGAGCCCAACATAATGACGCGGTTGGGCCAACAAAGGGAGGAATTCGCTTCCACCCAAATGTAACTGAAAAAGAAGTAAAAGCACTTTCCATCTGGATGAGCTTAAAGTGCGGAATTGTTGATCTTCCTTATGGAGGGGGAAAAGGGGGAATTATCTGCGACCCTCGTGATATGTCCTTCCGAGAACTAGAAAGATTGAGCCGTGGATATGTTCGTTCGATTAGCCAAATTGTAGGCCTACCAAGGATATTCCAGCACCGGATGTATTTACAAATTCCCAGATCATGGCTTGGATGATGGATGAATACAGCCGTATTGACGAATTTAATTCACCTGGTTTTATTACCGGTAAACCTCTGGTTCTTGGTGGTTCACATGGCCGTGAGTCTGCTACAGCGAAAGGTGTTACACTTTGCATTCGGGAAGCTGCAAAGAAAAAGGGAATCCAATTGGAAGGCGCCAGAGTGGTCGTCCAGGGATTTGGCAATGCCGGAAGCTATCTGTCAAAGTTTATGCACGATGCAGGGGCGAAGGTAGTTGGCATCTCTGATGCTTATGGAGGATTATATGATCCAAATGGACTCGATATTGACTACCTTTTAGATCGCCGTGACAGCTTTGGAACTGTAACGAAATTGTTCAATAACACGATCACCAATAAAGAGCTGCTTGAATTGGATTGTGATATTCTTGTGCCAGCAGCAATTGAAAATCAGATTACGGATGAAAATGCCCATAATATTCGTGCAGGCATTGTGGTTGAAGCAGCTAATGGCCCGACTACTTTAGAAGCAACTGAAATATTGACTGAACGGGGAATTTTGCTTGTACCTGACGTTTTGGCTTCTGCCGGTGGAGTAACCGTTTCTTATTTTGAATGGGTACAGAACAATCAGGGATATTATTGGACGGAAGAAGAAGTAGAAGAAAAGCTTGAGAAAGTTATGGTTAAATCCTTCAATAACATTTATGATACTGCCCAGACCCGACGTGTTGATATGAGACTTGCTGCGTACATGGTCGGTGTCCGAAAAATGGCTGAAGCCAGCCGCTTCAGAGGGTGGATTTAAGTCTGGTACAATCTTATCAGCCTTTAGTAAGTTCTTAACATTGAAACAAAGCAAAAAATCTCCTATCATAATACGATAGGAGTTTTTTTATTTAAAAAATATCTATTCGATATTAAGATAAATGATCAGGGAGCGTGAGTGTTTTGCAAAAGGAAGATGTCATCATTGTCGGCGGGGGACCGTGCGGACTTGCCGCTGCCATTTCTTTAAAGGAAGCAGGGAAAAATCCTCTTGTTATTGAGAAAGGGAATATAGTAAATGCCATTTATAACTATCCTACTCATCAGACATTTTTCAGTACGAGCGAAAAATTGGAGATAGGGAATGTCCCTTTCATCACAGAAGATTACAAACCAAGGCGTAACCAGGCTCTCTCCTATTATAGGGAAGTCGTAAAAAGAAAAAAATTGCGTATCAATGCCTATGAAAAAGTTGAATCGGTAAAAAAGGAAAAGCAACAGTTTATTGTTAGTACAGACAAAAATACGTACGTTTCCTCCATTGTTATAATCGCAACAGGTTATTATGATAATCCTAATTATATGGGTGTGGCTGGTGAAAACCTTTCGAAGGTTTTTCATTATTTTAAAGAAGCCCACCCTTATTTTAATAAGGATGTTTGTGTAATTGGAGGTAAAAATTCAAGTGTAGATGCTGCAATAGAACTAGTGAAGGCTGGTGCAAGGGTGACAGTTCTTTACCGGGGAAGTGAATATTCACCAAGTATTAAGCCTTGGATCCTGCCGGAATTTGAGGGGCTGGTAAGAAACGGGACGATTTTAATGGAATTTGAATCACATGTTAAAGAGATTATGGTTGATAAGTTGTTGTATGAGAAAAACGGAGAAATAAAAGAAATAAAGAATGACTTTGTTTTTGCTATGACAGGCTACCATCCTGATCACAGTTTCCTTAAAGCTGTTGGAATATCTATCGATGATGCTACTGGCAGGCCAAACTTTAATCCGGATACGATGGAAACAAATGTTGAAGGCATCTTTATAGCTGGTGTTATTGCAGCCGGAAATAATGCCAATGAAATTTTTATTGAAAATGGAAGATTTCATGGAGGGCAAATTGCCCAAGCACTAACGGATAACGATTCTCAATAACTTTGCCGGATCGGAAAGCTCATAAATGGTTTCGTTTTGATGTTTATCTTTTGATATAATAAATTTATATAAATAATTGATCTCGGAGGAAAAACATGAAGAAAGTAGTTTTGTTAACAACGGGAGGAACGATTGCCAGCAGGCCAATAAAGAGTCCGGAAAGCTTGCCTCTGGGGCATTAACTGGGGAAGAATTGGCAGCAATGTGCCATTTGCCTGAGGATATTGAAGTGATTGTAGATTCTGCATTTCAAAAAGCGAGTATCCATATTACGTTTGATGATCTTGTTACCTTGAAAAATAAAATCGAAAATTACTTTTGTGATGATACCATTTCGGGGGTTGTTGTCACTCATGGAACAGATACACTGGAAGAAACAGCTTACTTTCTTGATTTAACCGTTAAAGATGACCGGCCCATAGTAGTTACAGGATCACAGAGATCCCCGGAGGAATTGGGGAGTGATGTTTACATTAATTTAAGGCATGCAATCTATTCTGCTTGCTGCGGAGATTTAAAGGGTGTCGGGACGGTAGTTGTTTTTAATGAACGAATTTTTGCGGCTCGTTATGTGAAAAAAGAACACGCCTCAAATATCCAGGGATTTAACGCCTTTGGGTTCGGTTATTTAGGTATTATTGATAATGATCAGGTTCAGGTTTATCAAAGGCCCATTAAAAGAGAGTGCTTTGAAATCAAAGGCCCGTTCCTTCAGTAGATCTCATTAAATGCTATATCGGTGCAGACGGGAAATTCATAAAAGCAGCAAGGGAAAGTGGAATAAAAGGAATCGTTCTTGAAGGTGTAGGGCGAGGTCAGGTTGCTCCGGAAATGATGGATGAAATTGAAAAGGCCATCAGTGAGGGCGTGAAAATCGTCGTAACAACCAGCGCTGAAGAAGGGGCGGTCTACACAACCTATGATTATAAAGGAAGTGCATACGACCTTTATAACAAAGGTGTGATCCTGGGAAGTGATAATGATTCGAAAAAAGCAAGAATTAAACTAGCTGTAGCACTTGCGAGCGGTCTGGAGCAAATTTCATTTTAAGTTTTCTTGGTTGCAGCCTGCCAATAAGGGTTCGTGAATGCAGTTATTTTATTTTTGTAAATATCAGCTTTTTCCATTTTATTTAAAGGCCATCCGTGATACGATTTTAAAAAAGGATTGAAAAGAGGACAATAAATGCTGGGGATATTATCTGCCGGAATTGCTCCCGGCTTGGCCTTATTGAGTTATTTTTATTTGAAAGATGAATATGATTCCGAGCCGATCTCTGTCGTTTTCAGGACATTTATTTATGGAGCTTTGCTTGTATTTCCGATTATGTTTATTCAGCATGTCCTTGATATGGAGAATATTTTTCAATCTGAATGGCTGCATGCTTTTTTTAACTCGAGTTTTTTGGAAGAATTTTTTAAATGGTTTATATTGTTTTATGCTGTTTATCAGCATGTTGAATTTGATGAACCATTTGACGGGATTGTATACGGTGCATCAGTTTCTCTCGGTTTTGCGACAGCAGAGAATATTTTCTACCTGGTGGCTAACGGACTTGAACATGCGATTGGACGTGCGCTTCTACCTGTTTCAAGCCATGCTCTTTTTGGTGTCATAATGGGCTTTTATCTTGGCAAAGGCAAGTTTACGGAAGGTCTAAAGACGAAATGGCTGGGCTTATCACTTTTGCTGCCGTTTCTTCTTCATGGTTTATATGATTACATTCTTATTTCACAAGAAAATTGGCTTGTAGTCATTTTACCGTTCATGGTCTTTTTATGGTGGCTTGGCCTTAGAAAAGTAAAAATGGCAAAAATCCTTAGTGCCAATCATATGAAAAATAAATATCGTCTTCAAAAAACCCTTCATTCCTAATTGAAGGGTTTTTTTTGAATAAAATTGCCTTTCTAACAAAAAATAGGGTTAAGAAGAAAAAGTTTTACATTCGGGGGTAACAAATCCATGAAAAAGAAAAAAAACCATTTGAAACGCCTCTTTATTCTTTTCCTTTGTGTGTTATACATGCTTCAAATTCCTAGAGGCAAGGCTTATGCTTTTAGCGGACAGGTCATTCAGCGAGGTGCAGTAGGGGATGACGTGATTGAGCTGCAGTCGCGGCTCAAGTATATCGGCTATTTTCATGGGAAAATAGATGGAGTGTTTGGATGGAGTACCTATTGGGCGTTAAGAAATTTCCAATATGAGTTTGGATTGCCTATTGACGGACTTGCAGGTGCGAAGGCCAAAGCAAAACTGGTAAAAGCGTCGAAATATAATAAACAATCTGTTAAGCAACAAATTAAACAGGGAAAAAGCGTAAAGAAAAAGACAGCGCAATCAAAACAGAGAAAGCCAACTGCTGCAAACACACCAAATGGTTATTCTCAAAATGATATCCAGCTAATGGCCAATGCGGTCAATGGTGAATCAAGAGGGGAACCATATACCGGTCAGGTTGCAGTTGCAGCAGTCATTCTCAATCGTGTAAATAGTTCTTCCTTCCCTAAAACCGTTGCGGGTGTAATATTTGAACCTGGAGCCTTCACTGCTGTTGCTGATGGACAAATTTGGCTTACACCGAATAAAACCTCCAAAAAAGCGGTAATCGATGCCATCAATGGATGGGATCCAACAGGGAATGCATTGTATTATTTTAACCCTGCTACCGCAACGAGCTCATGGATATGGGGACGCCCTCAAATTAAAAGGATAGGGAAACATATATTTTGTAAATAAAGGGGTGAAGAACTTGTTAAGAAGTATTCTGATTGCATTTTTGGTTTTAGGTGCTGTAGGGATAGGCTACTGGGGCTATCAGGAGCACAGGGAGAAAAATGCGATCCTTTTGAACGCAGAAAATAACTATCAGCGTGCCTTCCATGATCTTTCTTATCAAATGGATCTATTGCATGATAAAATCGGCACCACGCTAGCGATGAACTCCAGGAATTCACTTTCCCCTGCATTGGCAGAAGTATGGAGAATAACATCTCAGGCACATGGGGACGTAGGGCAGCTGCCTCTTACACTATTGCCTTTTAATAAGACAGAAGAGTTCTTATCTAATATAGGTAACTTCAGCTATAAAACGGCTGTACGCGATTTGGATAAAAAGCCGCTTTCACCCAAAGAGTATGCTTCACTTAAGGTTTTGTATAAGCAATCAGGGGATATTCAAGGTGAACTGAGAAATGTCCAGCACCTTGTCCTGAAAAACAATTTGCGCTGGATGGATGTAGAGCTCGCTCTTGCTTCAGGAAAGCAAACAACCGACAATACCATAATTGACGGCTTTAAAACAGTAGAGAAGACTGTTGCGGGATATGATGAAACGGACCTGGGCCCTACCTTTGTGAATATGCAAAAGAGGGACGAGAATTTTAATAAATTAGAAGGGAAACGAATTTCGAGAAGGGAAGCTACTAAGATTGCAAAAAAATATATGGATTTTGATGGCAATGCAAGATTAAAGGTAACGGAAAATGGAAAAGGCTCAGATTATGGATTTTATAGTGTATCACTTAAAAACAGGCAAACAGGGCAGGAAGCAAGCATGGATATTACTAAAAAAGGTGGATATCCTATTTGGTTCATCAATTCCCGTGTTATTAAAAAACAATCGATTAGTTTGAATGAAGCAGGAATTAAAGCCATGTCCTTCTTAAAGGAAAATGGATTCAATAATCTGGAAATGTTCGAAAGCAGCCAATACGATAATGTCGGAGTATTTAATTTTGTCACTTCGTTAAATCACGTCCGAATTTATCCTGAATCAATCAAAGTAAAGATAGCACTTGATAATGGAAAAGTTATTGGACTTTCAGCGGAAGATTACCTAAAGACACACCATTCAAGAAAGCTTTCAGCGCCAGTGTTAACGAAAGAACAAGCAAAGGCAAAAGCCAATCCAAATCTAAAGGTAATGGAAGAGCGGCTGGCTGTTATTCTAAATGATTTGAATGAGGAAGTACTTTGTTATGAGTTAATGGGAACGCTTGGTGAGGATACCTACCGTATTTTTATTAACGCGGAAACAGGAATGGAAGAAGATGTAGAAAAGCTAAAGAATGCAGAATCGGTTTACCAGGATGTTATTTAAGGAAAAGCAAGAAGTGCTTTTCCTTTTTTATTCAATGTATAATGTAAATAATAGGATTTTTCTTCTGAAGGAAGGTACTCAGGATGATACAAATTGGAGACGTTTTAACACTTGAACCAAAATATGATGATCAGTTTGAAAAATATAAATGCAGAGTTGTAGATAAAAAAGGAGATGACCTTTTTATTGACTATCCCATAAGTTTAAAAACAAACAGAACTGTTTTTTTACTGGATGGATCACAAATGAAAGCTACTTTCGTTGGCCAGGATGGATCATCAGTCTTTTTGTTTGAAACAGAAATTAAAGGTAGAGTTAAACAAAATATTCCGATGCTTATAATCCCTTATCCAGGCAATGAAAACCTGATAAAAATTCAGCGCCGACAGTATGTAAGAGTAGAAACAGCAATTGATATCGCTTTGAAGCCATCGAAAAAAACTAAATTCCTGCCGTTTACTGCAGTTACTGAAGATGTTAGCGCTGGAGGGACTTCCGTACTGGTTCCGCTCGATTTCCATCTGAGCCCTGGGACAATTTTGGAGTCCTGGATGGTCGTTACCCTGCAAAGCGGAGAATATCATTATATGAAACTAGAAAGTAAGGTTGTAAGGATTATTCCCTTCAATCAAACCAGAAATAAAATGTCCCTTGAATTTTGTAATATTTCAGCCCAGGAAAGGCAGCTGCTTTTGCGACTTTGTTTTGACCGCCAATTGGGTATGAAGAAAAAGGCGCTTGCCAATTAGAATAAAACTGCTTTTCTGCCCCGATAATAATATTAATAAACAGGGGCAGGGGTGAAGTAATGAAAACGGCTGAAAGAGTTTTAATTAAGATTATATTAATACAATTGTTCCTTCTATTATTTTTTCAGGTTGTAATACATAAGCTGAATGTTTTTCCGGAGCTTAACCCCTTAACACCATATGAAGGGGTTAACAAAAATACATATACTGAAATACTTGAAGTATTCAGCAAGCAGTAAAAAGCAGGCAGCCACCTGCTTTTTTTGATGAAAGCAGAACACTTAAGGAGTATAAATAAAATATTTATTTGAATGCTAAAATAAAAGAGCATTTAAGTTTAATGTGGTAAAATGTAATAGAATGTTCTTATTCAGATGCTGGATTAACACATACTAAGCGGAATGTAACAACTCTTCAACAAGGGAGCTAATTGCCAGCCTGCTATGATAGAACAATTGAATTTATAATAAAGACAACGAGTGAAGGTTTCAGGAGGAAATATGGAAAAGAAAATATCAATAGCGATTGACGGTCCTGCAGCAGCAGGGAAAAGCACGGTTGCTAAAATAGCAGCAGAAAAATTATCTTATGTTTACATTGATACGGGTGCCATGTACAGGGCATTAACCTATAAAACGCTTCAAGAGGCCTTGACCTGGAAGATGACCAAGAATTAATCAAAATGCTGTTAAATACCAAAATCGATCTGGTCCCATCTGCTGAGGGACAATTGGTCTATCTTGACAATCAAAATGTTACAAATGAGATTCGTTCTCCTTTTGTTACAAATAATGTTTCCATTGTATCGATGCATAAAAATATAAGGGAAGAAATGGTCAGAAGGCAACAGGAATTCGCTGTGGGTGGCGGAGTTGTAATGGATGGTCGAGATATTGGCACTCATGTTCTTCCGCATGCAGAAGTTAAAGTGTTTATGCTGGCAAGTGTAGATGAAAGGGCAGAACGCCGCCATAACGAAAATATTCAAAGAGGAATCCCCTCGGATATTGCCCGCTTAAAAGAGGAAATTGCCTATCGGGACAAGCTCGACTCAGAGCGGGAGATTGCTCCATTAAAAAAAGCGGAAGATGCAGTGGTTATTGATACGACATCCTTGGAAATCATGGAGGTCGTGGAAAAAATAATGGATCTCGTGAATGAAAGGATCGGATGAACTTGACGTTTTATACCTTTGCCAGAACAGTAGTTTATATGCTGTTAAAGCCCTGGTACCGCATCCAGACTATTGGAGCGGACAAATTGCCTGCACAGGGCGGGGTGTTGCTGTGCTCAAACCATATTGATAATTATGACCCTCTTGTTGTGGGCATCACAACTCCGAGGCCAGTTCATTTTATGGCTAAAGAAGAGCTGTTTACAGTACCAGTTCTAGGGGATATCGTGCGGAAATGCAATGCTTTTCCTGTTAAAAGAGGGATGAGCGATAGGGAAGCATTAAGGAAAGGCCTAGCTGTTTTAAAGAGCGGAGAGGTTTTAGGACTGTTTCCCGAGGGAACAAGAAGCAAGACCGGTGAATTAGGCAAGGGACTGGCCGGAGCTGGATTTTTTGCTCTAAAATCAGATGCTGCTGTGGTTCCCTGTGCCGTTATCGGCCCTATAAAAGCCTTTCAAAACTAAGAGTGGTTTTTGGAGAACCGATTGATATGGATGGATTAAGAAGTACAAAGGCATCTGCCGAGGAAGTTACAGATGTAATCATGTCCGAAATTCAAAAACTTATTGAAAAACACAGGCAGGTTTCTGCTTGACAAAATAAGTTATTTATAAGAAGTTATTAAAAAGAGATGTTTTTTGAATATTCTTTAGTTTTTGCGGCTCGGGTTTATATGGGGTGCATGTGGAGCATTCACCTCATTAGATAAATATTAGGAGCAGTCAATGGATTAAGGAGGAGTACATATGTCAGAAGATATGAATCAGGTAGAAGTAAGAAATTTTGAAGTAGGCGACAGAGTAACAGGACAAGTTACTAAGGTAGAAGAAAAACAGGTACTGGTAGGCATTTCTGAAAGCAAATTGGATGGAATTATCCCGATTAGCGAACTTTCCAGCCTTCATGTTGAAAAAGCATCAGATGCTGTAGCCGAAGGGGACGAATTGGAACTGGAAGTTTTGAAAGTTGAAGAGGAAGCTCTTATTCTCTCTAAGCGGAAAGTGGATGCTGTAAAGGCATGGGAAAAGCTTGAACAAAAATTCCAAAGCGGCGAAGTATTTGATGCCGAGGTAAAAGATGTCGTAAAAGGCGGTTTGGTCGTTGATTTGGGTGTCCGTGGTTTTGTTCCTGCCTCCCTTGTAGAAGCGCATTTTGTTGAAGATTTTTCTGATTATAAAGGAAGGCAGCTCTCCTTTAAAATTGTTGAGCTTGATAAAGAAAAGAATCGCCTGATCCTTTCTCACCGTGCAGTGGTTGAACAGGAGAAAGGAAAACAAAAACAAAATATTCTTGATTCCCTCCAGCCTGGGCAGATTTTAGAGGGTACTGTACAAAGGATCACCGACTTTGGTGCGTTTGTTGATATCGGCGGTATTGACGGCCTTGTCCATATTTCACAGCTATCATATGAGCATGTAGAGAAACCTTCAGAAGTTGTTGAAGAAGGCCAAAAAGTACAAGTGAAAGTCCTTAATGTTGACCGTGATAATGAGCGAATCTCCTTATCAATTAAGGAAACACTTCCTGGACCATGGACCAGTGTTGCTGAAAAAGCCCCTAAAGGCAGTGTTTTAGATGGTGTAGTAAAAAGAATTGTTTCTTATGGTGCCTTTGTAGAAGTGTTCCCTGGTGTCGAAGGACTTGTACACATTTCACAAATTGCCCACAAGCATATTGGCACTCCGCACGAAGTATTAAAGGAAGGCCAAGAAGTAAAAGTAAAAGTGCTTGAAGCGAATGAACAGGAACAGCGCCTTTCACTTAGCATCAAGGAGCTACTTGAAAAGGAATCCGAGGAAACGTTTGACTATGAACTTCCTGAGGAGTCGAAAGGTTTCCAGCTTGGGGAAATGATCGGTGATCAATTAAAGAATCTAAAAAAGTAATGGTGATTATCAGTGTCTAGATCGAATCGTAAATGGGATCATATCCGCTTTGCGCTTGAAGGGGCCATGAGCCATCTTCAGTATTTGAGGATATTAAATTTATTCATAACAGTTTACCTGATTCCAGTCTGAGCAATATTCGGCTAGACAATTCAATTGGCGGACTTAATTTAAGTTCGCCAATTTTTGTCAATGCCATGACTGGAGGCGGCGGAGAAAAAACATATGAAATCAACCGCAATCTTGCTGCTGCCGCTAGCAAAAAGGGTCTGGCTATGGCTGTAGGATCTCAAATGGCTGCTATTAAGGAAAGCTCAGAACGGAGAACTTTTGAAATTGTTCGTCTTGAAAACCCGCATGGCATTATATTTGCCAATCTTGGAAGCGAAGCTACATCGGAGCAGGCAAAGGCTGCAATAGATATGGTCGACGCCGATGCCCTGCAGATCCATTTGAATGTGATTCAGGAATTGACGATGCCAGAAGGTGACCGCGATTTTACTGAAGCATTAAAAAGGATAGAACGTATTGCCCACTCCGTGAATGTCCCGGTAATCGTTAAAGAGACGGGCTTTGGAATGAGCAGCGAAACGATAAAAAGCCTGGCATCAGCTGGTGCTGCCATTATTGATGTAGGAGGCTATGGCGGCACGAATTTTGCAGAAATCGAAAATAAGCGCAGAGAAGAGCCCCTTCCCTTTTTTAATCAATGGGGCATACCTACGCCTATTTCTATCATTGAGGGATCTAACAGTGGCACAGGGGTACCAATCCTGGGCTCAGGAGGGATACGGTCCAGCCTTGATATCGCTAAAGGAATAGCCATTGGAGCAGACGGCATTGGCGTGGCAGGACCATTTTTAAAAGTTTTGGTACAACATGGATTCGAGGCATTACTTGAGCAAATCGATAAATTTCATAAAGAATTAATATTTATAATGGCTGCGCTCGGTGCGCGTTCAATAAAGGAATTGCAAAAAGTTCCGCTGATGATTTCTGGTGAAACCTTCCATTGGCTCGAGCAAAGGGGAATAGATACAAAAAAGTACAGTCAGCGAACAAAAGAGTAAAGCTCTCGAAGAAAATATTCGAGAGCTTTTGTTTTTTCGTATTATTCCTTAATCAATCATATTTAGAGTCATTTAATGATCGTGCTTCCTCCGGGCTTTGCAGCTTGGTTGAGCCAGGATAATGCAATGCCTGGTCCCTATCAGATTCAACACGTTTGCTTGCCTTCAGCTTTTTTTCCTGTCTGTCTTTTCCCAAAATAAAACACCTCCTCTTTTTAAGATGATTCTTTGTCGCAAGATTATTCAGCAAGTATGAAGTACATATTTCCTTCCTATAATGGGGATAGTAGGAGGTGAATGATATGGGTGGATTAAGTTTTTTATGGATTTCTTGGGCGATATGGATTTTTGTTACCTTTTTTATGAAAAAACAAAGTCCATATAGGACGAAATTAGCTGCTGCCTTATTGGGGATGATTATTTGTTCCTCGTTCCATTTTCCCATAGGAGGGCTTGATATTTATGCTGGGGGCTTGTTTGCCTTGCTGTTTTGTTATCACCTTCTGGCAGTGGAAAAGAAACGGACAATCATTTATTTTTTTATCTGTTCCTATATTGTTACAGCTGCATATTCCGCACTCCATTTATTTGAGATTTATGATCCAGTCCTGATTATTTTCAATAAAGATTGGATGATGGCCATCATTCTGGCTTATATTGTTCTTATCCTGCAAAAAACGTTAAAAGGAAGGCTTATACTGCTGGTAAGTGGAACAATGCAGGGGGAAATCCTTTTTGCAATTGTTGTAGATAAATTATCCTTTAACTACCCTGTTGGTTCTTTTGATTATCTGGATATTTGTGCGATATCTGCTGCATTGATTCTTGGCTGGAGCTTCCTTGAGAATGCACGAATTATTTTTGAAACTCATCTTATTGTTAATCAAAGCGAGAAACAAAAATCCTCTTGATCGAGAAATCTCTTAGGGATATCCAATGTTTTCATTGCTAGGAAGGAATAACATTTGTTAATATAATAAAGTTAGCCCTTCTCTTTGAAAGAAGGGTTTCTTTTCATTAGTGATTTGATTAAATTCTATCGTCATTTTAATTATTTTCAAAAAATGAGAATCTTAATGAATAAATAGCTGTTTTATGAAAGGGTGAACATAATGGTAAAACCTGTTATTGCAATCGTTGGGCGTCCTAACGTTGGTAAATCTACAATTTTTAACAGGATTGTAGGAGAAAGAATCTCGATTGTCGAAGATATACCAGGGGTAACTCGGGATCGTATATATAGTTCTGGTGAATGGCTGACACATGATTTCAATATTATTGATACGGGCGGAATTGATATAGGGGATGAACCTTTCCTTGAACAAATACGTCAACAGGCTGAAATCGCCATCGATGAGGCCGATGTTATCATTTTCTTAACGAATGGACGAGAAGGTGTTACAGCCGCAGATGAAGAAGTGGCAAAAATTTTATATAAAACAAAGAAACCGGTTGTTTTAGCTGTAAATAAAATTGACAATCCCGAAATGCGTGAACAGATGTACGATTTCTATTCACTGGGATTTGGTGAGCCGATTCCTATTTCGGGTTCACATGGTCTTGGTTTAGGGGACTTGCTAGATGAAGCTGCAAAGCATTTTCCAAAAAACCAACAGCATGACTACGATGAAGATGTAATCAAATTTAGTTTAATTGGACGTCCGAATGTTGGAAAATCATCATTGGTTAACGCAATTCTGGGTGAGGAACGCGTCATAGTAAGTGATATTGCAGGAACAACCCGTGATGCAGTCGATTCTCCGTACACATATGATGGACAAGAATATGTAATAATTGATACAGCAGGGATGAGAAAAAAAGGAAAAGTTTACGAAAGTACCGAAAAATATAGTGTACTTCGTGCATTGAGAGCAATCGAACGCTCTGATGTTGTCCTAGTGGTCATCAACGCTGAAGAAGGTATTATTGAGCAGGATAAAAAAATTGCAGGCTATGCACATGAAGCTGGCCGTGCAGTTGTCATTGTCGTAAATAAATGGGATGCCATTGAAAAAGACGAAAAGACAATGAAAGAACTCGAACAGAAAATCAGGGAGCATTTCTTATTCCTGAGCTATGCGCCAATTGTTTTCTTATCTGCCAAGACTAAAAAACGGGTTCATACATTGTTGCCAATGATTAATGTTGCGAGTGAAAACCATTCGCGTCGTGTTCAGACTAATGTCCTAAATGATGTTATTATGGATGCTGTAGCAATGAATCCAACACCTACAGATAAAGGCAAAAGGCTCAAAATCTACTATGTCACTCAAGTGGCTGTAAAGCCGCCTACCTTTGTTGTGTTTGTAAATGAACCGGAATTAATGCATTTCTCTTATGAACGATTCCTGGAAAACCGAATTAGAGATGCATTTGGCTTTGAAGGTACACCAATCAAAGTTTATGCCAGGGAGAGAAAATAAAGGAACTCGCCGATTGGCTGTCCTGTCGGTCGTGAGCGATCAGAATTTATAGAAGAAAATTCTGGTTAGCCAAAAAAAGGTTGTGATTATATATGCAGCATAATACTGAAAAAATAGCAGTAATCGGTGCAGGAAGCTGGGGAACGGCACTCGCTATGGTTCTGGCTGACAATGGACATGAAGTGCGACTGTGGAGCCATAATGAAACGCAGGTGCAGGAAATAAATGAATTTCACACAAATACCAAGTATTTGCCTGAAATCTCGTTGCCTGAAACCATTAATGGATATGCTTCATTATCAGATGCTCTTAACGGAGTTGAAACGATTATTTTGGCGGTGCCGACAAAAGCAATAAGAGAGGTTCTATCCAAGATTCAATCTGTTCAAAATACACCTCTAACCATTGTTCATGTTAGTAAAGGGATAGAGCCAGATTCGCTCCTTCGGATTTCAGAAATGATTAAAGAAGAAATGCAAGCCGATTTATTAATAGACGTGGTCGTCCTTTCCGGCCAAGCCATGCTGAAGAAGTTAGCCTTCGCCACCCAACAACGGTAACTGTTTCTTCATCGAATATTACTGCTGCCGAAAAAGTTCAGGATCTGTTTATTAATCACAATTTTCGCGTGTATACAAATCCCGATGTGATAGGTGTAGAAATTGGCGGGGCCTGAAAAATATTATTGCACTCGCTGCAGGAATAACGGACGGGCTTGGGTATGGAGATAATGCAAAAGCTGCCTTGATTACAAGGGGCTTGGCTGAAATTGCCCGCCTAGGCACAAAAATGGGTGCCAACCCGCTTACTTTTTCTGGCTTAACAGGGATCGGCGACTTGATTGTTACCTGCACTAGTGTCCATTCAAGGAACTGGAGAGCTGGAAACCTTCTTGGAAAAGGCCAGTCACTTGATGAGGTACTAGCGAATATGGGGATGGTAGTGGAAGGTGTGAGAACAACAAAGGCTGCATATCAGCTTGCGGAAAAATTCTCTGTTGATATGCCTATCACAACGGCTCTTTATAACGTTCTTTTTAATGGAAAGAATGCTAAAGATGCTGTTGATACATTAATGGCACGTGGAAAGACGCGCGAAATGGAGGATCTTTCCAATATTCTTGGCGAACTTCTGAGTGATGAAGAGTAAGAACGATCTTAATTGTGCACCCACCTATTTATTTTTATTGATTGGGCGTTTGAGGATACCTTTTATAAAGCCTCAGCATACAATGCATCGAAGCAAACTGGTAACATGAAAAGTGTGCATGGGTTAATTAGTCCCAAGGCCGGAGTAAAGACCTCGCCCCTCTTTACTTTGGCCTTTTTTATTTTTAATTTTTTAAACTTTACTCCTGTGATATAATTACCTTCGGAAAAAGGGGGGGTTGTCTTTGTCGCCAGCTTTATTAAAAATGTGGATATCCTTTGCAGGGATGGCATTTATGTTTCTTGCCATTATTTTAATCATTGTCAGCAGGTACAAGCTTAAAGGTGCTTTTCGATTTGTTACAGCGCTTGCAGCCTATATTTTTATGATTCTGTCTGGAATTATTATGTTTATTACCTTATTTGCCTGACAATTTTTTGTAAGGAAAGATAAGTTTAAAGGATGGATAGTATGAAAAAGAAATTTCTTGGTTTATTGATCGGGTTATTATCCATCCTTCTCTCCGGCTGTATGTATCCGGAAGAAGAAATGGCAAAGAATCAAACGCCGTATCAAGACCAGCTTCAAGCGGTTCAGTCTGCGGTTGAATCCTTCCAAAAGGATAACGGAGGAATTCTTCCGATTAAAACAAGAGATGCGAATACGCCGATTTATCAAAAATACCCTATCGATTTCGAAAAAATTTCCCCGAAATACATGGCCGAGCCGCCGGGAAATGCTTTTGAAAGCGGCGGTGTTTTCCAATATGTAATCATCAATGCCGAGACAAAACCAACAGTCAAATTATTCGATCTGCGGATAGCAGATACGATTAGAGAGATAAAACTTAGAATCAAAATGGGAGGCTATCCTCCATTTAAAAAAATATTGGCATCCAATGTTTATACACTGGATTTCAAACAACTGGGCTATAAGGAGCCTCCATTTGCCGTAAGCCCATATACTCATCAAAATCTCCCTTATATCATTAGTGGTGAAGGTGAAGTATATGTGGATTATCGTATGGATTTATATCGTGCAATTAAAGAAAAAGGAACAGGCGGTTTCAAGCCTGGCGACGATATCCGCCAAATCCTTTTGAAAAAATCAATGTTTGTACCTGCCTATTCATTGCCATATACAATTGATGAAAAAAATGAACCGGTTTTTTTGGAAAACAAGAAATAACAGCGGTATTCTCTTTTCTTGGCTATTAAGAAAATTAGTCATAACCCTTTTCCTATGAAATATATTGTAGGAGAAGGGTTTTTTTGTTGATGGAAAAGAAGCAGAATCCTCTTAGATATAAGGGAATGGTCCTTTAGTAGCTTCGTTTTCTTGCAGAGCCCTTATTTGTTGACAAGCACGGGTTAAATCATTTTCCAACTGATCTGGTGACTTTCCAATAAGGGGGTAAGAAAATTTTAAAAAACAGTCATAAAAATATAGGACAACATCATAGATATATATTGTCCCAAAATACCTAAATGGATAATATTATCCCACTAACTCTATGATCGGGAGGGGATCATTTGGAAAAGGTAGATATTTTTAAAGATATTGCCGAAAGAACAGGCGGTGATATTTATTTAGGGGTTGTCGGTGCAGTGCGGACTGGCAAATCCACTTTCATCAAGAAATTTATGGAACTGGTTGTTTTACCGAATATAGCGAATGAGGCTGAAAGGGCTCGCACACAGGATGAACTTCCACAAAGTGCTGCTGGTAAAACAATCATGACAACAGAACCGAAATTTGTTCCTAATCAGGCGACGTCGGTTCATGTTGGAGAAGGTCTGGATGTCAACATCAGGCTTGTGGATTGTGTTGGATATACAGTTCCAGGCGCAAAGGGTTACGAAGACGAAAATGGTCCTAGAATGATTACTACTCCATGGTATGAGGAGCCAATCCCTTTCCATGAAGCAGCTGAGATTGGAACCAGAAAAGTTATTCAGGAGCATTCTACTATCGGGGTTGTGATTACAACCGACGGCACGATCGGTGAAATTCCTCGTAATAGCTATCTGGAAGCCGAGGAGCGCGTGATTGACGAGCTAAAAGAAGTGGGCAAACCATTCATCATGGTGGTAAACAGTGCCCAGCCATATCATCCTAATACTGAATCATTAAGAGCAGCACTGGCAGAAAAGTATGATATTCCGGTTGTGGCGATGAGTGTGGAAAGTATGAGGGAATCTGATGTATTAAATGTAATGCGTGAAGCACTATACGAATTCCCTGTGCTTGAAGTGAATGTTAATCTTCCGAGCTGGGTAATGGTCCTTAGAGAGAATCATTGGCTTCGTGAAAGCTATCAAGAGGCAGTGAAGGAAACAGTTAAAGATATAAAGAGATTAAGAGATGTTGACAGAGTAGTCCAGCAGTTCAGTGAGTTTGATTATATCGAGCGTGCCGGGCTTGCAGGGATGGAAATGGGGCAGGGGGTTGCCGAAATTGATCTGTACGCTCCCGATGAATTATACGATGAAATCTTAAAAGAAATAGTCGGCGTTGAAATTAGGGGTAAGGACCATTTGCTAGAACTGATGCAGGATTTTGCGCATGCAAAAGCTGAGTATGACCATATTTCAGATGCGCTGAAAATGGTGAAGCAAACCGGTTATGGCATCGCATCTCCAACACTGTCTGATATGAGTCTTGAGGAGCCGGAAATCATACGCCAGGGTGCCAGATTCGGAGTAAGGCTTAGAGCGGTCGCTCCATCCATCCACATGATAAAAGTAGATGTTGAATCAGAGTTCGCCCCAATCATCGGAACTGAAAAACAGAGTGAGGAACTTGTCCGCTACCTGATGCAGGATTTTGAGGACGATCCGCTTTCTATCTGGAATTCTGACATTTTCGGACGCAGCCTGAGTTCAATCGTTAGAGAGGGCATCCAGGCAAAACTCTCATTAATGCCAGAAAATGCACGATATAAATTAAAAGAAACATTAGAAAGAATCATAAATGAAGGATCAGGCGGCTTAATTGCCATCATCCTTTAACTTGGATGGCTCCCTATGGGAGTCTTTTTGTATGGCTGTTTTCGTAAACTTTGTTGCTATTTAGAGTGAATCAGATGGTTGATAAGGAAGTTGATTGAAGCGGAAGGTGCGAGATCCTCGAAAATGCTATCGCATTTCCTTCGTGCGGTGTGTATTCTAGGGAGCTGATTCAACGTCCTGCGGGAGCAGTGGGACAGGTGAGACCCCGCAGTCGCTTCAGCGACGAGGAGGCTCACCGCCAACCCCGCGGAAAGCGAGCATCCTGAAGTGGAAATCAACTACTATTAAAAACAACAATCTTTTAGAAAACAGCCTTTTGTATTTAAGGTTTGAGAGTTAAACCAAAGGGTATAAACCAATTAAAGTTATTACATAGTCATTACAGTTAAGAAAAGATTTCCATTATTTTATTAAATATTCTTGATATGGCTAAATGATTATGATAATCTTTTAACAGAATTACGTTACAGTGCTAAAAACCTTTATTTTATTGGGTTTTTAATGAAAAAATAGATTGAAATCTGTAACGTGTTGCTTTAATATTAGCACTGTCAACAAAATATACGGATTGACGTATATTATTGGCGAATTTTGTTTAGAAATGTAGATAAGTAATCTTATTTACCAATTTAAATTTTTGGGAGGAGGTGAATGGCATGAACAAGACAGAACTTATTAATGCAGTAGCTGAAGCAGGCGAACTTTCTAAAAAGGACGCTACAAAAGCGGTTGATGCTGTTTTTGAATCCATTTTAGACGCTTTAAAAAGTGGTGACAAAGTACAACTAATCGGTTTTGGTAACTTTGAAGTTCGTGAGCGCTCTGCTCGTAAAGGACGCAACCCACAAACTGGCGATGAAATCGAAATCGCTGCGAGCAAAGTTCCAGCTTTCAAACCAGGTAAAGCGCTTAAAGATGCAGTGAAATAATTACATAAATTATGTGCTTTGAGCGAATGCTTAAGCAAAAAAGGCCGTGGAGTCAATCTGCGGCCTTTTTTCGTTTTTTGATCATTGTAAAAATACCTTCAGTACAGCGTAACTTACAATGCTCTATTCAAAAGTATTTAATTTTGCATGTCCTGACTGATATGCTAAGATGTATTTGTCAAGAGGAATAGTAGATACATTAGGAGGAAACATCATGACAAACGTGAATCGTGCCCAGATTGAAGAAGCGGTGCGTTTGATTTTAGAAGCAATCGGAGAGGATCCTAACCGCGAAGGTTTGCTCGATACCCCAAAACGTGTAGCAAAAATGTATGAAGAAGTTTTCAGCGGATTGAATGAAGATCCGAAAGCTCATTTTGAAACCATTTTCGGTGAAGACCATGAGGAACTGGTACTTGTGAAGGATATCCCTTTTTACTCAATGTGTGAGCACCATCTTGTACCATTCTTCGGAAAAGCTCATGTAGCATACATACCAAGAAACGGAAGAGTAACGGGTTTAAGTAAATTGGCTAGGGCTGTTGAGGCTGTTGCGAAAGGTGTCAGCTTCAGGAAAGAATTACTTCTACCATTGCCAACAGTATTATGGAGAAGCTCGAACCTCATGGAGTAATGGTTGTGGTTGAAGCAGAGCATATGTGCATGACCATGCGCGGTGTAAAAAAACCAGGATCTAAAACGATAACCTCTGCTGTACGCGGAGAGTTCGTTGACAATGCAATCGCACGGTCCGAGGTATTATCTTTAATCAAAAACTAATTTAAAGTTCACCCCGTTTTTTATCTACCATTTACATGTAGGGGGCAGTATTATGGATAATAAGAAATCGCAGAATTCTGAGTATATAGTGATCAAGGCTGTAGATGATGGTGTTAGCGTAATTGGATTAACAAGAGGGTCGGATACCAAATTTCATCATTCGGAAAAACTCGATAAAGGTGAAGTGCTAATCGCACAATTTACCGATCATACGTCAGCTATTAAAATCAGAGGGAACGCGAAGATTCTGACTTCTTTTGGAGAAGTTGAAAGCGAATTGAAAAAATAGTTGATCAGAACGGTGAAGTTTCAAACCGTTCTGTTTCTTTTATTTTTATCATACGCTGGAATTGTTATTATTTTGTGAAAGCTGAGCATTAAAACATCTTTTATGTTATAATTGTGACTGCCTTGTTTATTGGGAATAATAGAAAAACAATATAGATTTACATAAAACATTTATTATTAAGACGCTTACATTTTTAGAATTTGGGGAAGCAAGGGTGATCAAATTGCAGGACATTCAAACTAAACTGGCAGATATTAAAGAGCAAGTTGAGCAAAAGGTGCATCACCCATACTTGCTTAATTATATTAAAACTCCTGTTGTTGATGAAGATAAACTTCTAATCCTAATTTCCATCATGGATCATTTAGAACTGCCCTATATTGAAATGCAAAATTATGCATTGACAACCATGCTTGTTCAAATTGCCCTTGATACCCATGAAAATGTCTCGAATGCTTATACTTCCGAGGCAGAGAACGAAAATCCCAAAAGCCGCCAGCTGACTGTGTTAGCAGGAGATTACTTTAGCGGCTTGTACTATAAATTGCTTGCAGAATCTGATGATATTTTAATGATCAACGCGCTCTCTAGAGGAATTAAAGAAGTGAATGAACACAAAATATCACTTTACCAAAAGGAATTTGATGGAATAGAGAAATTGATGGCAAACATAAAGGCAATTGAGGGGTCTTTAATTTACAGGCTATCGCATTATTTTCAGGCAAACGTCTGGAGCGAATTTGCATCAGACCTTCTGTTCGTCAAGCGGTTGCTTAATGAAAAAAAGCAGTACCTTCAGGCTGGAACTTCCATTTTATTTGACGCCTTGAAGAAAGCGGCATTTCCTAAAAGTGAGAATAAAAACAAAGACATCTCACAGGAACAGCAGAGATATTTGCTGTTAATCTGTGACCGGTATATTGAATTCTCAAAAGGATTAATTGAAAAGGGAATAAATCAGCTCCCATATCTGAATGATGTTTTAGAAAAAAGGATCTCATCCATTCTCAATCAGCACCAGCCTATGGCAAAAACATATGTGGAAGAAGGGTAAGATAAATGCACCAGTCTAAAGAAGAGCGGGTTCATCATGTGTTTGAAAAAATATATGAAAACTATGATAAAATGAACTCAGTAATCAGTTTCCAGCAGCATATTAAATGGCGCAAAGATACGATGAAAAGAATGAATGTCCAACCTGGCTCAAAAGCCCTGGATGTATGCTGTGGTACAGCTGACTGGACAATTGCATTAGCTGATGCAGTGGGCACTAAGGGTGAAGTGGTCGGATTGGATTTCAGCCAGAATATGTTAAAAATCGGGCAGGAAAAAGTAAACGCTCTGCAATTAAAGCAGGTACGGCTCGTTCATGGGAATGCAATGGAATTGCCCTTCCCTGATGCATCCTTCGATTATGTAACAATAGGGTTTGGCTTGAGAAACGTCCCGGATTATTTGCAGGTATTAAAAGAAATGAACCGTGTACTGAAACCCGGAGGCATTGCAGTTTGCCTTGAAACATCCCAGCCAACGGTGCTGGGCTTCAAACAGCTATATTATTTCTATTTCAGATTTATCATGCCTGTATTCGGGAAACTGTTTGCAAAGAGCTTCAATGAGTATTCATGGCTTCAAGAATCGGCAAGGGATTTCCCGGCATGAAGAAGCTTGCGCGCATGTTTGAAACTGCTGGTTTTAAGGATGTAGTGTATAAGCCCTATAGTGGAGGAGTCGCTGCAGTTCATATAGGCAATAAGAGATGATTTTAGGACGGATACACAGGATGAAAAAGCAGGGTGAATACAAATGAAATTAAAAATGATGTATTCATTTTTGAATTCGGATATTAATTTAATTGAAAAAAAGCTTGAGGAGACGATTCAGGCAGAATCTCTTCTTTTAAAGCAGGCTTCCTTGCATACATTGCAAGCCGGAGGAAAAAGAATCCGGCCTGTATTTGTTTTGCTTGCTGGGAAATTTGGCCAATATGATATCGAAGTCATCAAAGACGTGGCTGTTGCTCTGGAATTAATCCATATGGCGTCATTGGTCCATGATGATGTAATTGACGATGCGGATATGAGAAGGGGAAAACCAACAGTCAAGTCGAAATGGGATAATCGGATAGCTATGTATACCGGTGATTTTATTTTTGCACTTTCTCTAGAATTAATGACTAATATCAAAAATCCGTTGGCACATAAGATTCTTGCAAATACGATTGTTGAAGTGTGTATTGGTGAAATTGAGCAGATTAAAGACAAATATCGATATAACCAAAACTTCCGTGATTATCTGCGCAGAATAAAAAGGAAGACCGCCCTTCTCATCGCTGTTAGCTGCCAGCTCGGTGCCATTGCTGCCGGAGTAGAAGAATCACTTCATAAAAAACTTTTCCGTTTTGGTTATTACGTTGGAATGTCATTTCAGATTACCGACGATGTTCTAGATTTTACGGCATCCGAAAAAGATCTAGGAAAGCCAGCGGGCAGTGATTTATTACAAGGGAATATAACCCTTCCTGCTTTATATGCAATGAGAAACGATGTTATTCGCCAGGAAATTGAAAAGGTCAATGAAAATATGGATCCTGCTGAAATGCAAAATATCATATCAATGGTTAAACAATCGGGTGCGATTGAAGAATCGCTCGCTTTAAGCGACCGCTACTTGGATAAGGCGTTAGCAATTCTTGAAGAACTGCCATCGAATAAAGCCCAAAAAACCCTTCGGGACATTGCTAGGTTTATTGGGAGGCGAAAATCTTAAGAGGTTGCGAAATTTTCAAAACAATGTTAATATTTTTCGTGGGTTGTCCTTCCGGATAGTCATTATACATAATTTTTAGGAGTGGAATTCATGGAAAAAACATTTTTGATGGTAAAACCTGATGGAGTTCAGAGAAACCTAATTGGTGAAATTACTAGCCGTTTTGAAAGAAAGGGCTTTCAGCTTGTCGGAGCAAAATTAATGAGCATTCCCCAAAGCCTGGCAGAGGAGCACTACGGTGAGCATAAAGAGCGCCCTTTCTTTGGAGAACTTGTAGATTTTATTACTTCTGGTCCTGTATTTGCAATGGTTTGGCAAGGTGAAAACGTTATTGCAACTGCTCGTCAGATGATGGGTTCAACTAACCCTAAAGATGCAGTTCAAGGTACGATCCGCGGAGATTTTGCTTTAACAGTAGGAAAGAACGTAATCCATGGATCCGATTCTCCAGCAAGTGCAGAGCGTGAAATCGGCGTATTCTTCAAAGAAGAAGAGCTGACAGAGTACACTAAATTAGTTAATGAGTGGATTTACTAATTAATAAAAAGAGGCACTTGTATAAACATATACGAGTGCCTTTTTTGCATACGCTTTCAAAAATGTTGTATCCATGTCTCTTTATTTATTAAAATATTTTTTTGCAATATATACAGTGCAAGAGGGGTATTACCATGCCACAGGATTATCAGCTTTTTGTCGGAAATATTAAAAGAAAAACTGGAATAGATCTTTCTCTGTATAAAGAAGCGCAAATGAAACGGCGCCTAATATCCTTATATGAAAAAAAAGGCTTTTCTTCTTTTCAGGATTTTTTTGCTGAAATGAATAAAAATAAGGATCTCTTAAATGAATTTTTAGATCGAATGACCATAAATGTTTCAGAGTTCTATCGGAATTACAAGCGATGGGAAGTTTTAGAGACCAAAATCATGCCTAAAATGCTTGAAAAGAATAAACGTCTGAAAATATGGAGTGCAGCCTGTTCTACCGGGGAAGAGCCCTATACACTTGCAATGATGATGTCAAAATTCCTGCCCGCTTCTCAAATTCACATTATGGCAACAGATTTGGATGAAAACGCAATCGCAAGGGCTAAAATAGGTATATACCCTGAGAGGTCCTTAAATGAAGTTCCGGATTTAATAAAGAAAAAGTATTTTTATAAGCAGGGTGATTATTTTCAAATTTCAGATGAAATAAAAAAGTGCATAACCTTTAAAAAGCAAAATCTGCTTGCCGACCCCTTTGGTGGCCCATTTGACCTAATTGTTTGCAGAAATGTATTGATTTATTTTACTGAGGAAGCAAAGGACGGCCTCTACAAAAAATTTAGCAGTGCGCTAAGAAAGGACGGCATTTTTTTTGTCGGAAGCACTGAACAGATTTTTAATCCTGCAACCTATGGATTTGAAACTGAGGATACTTTTTTTTATCGGAAAAAATAAATAACATCGGGAGCCTGCTGAATGCGGCTCCTTTTTGGATTATGGAGACCATTGCGTGATAAACTATCTTCGGCATTCAATATGCTGAAAAATAAAACATTTCACTATAAATATTCATTTTCATATGGTATATTAATAAAAATCCTTTAGCGAGTTGAAGGGGGAAAGAGAATGAGGTATTTAACAGCGGGAGAGTCACATGGCCCCCAGTTAACAGCAATTATAGAAGGACTTCCTGCGGGAATGTCTTTAACATCTGAAGATATCAATCAAGAGCTGGAAAGAAGGCAAAAGGGTCATGGGCGTGGAAGAAGGATGCAGATCGAAAAAGATTCTGTAGAAATTCTTTCAGGTGTACGTCATGGTTTGACATTAGGGTCCCCGGTTTCATTTGCTGTAAAAAATAATGATTGGAAGCATTGGACCCATATAATGGGAGCAGAACCAATCAACGAAGATGAATTAGATGATGTAAAACGAAAAATTTCCCGTCCGCGTCCCGGACATGCGGATTTAAACGGTGCCATTAAGTATGGACATAGGGATATGAGAAATGTTCTTGAGCGCTCTTCTGCAAGAGAAACGACTGTTAGAGTAGCTGCAGGGGCGGCGGCAAAAAAATTGCTATCCCTTTTGGGAATAAATCTGGCATCTCATGTGGTAGAAATAGGAGGTGTCAAATCTGCTTATGATTTATCATCCTTTAGTTTGGCCAAATAAAGGATATTACTGAAAGCTCTCCTGTAAGATGCATGGACAGTGCTGCTGGTGAAGAGATGATGCTTGCAATCGATGAAGCAAAAAAGAATGGTGATTCGATTGGAGGCATCGTAGAGGTGGTAGTAGAGGGCATGCCGGTTGGTGTCGGGAGCTATGTCCACTATGACAGAAAGCTGGATGCCCGCCTGGCAGGGGCAATAATAAGCATTAATGCTTTTAAGGGCGTGGAATTCGGAATTGGTTTTGAGGCAGCCAGAAAGCCTGGCAGCGAAGTGCACGATGAAATAATCTGGACCGAAGAAAGTGGCTATGCACGGAAAACAAATCGTCTTGGCGGTTTTGAAGGCGGGATGACAAATGGCATGCCGATTATTGTAAGAGGTGTTATGAAGCCTATTCCAACGCTCTACAAGCCTCTCCAAAGTGTTGACATAGAAACCAAGGAGCCATTTGCTGCCAGCATCGAGAGGTCGGATAGCTGTGCAGTCCCAGCAGCAGCTGTTGTGATGGAAAATGTGGTGGCATGGGAGCTTGCCAGTGCAATTGTAGACCAGTTTTATAGTGACCGTATCGACGTGTTGGTCGAAGAAATTAAAAGGCAGCGCGAATTTGCGAGGGAATTCTAGTGGACACTATTTCAATTGAGGCTTCTTCAAAAAGCTATCCCGTTTTCATCGGCAGAGGTATAATAACGCAATTAAAGCAAATGTTGAACAGCTCTTTTAAAGGGCTGACTAAAATAATGATTATTACAGATGAAACGGTAGCCGAAATTCATCCTCATGCACTCATCAGCCAGTTAGAGGATTTCCATTACACTGTTTTTATTGTGCCGAGCGGTGAAAAAGCAAAGACGTTTGAGGTTTATTATTCAGCTTTGACGGCAGCATTGGAAGCGAAATTAGACAGGAAATCTCTGGTTCTTGCTTTTGGAGGAGGGGCTGTAGGAGATCTTGGCGGATTTGTTGCAGCAACCTTTATGAGAGGAATTTCTTTTATACAGATTCCAACCACAATTCTCGCCCATGACAGTGCTGTCGGCGGTAAAGTCGCTATTAATCATCCGCTTGGGAAAAATATGATAGGTGCATTTTATCAGCCTGAAGCAGTGTTTTATGACCTTGAATTTTTGGATTCTCTGCCTATAACTGAAAAGAGATCCGGGTATGCAGAGGTAATCAAGCACGCACTTATACAGGATCAGGATTTCTACCAATGGCTCCTTTTCAATATTTCTGATCTTGAAGCTGCCACAAATGATCAGTTGGCTTTGGCTTTAAAAAAAGGAATAAAAATCAAAGGAAATATTGTTGCACAAGATGAAAAGGAAAATGGAATCAGGGCATTTTTAAACTTTGGACACACTCTTGGTCATGCAATCGAAGCAGAAATGGGCTACGGAAAAATAACACACGGTGAGGCAGTCATGATTGGGATGGTCTTTGCACTTCAGCTAAGTATAGATTTGGCAGGTCTTTCCTTCAACCTTAAGGAATTTTTAAACTGGATCCATAGGTTGGGATATAAAACAGAAGTGCCTTCCCATCTCAAAGCAGAAAGCTTGATAGAAAAAATGGAGCAGGATAAAAAAACAATAGGCAGTTCAATCAATTTTGTTTTACTGGAACAACTGGGGAAGCCAAGAATGAAACAAATAGATAAAGCAATTTTATTAGAGTATCTTACATGATAAATAATAGGGGGTTATCTTATGATCAGAGGGGTGAGAGGGCCATAACGGCTCAAGAAAATACGGAACTGGCCATCTTAAGTGCCGCAGAAAAGCTTTTAAAAACAATGATTGAAAAAAACCAAATAAACGCTGATTCTGTTGCGTCCATATTTTTATCTACTACCGATGATATAACCGCCGTTTTTCCCGCAAAAGCGATGAGGGGTTTTAAGGGGTGGACTCACGTACCGGTTATGTGCATGAAGGAAATGTCCGTCCCTGGCTCGCTTCCCATGTGTATAAGAGCCATGATGCATATCAATACAGAGAAAAAACAGGATGAACTTTTCCATGTTTACCTTGACGGAGCAAAGGGATTGCGTCCTGATTTAGGAAACAGCGAACGAGAAATATGATAAAATAAAACTCAAAACACTTTAATGTGCTAATAAGAAAAAGTATATATATTGAGGTGAAAGCTCATGCGATGGAAAAAGCAGCTTCTCGAATTGTCACCATACCTGCCAGGAAAATCAATTGAAGAAGTAAAGAAACAATATGGATTGGAAAAAATCACTAAGCTGGCTTCAAATGAAAATCCTTTTGGCTGTTCAGATAAGGTGCTGGAATCTCTAAAAAAATATCAGCCGAAAACAGAGCTCTATCCAGATGGATATGCCACAAATTTAAGGGAAACACTAGCGGAAGCCTTACAGGTGGACATTAATCAATTGTTATTTGGTAACGGTTCTGATGAAATTATTCAAATTATTTCAAGAGCGCTTCTCCATTCTGATTCAAATACGGTCATGGCCACTCCTACTTTTCCTCAATACAGACACAATGCCATCTTAGAAGGTGCCGAGGTAAGAGAAGTACCGTTGAAAAATGGGGATCATGACTTGGATGGAATGCTTGCGGCAGTCGATGAAAAAACAAATGTTATTTGGCTGTGCAGCCCTAATAATCCTACTGGAACATACATATCTGAAGAAAAAATGGCATCCTTTCTTTCTAAAGTCCCTCAGGACATCCTGGTGGTAATAGATGAAGCCTATTATGAATACGCAGTTGCAGAAGACTATCACGACTCAATTAATTTATTAAAGGAATTTAAAAACCTCATTGTGTTAAGAACATTTTCAAAAATCTACGGCTTGGCAAGCATGCGGGTAGGATATGGCATAGCGGATCGTGATATAATCCGTGCCCTTGAGCCTGCACGGGAGCCCTTCAATACCAATTCTTTCGCCCAGCTGGCAGCAAAAACATCCATCGAGGATACTGAATTCGTCGAGGTATGCAAGCTAAAAAACAGAGAGGGGCTTGAACAGTTTTATCAATTTTGCGGTGAAAACGCGCTTGAATATTTTCCTTCACAGGGGAATTTTATTTTAATCAATTTTAACCGTGATGGAGATGAGGTGTTTCAATATCTGTTATCCCGCGGTTTTATTGTAAGGTCTGGTAAAGCCCTCGGCTTTCCTTCCTGTGTGAGGATTACGGTTGGTTCAAAAGAACAAAATGAGGGTCTTATTGAATTGTTGAAGGAATTTTTGGCGGAAGAACTTTAAATTAATTAAATATTTACAAGGCGGTGATCCTTTGAATGGCCGTGTTTTAGTTATTGGGCTGGGATTGATTGGAGGCTCTTTGGCTTTATGTTTAAAAAAAGAACACAGCCAAGCTTCAATTATTGGGTATGATATCCGCCTTAAGGACGCACAGCTGGCTAAAACGATCGGGGTCATTGATGATTACTGTGAAAGTATTCAGTCAGAAGCTATTTTAGCGGACTTAATTGTAATAGCCACTCCAGTCAATCAAGCAGAAAAAATTATTGATTTGCTTTATTCTCTTCCTTTAAAGCCCGAAGTGATTATTACCGATACAGGCAGTACCAAAGGGAAAATTTCATTGAAAGCCTCCAAATTGATCGACAACGGAATCCATTTTATTGGCGGCAATCCTATGGCAGGCTCGCATAAAAGCGGGTTCACGGCAGCAAAGGAAATTCTATTTGAAAATGCCTTTTACTTAATTACTCCTGATAACAGGGTGCCGGAAGATAAGACAAATATCCTGAAGGAATGGCTGAAGGGGACGAAAGCCAAGTTTTTGACTGTAACACCTGCCAGCCATGATTTTATTACAGGCATCGTCAGCCACTTTCCACATCTGATTGCAGCTTCACTTGTTCATCAGGCAGAAAAATTCTCTGCAGAGGAAATGCTAATTCCTCGTCTTGCAGCTGGGGGTTTTAGAGATATAACCAGAATTGCCTCAAGCAGCCCAGAAATGTGGCGAGATATTCTCCTGCATAACCGTGATGTTTTATTAAGTTTGCTGGAGCATTGGAATGATGAGATGTCCCAAATTAGGAACATGATACTTCATGAAGATGCTGAAGGGATACTTGGGTATTTTACGGGAGCAAAACAGTTTCGTGATGGGCTGCCTTCGAAAGAAAAAGGTGCAATA
Organism: Neobacillus sp. PS3-34; assembly: GCF_030915465.1. GTDB lineage: Bacteria > Bacillota > Bacilli > Bacillales > Cytobacillaceae > Neobacillus_A. The sequence goes on from NZ_CP133267.1 coordinate 3,914,059, forward strand.
CCCGCATTTTATGATTTATTTGTTGATGTTCCCGATTATCCTGGTATTATTTCTGAAATTACAGGATATCTGGCAAAGGAAAATATCAGCATCACGAATATTCGCATCCTTGAAACAAGGGAAGAGATCTATGGAGTGCTTGTAATTAGCTTTCAAACCGAAGATGACCGAAAAAGGGCTGAAGGATGCATAGCGTCTTATAGCAATTATCCGACATCGTATGGTTCATAATAAGCAATTCTTCAGAAAAAGGGGATCTCAATGGAGTCATTAACTTTAAAGCCTTTTAATGGAGGCTTGGCAGGAGAGATTGGTATTCCAGGGGATAAGTCCATTTCCCATCGTTCTGTAATGTTTGGAGCGATTTCTCATGGAGTAACAACAGTAACTAATTTTTTACCAGGCGACGATTGCTTAAGCACAATCTCTTGCTTTCGCAAGCTTGGTGTGATTATCGAGGAAAATGGTCAAAATCTACGGATTTTTGGAAAGGGATTTGAAGGACTGACTGAGTCTGCGGAATTTCTTGATGTTGGGAATTCAGGAACAACGATTAGATTATTGATGGGCATTTTAGCTGGCCGTCCTTTTTATTCCGTATTACATGGGGACGAATCCATTGCCAAAAGGCCGATGATTCGAGTAACAGACCCATTAAAAACAATGGGAGCATCCATAGATGGTCGTAAAGAAGGTGGATTTACCCCGCTTGGCATCAGAGGTGGAAATTTGAATCCAATACATTACAAACTTCCTGTCGCCAGTGCACAGGTTAAATCCGCATTATTGCTTGCTGCGCTTCAGGCCAAAGGAGAATCGGTTATTGTTGAACCCGCAGAAACAAGGGATCATACAGAAAGAATGATTCAGCAATTCGGAGGAAACATCCAAAGAGAAAATCGAATGATCAAAATTAAGGGCGGACAAACGCTCAAAGCATCTGATGTCCATGTGCCTGGAGATATCTCTTCGGCTGCATTTTTCCTGACTGCAGGAGCCGTTGCTGATGGAAGCGAGCTCACTTTAAAAAATGTAGGACTAAACCCGACAAGGTCAGGCATTCTTGATGTAATGGAAGATATGGGAGCAACCCTTGAAGTGATTACAGAGAAGGAGGCTTCCCGCGAACCTGTGGGGGATCTTATTATCCGTTCTTCAAGGCTTAGGGGAACGGTTATAGAGGGGGATATCATTCCGCGATTGATTGATGAAATCCCTATTATTGCTCTCCTTGCAACCCAGGCTGAAGGGAAGACAGTCATTAAGGATGCAGCAGAATTGAAAGTGAAGGAGACAAACCGGATCGACACAGTTGTTGGAGAACTGAGAAAACTTGGCGCTCGAATTGAAGCAACTGAGGATGGGATGATTGTTTACGGAAAAACCCAATTAACCGGTGGGAGGGTTTCGAGCCATGGAGACCATCGCATTGGCATGATGCTGGCAATTGCGTCCCTTATTTGCAAAGATGAAGTGTACTTGGAAAATCATCAGGCCATCTCAGTTTCGTATCCGCAATTTTTTGAACATCTTAATAGTCTAAAAAGATAAAAACAGCTTCAATGCTGTTTTTTTCTTTTTAAGCGAATTCCTTCACCTTTATTGTCATATACTCCGTTATTCCGCATAGCTTGTCTTAAGACAGGGAAAGGGTGGATTTTATGACATACATTATTGAAAATGCAACTATTCTAAAAGAAGACAAGCTGGTTGAAAATTCCGTAATAATTAAAGAAAACCAAATCAGCTCTTTTCAGCAGAACCTCAGAAAATTAAATTTTTTCAGAATGGATGCCGAACCATATATAATGACCCCTGCATTTGCAGTTCTTGATACAGGATATTTATTAACTGATTCATATCCGTCATTAAAAACCTATTTTACTGATCATTTTCTTAAAAAGGGTTGTACCATCATTTTTACCTATGTTAAGGTTACTCACGAGAATGAGTTGAAAATAAAGCTGAAAAACGCGAAAAATCTCCTGCTTAATTCACCAATTGATTATTTAATCGGTATCAGAATTCCCATCCACGCACTTACCCCTACCTTAATTAGAAGCTGCAGGAAAGAGCATGTTCCCGCCATTTTCATAGAATTTCAGAAAGCGGAGGAATTGGCACAAGTTCCATGGGGCTGGATTAGAGAAGCAATGTTTCCGTACAATGTTCCTCTTATTCCCTGCCTTCCAGATGTTTCGAAAAAAATTGCAGATAACTGCCTCGTCAAATGGCAGGAGATTATGTTGAAAGAAAAAATCCCTTCCCTATTGGAAGAAGTCCCGGAGAATTTGCCATTATCCCGATCTATATTAAATAAAATCGGCCTTTTGCCACGAAGAGCAGGGCTTATGCATGGTGGGGAAATTAGTTATAACTTGTATTTGAAAAGCCGGGAAATCAAGAATGTTGATACAACGGACCTATTTCTTTATCATAAGGAGAGATTAGTCGTAACTGTACATAAAGGAAACGTCATAAGAGCCGGAAGCGAGGTTTTATATAAACCTGGATTCGGAGAACATGTTAAAGTGAAGACGCCATCCTTTTTTGCTTTTTAAAATATAATTATTAGTGATTGAGAGGACATATATATGGATAGAGTAGAAAGAATTCTTGAACTATTAGAAAACGGTCAACATAAAGACGCTATAAAAGAATATAATAATGTATTCAAAAATGGCACTGCAGAAGAAAAGTTTCTGCTTGGAGAGGAATTATTTCAATTTGGCTTTATTGAAGAAGCAAAGGCATTAATTGAAGATATGCTTAAGGTTTTTCCGGAAGAGGGTGAGTTGCTCGCTTTACTGGGAGAAATCCTGATTGAAGCAGGCAAAGAAGAAGAGGCCTTGCTCGTCCTTGACAGAATTAATGAAAGGGATGCCTGCTTTCCACAGGCACTTCTATTGATGGCAGATTTATACCAGGTTCAGGGGCTTTATGAAGTAAGTGAACGAAAGCTTTCAAAGGCAAAAGAAGTACTGCCGCATGAAGTCATCATTGATTTTGCCCTTGGCGAACTTTATAGTGAACAGGGAGAAATAACAAAGGCTATAGAGGCCTATCAAAAGGTTCTCAAGGAAGAAAGTGAAATTGCAGGCGTAAGCATAAACCAGAGAATAGGAGATATCCTGAGCGTCTCTGGTGCTTTTGAGGATGCCCTCCCGTATTATAAAAAAGCGCTCGAGGATAAACTGGAAATCAATACACTTTTTGGCTATGCGTTTACGGCTTTACAGGCTGGTTATTATAGGACAGCAATCGAAAAATTTAATGAATTAAAAGAATTAGATCCGGAGTATCATTCCATTTATCTTCAATTAGCAAAAGCGTATGAATTTGAAGAAGAGCTTGAGAACAGTCTTGAAACAATTAAACTTGGGATTAAGCAGGATGAGTTTAGTAATGAATTATTTTTCTATGGTGGCAAGATTGCGTTAAAGCTTGGAAGGAATGAGGAGGCTGAACAGTTCCTGCGGGAAGCAATTGCCCTAGACCCTGGCTATACGGAAGCTGTTCTGACGTTAAATAAAATCTTCCTTCAGCTGGAAAAATTTGAAGATGTAATTGATTTGATAAAGGAAATAGATATCCAGGAAGATGAAGAACCACAGCTTTTATGGGATGCTGCCCTGGCATATCACAGAATTGAAGAATTTTCACAGGCATTAAACAAATATGAGAGTGCATATACTTTTTTTAAGAATAATGAAACTTTTCTTCAAGATTACGGATATTTTTTATTAGAGGAAGGAAAAAACGCACTAGCCGCCGAAATTTTTAAACAGCTCCTTAAAAATGATCCAACAAATGAGGAGTTCATTGAATTAGTCGGCCGACTGACTGAAATGTAGCTTGAAAATTTGAACAAAAAGAAAGCAGAGGAGGGAATCTACGATGGCAACCCCTGTTTCTGTCAACGAGAAGAAGGATTTTATTCGCTGGTTTTTAAACCATTATCAGTTAAAAAGAAGAGAATGTGTTTGGATTTTAAATTATTTGATGAGTCACGACCAATTAATGGAGAAGGTACATTTTGTTGAACAAGCGCAGTATTGTCCAAAAGGGCTGATCATGTCCACTCATTGCGTTGATAAAGTTCCCTTCCGTTTTTACAAAGAAAATGTGATGACAACAGATGCCGAGAAATCCTTTCACGATATCAGGCTAAACCGAGAAGAAGAAATCTACATTCAGTTGAATTTCAATGCTTCAAATAAGATGCATCAGTACGCGGCAGTCCTTGAGGAGAATCCATTTGTACCAAAGCATCTTCAAGTGAATGAAAAAGACGTTGAAATAGCCGAACAGTTTTTAAACAGCAGCATTGAAAGGTTTCAGCGTGAAAAACTATTGAGTATGATAGATGAGGCACTTGATAAACAAGACAAAGAGAGGTTTCGTTTATTAACGGAGCAATTAAATAGTATGAATAGCCATGTGGAAAATGGGAGCTTGCTGTAGGCAGGCTTTTTGTTTTTTAAAAATAATTTTTATTTTTGGCGATTTTTAGCAATAATGTTATGATAATAGAGAAAAAATACGTTGGAGTGAAAAAAATGAAATGGGTTCCACAGGATATAGAGATGTATATGAAATCGAAGGAATACGTTGATACAGCAGTCATTTCCTTGTATCCGATATCTTTCGGCGATGAAATGAAGCAGTCAGCATCGATGTTTGAATTTTTGTCCTTACTGACAAATCAACTTGAGCGCCAATTTACCGGCAGGCTGGTACTCCTGCCGCCTTTTACATATTTGAAGGAAGGAACACTTGAACAATCGATTGTTAAGCTTTCAGAATGGGAAAGCAGCCTGAAAGAAAGCGGCTTTAAGCACATTTTTTATTTGACTTCAGATAGTGATTGGAAGAGCCACGAATCCTCCCTTGGAGGGTCTGTCATATGGATGCCCTCCATCCCTCTTGAAAATATGGAGGATTCCCAAAAGATTTCGATAGTTAGCAGCCAGGTTAAGCAGTTATTAAACTTATTTACTCAAAAATGGCGTGAAAATGAGTAAACCCTGTCTAGATAAGAACAAAGCTATACTATTATATTGACCTTGGTTAAAGATTGATATATCATAATTATGTCCTAGTTTTATATGTGTTTAATTATGTCCGATGGACTTAACTTCGTGAATAGAGGGGGGATAAGCATGAGTAAGCATCGAGTTTCAAGACGCCAATTTTTGAGCTATACATTGACTGGTGTAGGCGGTTTCATGGCAGCTGGTATGTTAATGCCAATGGTACGTTTCGCAGTTGATCCTGTTTTAAAGGCTGAAGAAGCTGGCAATTTTACACCGACTAAGCAAAAAGTAGATGAATTAACGAATGAACCTGTTCGCGTGGACTTCACATTCAAGCAAAAAGATGCATGGTATGAGTCTGACGTAACGAGCACGGCGTGGGTTTATAAGGATGACAAAGGAAAAATCGTTGCCCTATCGCCTGTTTGTAAGCATCTAGGCTGTACAGTTGGCTGGAATACAAGTAAGGAGCATCCAGAACAATTCTTCTGCCCTTGCCACTATGGCCGCTATGAGAAAGACGGCACAAATATTCCAGGTACACCACCACTGGCACCACTTGATGTATATCCATTCAAAGAAAAAGACGGCTACCTGTATTTAGGCCAAGCTAAACCACGGAAGGAGGCGTAATAATTGTTAAACAAAATTTACGATTGGGTAGATGAGCGTTTGGATATTACGCCTTTGTGGCGCGATATCGCAGACCATGAAGTGCCTGAGCACGTAAACCCTGCGCATCACTTTTCTGCGTTTGTTTACTGCTTTGGAGGTCTGACGTTCTTTGTTACAGTAATTCAGATACTTTCTGGTATGTTCTTATCAATGTACTATGTACCGGATATTAAAAATGCATGGCAATCCGTATACTACCTACAAAACCAGGTAGCTTTCGGACAAATCGTGCGCGGCATGCACCACTGGGGTGCAAGCTTAGTATTAGTAATGATGTTTTTACATACATTACGCGTATTTTTCCAGGGCGCGTATAAAAAGCCACGTGAGCTTAACTGGGTAGTCGGAGTATTAATTTTCTTCGTTATGCTTGGACTTGGATTCACAGGTTATTTATTGCCTTGGGATATGAAAGCGTTATTTGCGACAAAAGTAGGTCTTCAAATCGCTGAAGCGACACCGTTTATTGGTTCCTATGTGAAAGTATTGCTTGCAGGGCATGAGCATATCGTCGGTGCCCAGACACTGACCCGTTTCTTTGCGATCCATGTATTCTTCCTGCCAGGAGTATTGCTCGGCCTTATGGGAGCTCACTTCTTAATGATTCGTAAACAAGGTATTTCAGGACCACTATAAAAATTTAGGCGATAAAGGTAAACAATCGTTTATCTTTACGGATAAAGGAGGGGGATTGCTCGATGCATCGCGGTAAAGGTATGAAGTTCGTTGGTGATTCACGTGTTCTGGCACCTTCGGAACGTAAACCGAACATTCCGAAAGATTATTCGGAATACCCTGGTAAAACAGAAGCATTCTGGCCTAACTTCCTTTTGAAAGAATGGATGGTAGGTGCAGTTTTTCTAGTAGGATATTTATGTTTGACAATTGCTCACCCGTCTCCGCTTGAGAGGATTGCGGATCCGACGGACACTGGCTATATTCCATTGCCAGACTGGTATTTCTTGTTTTTATACCAGTTGCTGAAATACTCATATGCTTCAGGTCCTTATACAATAATTGGAGCGTTCATTATTCCAGGACTTGCTTTTGGCGGATTGCTTCTTGCTCCGTTCATTGATCGCGGACCTGAACGACGCCCGTCAAAACGTCCTTTGGCTACTGGGTTTATGCTGCTTGCTTTAGCAGCCATTGTATTTTTGACTTGGCAATCTGTTGCTACACATGACTGGGCTGCAGCAGAGCGTCAGGGTAAAATCACCTTTGGCGAAAGATTGACAAGAATGCCGATGGATATAAAATTGCTTCCAATAACGGCTGTCTCGGCTGCCACGGCAACGAGTTAGGCGGAGGAATGGGACCAAAATTATATGATACCGGTCTGAAACCTGAAGAAATCGCCAATATTGCCAGACATGGTAGAGGCAAAATGCCTCCAGGCGTCTTCAAAGGCACTGATGCAGAGCTTAAAACGCTAACTGAATTCATTGCAGGCTTAAAGTCCAAATAATTTTTTGAAAAGCTGGCGAACCTCGTCAGCTTTTTTTAGCTAATAAAATTTGATATGCATTATGTTAATCTACATAAGTAAATTTCCTTTGATACTATTTGAAAAGAGGTCTGACATTGAATTGGGTCTATCCGTTATTGGCAAATAGAAGTATATTATGGCTTTTGCTCGTTGTGAATATCGCAGGGACGATTTATGGGTATTACTGGTATGGCTGGCAGCTTGAGGATACACCGGCAAAATTCCTTGCGTTTGTACCTGACAGCCCAACTGCAAGCTTATTTTTTGTATTTGTACTGCTTGCTTTCTTACTGAAAAAAAATTGGGGGCTAATGGAGAGTCTTGCTATTATTACACTATTTAAATATGGTATATGGGCTGTCGTGATGAATTTACTCGTATATTTCGTAAATGGTGAATTGGATGGAGTCGGATATATGCTTATGGCCTCCCATTTTGCCATGGCTGTGCAGGGCCTTCTATATGCACCTTTTTACAGGATAAAGTGGTGGCACTTTGTTGTTGCTGCTATATGGACACTGCATAACGATGTAATTGATTATGTTTTCTTTATGCTGCCCCGCTATCACGATTTAGCATTGTATACTCCCCAAATTGGCTATTTCACATTTTGGCTGTCTATCATTTCCTTAAGCATTGCTTACTATCTATGTATGCGGCCTAATCGATTCAAACTGGATATAAAATCATAATCTGAGCACCTAAAAGGTGGTCTATCCTTGTCCAGCCCTACATACATTTTAGTAGTATGGAAGGGGGGACAAGAATGAAGGTAAAATGGATCCTATTAATATCAGTCATCATTTTGCTGTTGGCACCTTTGAATGCATCTGCAACACAGCCGTCACCTTTAGAAAAACTGGATGAAATTTCGGATGAAGCCTTACAAATGGTGAAATCCCAAAGATATGAGGATGCAAAAACAATTCTTAACTATTTTTCTAATCAATTTTTTTATGTAACCGGAAAAGACAGGCCTTTATCAATAGATGAATTAAGAATTATTACAGTTTCTCATGATGAGGCGATGGAGGCTGCCGCCAGCCCTGATATGAATTACCAAGATAGAATGAATAAGGTGACTAAATTTAGGCTAGCTGTGGACGCGCTGGCGACCAGGCATCAGCCGCTTTGGATAGAAATGAAAAAACAGATCATGCCAGCTTTTAATAAAGCGAAGATTGCAGCTTTTAATAACGACTCAATCGCCTTCCATAACAGCTTTAATCGATTTTTATCTTTATATGATATTGTGTATCCCAGTATGAAAATAGATATTCCAGCAGAACATATACAAAGATTGGATGCAAGAATTGATGTGATTGAACATTTTATTCCTGAGAGGCTTGCTGAACCTGCAAGCAGACAGGAACTTGAAACAGCGGAAATGGATTTGCAGAGCATTTTTGATGAAATGGATGAAGATCAAGCGGATCCTTCTTTGTGGTGGGTAATTATTTCAACTGGAAGCATAATAACCATGACATTATCGTATGTAGGCTGGAGAAAATATATAGGTGAAAAGCAAGCCCGTAAGAACCGTTCAAGAGAGCAAAAAGATTGACACCATTCTTACCCGCCAATAAAATGTAAAACAACTAGATTTGAATGGGGGTTCCCTATGTATCTTATTTATTTTGCATTTATCATTCTTGTTCCACTTTGGGCACAGATGAGAGTGAAAGGCGCTTTTGCAAAATATTCCAAGGTGGCTTCATCCTATCATAGAAGTGGAGCGGAAGTCGCAAGAGCAATTTTGAATGCTAACGGCCTGTTCCAGGTAGGAATTGAACAGGGAAGAGGTTTTCTAAGTGATCATTACGATCCAAGAACAAAAACAGTTCGCCTCTCACCAAATATATATCACGGACAATCAATCGCTTCTGCTGCTGTTGCAGCCCATGAGGTTGGACATGCAATCCAGGATGCGAACGGATATGCTTTTTTAAGGTTTAGGCATGCATTAGTTCCAGTAGCAAATATCGGTTCGAATTTTTCATGGATCCTGATTATGATTGGCTTTATAGCTCATATGAGCGGAATGATCCTGTTAGGAATCATTTTTATGGCCGCAGCAGTCGTATTCCAAGTGATTACACTTCCGGTAGAATTCAATGCATCCAGTCGGGCAATGGACCAAGTGGTATCCCTTGGGCTTATCAGCGGATCAGAAGAAAAACAAACAAGGAAGGTTTTAAATGCAGCGGCTCTTACCTATGTAGCTGCAGCAGCTGTTGCAGTCCTTGAATTAATAAGACTCATCCTGATTTATACAGGCATGAGCAGAAATGATTAAAAAAAGCGCTGCCTATTTGGCAGCGCTTTTTTTAAATCGAAGTTAGCTGGATAAATATTAATGCTCTATCGGTTTTTTGTTTTCATCCAGTGTAAAGCCTTCTCCAAGAACGTCATGCACGACACTCACTGATACGAACGCATGTGGATCAACAGAGGTAATGATACCCTTCAAGCGGACAATTTCATTTTTGCCAACAACGCAATAAAGAACTTCCCGTTCATTTTTGGTAAATGATCCATATCCTCTTAAAACGGTAACTCCACGATCCATTTCGGCCATTATCTTTCGTGAAATTTCGTTATTTTGGTCAGAAATAATCATTGCTCCTCTTGCTGAATAAGCCCCTTCCTGCATAAAATCAATCACTCTGGCCCCAACAAAAACAGCTACAAGGGTATACATAGCCTCCCGGTAGGTCAGATAAGTTAGCAGAGAAAGCGCAATGACACATGCATCAAATAAAAACATCGTCCGTCCCATGCTCCATCCGGCATACTTATGGACAAGCCTCGCTATGATGTCTACTCCGCCAGTTGTTCCTCCAAACCGGAAGATTATCCCTAATCCGATGCCTATGGAAACACCAGCAAACAGTGCTGCCAGAGTCAAATCTTCGTAAAGAGGCATATCAATTGGATAGCGCTGAAAGATCCATAAAAATAAAGAAACACCTACTGTGCCAATGATGGTATAAAGAAATGATTTCCTCCCTAACAGTTTCCAGCCTACAAAAAAGAGAGGAATGTTCAAGATTAAGTTTGTATAAGATGGATCCCATTTGAACATAAAAAACAGCAAAAGGGTAATCCCGGTAAAGCCGCCTTCTGCTAAATGATTTTGCATGTTGAAGTTGACGAGTCCAAATGAAAGAATTGCGGCTCCGACAATAATAAAAAAAATATTTTTAAGTCTAAGGCCAAATATCATCATTCATTCCTCCTTTTCCATAATTTTCTCCAAATCAGCGGTTATTATTATATAGGATTAAGGAATATTCAGCAATTCAAACAGGACAACCCTAAACAAATAAATCAAAAATATTTGTAAATAACCTTTAATTTAGCTAACATGAGAATGATATAGATGTTTAGCAATACTACATAATTGAGGTGAAGTAGATTGGGCAGCAATGGAAAAACAATGCAGGAGCTTCAGAACGAGGTTCATACATATATAAGTCAATTTAAGGAGGGCTATTTTAGTCCGCTGGCAATGCTGGCTAGAATGACAGAAGAAATTGGCGAGCTTGCCAG